>JAUVXK010000008.1 GCA_030603635.1 Burkholderiales bacterium | reverse complement strand
ATAGGCCTTGGCCTGACCGCCGAACTTCTGCGCCAGCACGGTGGTGATGGCAGCCGTCAGCGTGGTCTTGCCATGGTCCACGTGACCGATGGTGCCCACGTTCACGTGCGGCTTGGTCCGCTCGAATTTTTCCTTTGCCATTTTTCAGCTCCGATTTGAAAATTGCCGAAATTACAAACACACCAATGGATTGGTGCCCATGGGCAGGATCGAACTGCCGACCTCTCCCTTACCAAGGGAGTGCTCTACCACTGAGCCACATGGGCATAGCAGCCTGACGACTGCCATTCAAAACTTTGCCGCAACCTTCGAAACCGTAGCTGGAGCGGGAGACGGGAATCGAACCCGCGTCATCAGCTTGGAAGGCTGGGGTTCTACCATTGAACTACTCCCGCATCTTGCCAACCGGCCTGACGCAGACCCACAGTCCGCTCAACTTCAGTTTCGCTGGTGGAGGAGGCTGGATTCGAACCAGCGTAGGCGTAAGCCAACAGATTTACAGTCTGCCCCCTTTAGCCACTCGGGCACCCCTCCGGCGAGCCACAGATTATGCCACGGATTTTCATGGAATAGCAAACCAGTCGATGGTTTTTTCACCACGAGCGGCCAGCCAGCGGTTGACCTCTCCAAAATGGCCGCAGCCCATGAACGGCACAGGCGGCCTTCTGGCCGACAACGGCGACGGATGATTCGCCTCCAGCACCAGATGGCCCTGGTCCTGACCGTTGATCAGACCACGCTTGGCCTGGGCGTGCCCCCCCCAGAGCAGGAACGCCTTGGGGGACCCTTGGGTGGCGCACAGGCGGATGACCTCGTCGGTGAACGCCTCCCAGCCCCAACGGGCATGGCTGGCCGGACAACCGTCCTCCACGGTCAGGGTGGTGTTGAGGAGCAACACGCCTTGGCGGGCCCAGCCGAGCAGGCTGCCGGTCGGCAGCATGCCGCCCAGATCTCGATGCAGTTCGGCGCCGATGTTCCGCAGCGACGGAGGCGACTTCTGCTGTGACGGCACCGAAAACGCCAGCCCTTCTGCCTGACCCGGGCCATGGTAGGGATCTTGCCCCAGCAGGACCACGCGGGTCTCGGCCAGCGATGTCAGGCCCAGCGCGCGCAGCGGCTGAGCCGGGTAAACCGTCACCCCGGCGGCCAGGCGGTCGGCCAGGCGCTGCGCCAGCCGACGCCCATCCGGGCCGGCCAGAAACGCCTTCCAGACCGGACCCCAGTCATCGGCGATGGTCCACGTGTCGGGCGCCCAGGCGGTGAGCCGCCCTGCCGACGCAGCCCCCAGCGGCTCGTCGTTGGCGAAGAGCGGCATGCTGGCCGGCGATTTCACGCGAAACCGAACAGGTCCGCCAGGGCAACGCCGGGATCGGGTGCCCGCATGAAGGCCTCGCCGACGAGAAAGGCATGCACCCCCGCCGCGCGCATGCGCGCCACGTCTGGGCGCCCGAGAATGCCGCTTTCGGTGACCAGCAGACGATCCGCAGGCACGTCGGCCAGCATGCCGAGTGTGGTGTCCAGCGTGACCTCGAACGTGCGCAGATTGCGGTTGTTGATCCCCAACAGCGGGGTGCGCAGCCTGAGGGCCCGGTGCAGCTCGTCGCGGTCATGCACCTCCACCAGCACCGCCATATTCAGCCCCAGGGCCACGGCTTCCAGGTCCGCCATCTGCGCGTCGTCCAGGCACGCGGCGATCAGCAGGATGCAGTCCGCGCCCATGGAGCGGGCCTCGTAGACCTGGTACGGGTCAACCATGAAGTCCTTGCGCAGCACAGGCAGGCCACAGGAAGCGCGCGCCTGCTTGAGGTAATCCGGCGCCCCCTGGAAGTACTGCCGATCGGTGAGCACCGACAGACAGGCCGCTCCGTGCTCGGCGTAGCTCTGGGCGATGTCGGCGGGAACGAAGTCCTCGCGAATCACGCCCTTGGACGGGCTGGCCTTCTTGATCTCGGCGATCACTGCGGGCTGCCCATGGACAATCTTGGCGCGCATCGCCCCCACAAAATCGCGGGTCAACAGGCGGGACTCGGCGTCCTGGCGCATGGCAGCCAGAGGCGCACGCTTTTGCGCGGCGGCGATTTCCTCGCGCTTGGTGGCGACGATTTTCTCCAGGATGTCACTCATGGCAGGATTTCCGTCAGGCGCCCAGCGCATGGGCCGTGGTGATGAACTGTTCCAGCTTGGCCTTGGCGGCACCGGAGGCCAGCGTCCGGTCGGCGAGCCCGATACCGGCCTCCATGGAAGGCGCCACATTGGCGGCATAGAGCGCCACACCGGCGTTGAGCGCCACGATGTCGCGGGCCGGGCCGGGCTGGTTGTCGAGCACGCCCAGCAGCATGGCTCGCGACTCCTCTGGCGTTTCGACCTTGAGCGCGCGATTGCTGGCCATGGTGAGACCAAAATCCTCAGGATGGATTTCGTACTCGGTGATCTCGCCGTTGAGCAGTTCACCGACCAGGGTGCCCGCCCCCAGGCTCACCTCGTCCATACCGTCCTTCCCATAGACCACCACGGCGTGCTCGACGCCCAGACGCTGCAGGGCACGCACCTGAATGCCGACCAGGTCCGGATGGAACACCCCCATCAGGATGTTCGGTGCGCTGGCCGGATTGGTCAGCGGCCCGAGGATGTTGAAGATGGTCTTGATACCGAGCTCCTTGCGCACCGGCGCCACGTTCTTCATCGCGGGGTGATGATTCGGCGCGAACATGAAGCCGATACCTGTCCGTTCGATGCAGGCAGCGATCTGCTCGGGCTTCAGGTGGATATTGACTCCCAGGTTTTCCAGCACGTCGGCGCTGCCGGATTTGCTGGACACGCTGCGCCCCCCGTGCTTGCTGACCTTGGCGCCGGCCGCGGCCGCCACAAACATGGAACATGTGGAAATGTTGAAGGTGTGCGAGCCATCGCCGCCCGTGCCCACGATGTCCACCATGTGTGTGCGGTCTGACACCTCCACCTTGGTGGAGAACTCGCGCATCACCTGGGCGGCCGCCGTGATCTCGCCGATGGTTTCCTTCTTCACGCGCAGCCCGGTGATGAGCGAGGCCATCATGACGGGCGACATCTCGCCGCCCATGATGAGGCGCATCAGGTGCAGCATCTCGTCGTGGAAGATTTCGCGGTGCTCAATGGTGCGCTGCAGCGCTTCCTGCGGGGTGATCTTGTGAGAATGGGGCATGAGTGATCTCCGTAGACGTGGCCTGGTCACTGGCCGGGATTGTCGGTCATGGCCAGCTTGAGGCCAAAGCCGACGAACATGAAGCCTGCGGCGCGGTCCAGCCAGTGCATTACGCGCTGCACGGCGCCAACGCGGCGCGCCATCCAGCCAGCGGCCAGCGCCCAGCCGGTGTTGACCGGGATGGCGTTGACGTTGAACAGCACACCCAGCAACACGAAGGCCAGCGCCTTGTTCTCGGAGCCCGGCGAGATGAACTGGGGCACGAAGGCCAGGAAGAAGATGCCGACCTTGGGGTTGAGCACGTTGGTCCAGAAGCCGCCCAGAAACACCTTGGACAGTGACGTGGCGGCGCCGGACAACGCACCACCCTGTGCCGCCGCGATGGCCGCCGCGCTGCCGCCATCGCCCGAGGGCTTGGACAGCAGGATGCGCACGCCCATCCACATCAGGTAGGCCGCGCCCAGCCACTTGAGCACGGTGAACGCCATGGCCGAGGTGGCCAGCAGCGCCCCCACACCCACGGCGGCCGCGAAGATATGCACGAAGCACCCGGTGGTGATGCCCAGCCCCGCCACGATGCCCGCCCGCGTGCCCGACTTGAGCGCATTGGACACAATGTAGAGCACGTCCGGCCCCGGCGTGAGGTTAAGCAGCCAGCCGGCCGCGATGAACATGAGCAGTTGGTGGCTGTCAGGCATGGTGTCTCCTGCGGGGTGGCGTCAGTAGACGGCTGTGCCTGGCGAGTGCTGCGCGGCCGCACCGGCAGCGCCTGGGGCAGCAAAGAAGCCGCGTATGCAGTCCAGCGCACGGTCGATACCGGCCTCGCCCACATCCAGGTGCGTGACAAACCGCAGGCCGATGAGCCCGGTGGCGAGCACGCCGTGGGTCTTGAGGTGATCCAGCAAAGCGGGGCCGCGTCCATCGGCCACATCCAGAAACACGATGTTGGTCTGGGCGGAGCGCACGCTCAGGCCGGGAATGCCTGCGAGGCCAGTAGCCAGACGCTGTGCATTGGCATGGTCTTGCGCCAGCCGGTCCACGTGGTGGTCCAGCGCGTGCAGCGCCGCTGCTGCCAGCAGGCCCGCCTGGCGCAGACCACCACCGGCCATCTTGCGAAGGCGGCGCGCCCGATCGATCAGCTCCCGCGAACCGCACAGGGCCGACCCGACGGGCGCCCCCAACCCCTTGCTGAAGCAGACGGACAGACTGTCGAAATGGTCAGCGATCTCGCGCAGCCGGTTGAGGGTCCCCTGCCCTGGCGCCGCCGAGGCCACCGCCGCGTTGAACACGCGGGCGCCGTCCAGGTGCGTGGCCAGGCCATGCCGGCGGGCCAGCGCGGTGGCGTCACGCAGGTAATCGTCGGGCATGACGTGGCCGTTCCAGGTGTTTTCCAGGCACAGCAGCCGGGTGCGGGCGAAGTGCGGATCGTCGGGCTTGATGGCGGCTTCGATGTCGGCCAGGCTCATGCGGCCCGAGGCGTCCTGCAGCAAGGGCTGCGGCTGCACGCTGCCAAACACCGCCGCGCCTCCGCCTTCGTAGCGGTAGGTATGCGCCAACTGTCCGACGAGGTATTCGTCACCGCGGCCGCAATGGGCCAGGATGCCGCACAGGTTGCTCTGCGTGCCAGAGGGCATGAACAGCGCGGCCGCCTTGCCGGTGAGCGCGGCGATGCGCTCCTGCAGTTGGTTGACCGTCGGATCGTCACCAAACACGTCGTCACCCAGCGGGGCCGCCATCATCGCCTCGCGCATCGCGGCGGTGGGGCGGGTGACGGTATCGCTGCGGAGATCGACCACGGACATCAGGCAGCCCTCAGGAAGTTCTTCAGCATGGCGTGCCCATGCTCGGTGAGGATGGATTCGGGGTGGAACTGCACGCCTTGTATGGGCAGTTCGCGGTGGCACACGCCCATGATCTCGCCGTCGTCCGTCCAGGCCGTGACTTTCAGCACCTCGGGGCAGGTGGCGCGCTCGATGGCCAGCGAGTGGTAGCGGTTGACGACGAACTGCGGAGGGAGTCCGGCGAACACGCCTTCCTGCGTGGTGGTGATGACGCTGGTCTTGCCGTGCATGAGTTCCTGCGCGCGTACGATGGTGCCGCCGAACGCGGCGCCAATGCTCTGGTGGCCGAGGCACACACCCAGTATCGGCAACCGACCCGCAAAGTGCTGAATCGCCGCGATCGAGATGCCCGCTTCCGCAGGGGAGCAAGGCCCCGGCGAAATCACCAGCCGATCGGGCGCTCGGGCGGCAATGCCTTCCAGGGTGATCTCGTCGTTGCGGAAGACCTCCACCTCGGCACCCAGTTCGCCGAAGTACTGCACGATGTTGTAGGTGAACGAGTCGTAGTTGTCCACCATGAGGAGTTTGACGCGGCTCATTCCAGACCCTCCTCGACCAGTTCGCTGGCGCGCAGCAGCGCGCGGGCCTTGTGTTCGGTTTCGCGCCATTCCATCTCGGGCACGGAGTCGGCCACCACACCGGCCGCCGCCTGCACGTAGAGCGTGCCGTCTTTCACGATACCGGTGCGGATGGCAATGGCCAGGTCCATGTCGCCCGCGTAGCTGAGGTAACCCACCGCGCCGCCGTACAGCCCGCGCTTGGAGGGCTCCAGCTGGTCGATCAGTTCCATGGCGTGGACCTTGGGCGCGCCCGTGAGCGTCCCCGCCGGGAAAGTGGCCTTGAGCACGTCCATGCTGGTCATGCCCGGCTTCAACAGGCCCTCGACGTTGCTCACGATGTGCATGACGTGGCTGTAGCGCTCGATGGCGAAGGCCTCGGTCACCTTCACGGAACCGATCTGCGCGATGCGACCGATGTCGTTGCGCGCGAGGTCGATCAGCATCACGTGCTCGGCGCGCTCTTTGGGGTCGTTGACCAGTTCCTGCTCGGCCGCCTTGTCCTTTTCCGGAGTGGCTCCGCGCGGTCGCGTGCCGGCCAGCGGGCGGATGGTGACCTTCTCGCCGGCTTCCGTGTGCTCGTGCCGCACCAGGATTTCGGGCGACGCCCCCACCACCTGGAATTCGCCAAAGTGGTAGTAGTACATGTAAGGGCTGGGGTTGAGCGAGCGCAGCGCCCGGTACAGGCTCAGCGGCGATGCCTGGTAGCGCTTGCTGATGCGCTGGCCGACCTGCACCTGCATGAAGTCACCGGCGGCGATCAGCTCCTTCGCCCGGTCCACCGCAGCCAGAAAGTCGGCCTTGGCGAATTCGCGCTGCTCGGCGTGGGGCTCACCGGATTTCACCACCGGCGCACTCACCGAGTACTTGAGCTGGTCCTTGAGTTCACGCAGCCGCTTCTTGGCCTGCCCATAGGCCTCAGGCTGGGCCGGGTCGGCGTAGACGATGAGGTAGAGCTTGCCCGACAGGTTGTCGATCACGGCCAGCTCTTCGGTCTGAAGCAGCAGGATGTCGGGGCAGCCCAGCGTGTCAGGCGGGCAGGTGGCCTCCAGCTTTCTCTCGATGTGGCGCACCGTGTCGTAGCCGAAGTACCCGGCCAGCCCGCCACAGAAACGCGGCAGGCCGGGACGCAGGGCCACCTTGAAGCGCTGCTGATACGTCTCGATGAAATCCAGCGGGTTGCCGTGATGGGTTTCGACCACGGCACCGTCACGCACGACTTCGGTTTTCGCCTCGGCCCCGAAACCCGTGGTACGCAACAGGGTGCGCGCGGGTAAACCGATGAAGCTGTAGCGCCCGAAGCGCTCACCCCCCACCACCGATTCCAGCAAGAAGCTGTGGCGCCCGCCGTCTTTGCTGTGGGCCAGCTTCAGGTACAGGGACAACGGGGTTTCGAGGTCCGCAAACGCCTCGACCATAAGCGGGATGCGGTTGTAGCCTTGGCCGGCCAGGCTTTTGAATTCGAGTTCGGTGATCACATGAGCCTCCTGCAGCTCAGCTCCGACGCACGGAGCGTTCAATCCTTCGATCGCTCCCGCCACGAGGCGGGAGCACGGTGCGCCCGAGTCGGGCGCAGGCGGGGTCAGATGGCGCTCGCTGGCTTGCGCCAGGGCCAAGCCCCCCGGCCGCAGAAAACAGCCAGGCGCGCAGAGATCGGGCCGACAGGAATGAACATGGCACACAGTGTAGCAAAGCCGGATGACGGCATGCCGCGCGACGGCCTATGATGGCGGGTTGCTCTACGCTTGTCTGCCGTGAACGAAAACGCTCTTGAGACCTGCCCGCCCCCCCAGGCCTCACCACAACCTGGCCCCGAAGGCCCTTACCTGCGCGACGCCTGGCGCCAGCCCATGCTCAGCGTGCGCGGCGCCCGCACCCACAACCTCAAAAACATCGACCTGGACATCCCCAAGCATGCGCTGGTGGTGATCACAGGGCTAAGCGGCTCGGGTAAGTCCAGCCTGGCGTTCGACACCCTGTACGCCGAAGGCCAGCGCCGCTACGTGGAAAGCCTTTCCGCCTACGCGCGGCAATTCCTGCAGCTCATGGACAAGCCCGATGTGGACCTGATCGAGGGCCTGTCGCCGGCCATCAGCATCGAGCAGAAGGCCACCAGCCACAACCCGCGCTCCACCGTGGGCACGGTGACCGAGATCCACGATTACCTGCGCCTGCTGTTTGCGCGCGCCGGCACGCCACACTGCCCGGAACACGACCTGCCTCTGCAGGCCCAGACGGTGAGCCAGATGGTGGACCACGTGCTGGCTCTGCCGGAAGACACGAAACTGATGGTGCTGGCGCCGATTGCGCGCGACCGCAAGGGTGAATTCGCCGACACGCTGGCCGAGCTGCAGGCGCAAGGCTATGTGCGCTTTCGCCTGAATGGGCAGGTGATGGAAGCCGCCGACATGCCGGCGCTGAACAAGCAGGAAAAACACGATCTGGACGTGGTGGTGGACCGGCTCAAGGTGCGCCCTGATGCACAGCAACGTCTCGCGGAAAGCTTTGAAGCAGCGCTGCGGTTGGCCAACGGCCGCGCCATGGCGCTGGAGATGGACAGCGGCAAAGAGCACCTGTTCAGTGCGCGTTTTGCCTGCCCGCTGTGCAGCTACGCCCTGAGCGAGCTGGAGCCGCGCCTGTTCTCCTTCAATTCGCCCGTGGGCGCCTGCCCAACCTGCGACGGCCTGGGCCACACCGAGGTATTCGATCCGGCACGGGTGGTCGCCTTCCCGTCGTTGAGCTTGGCCAGTGGCGCCATCAAAGGCTGGGATAGGCGCAACGGTTACTACTTTGCCATGGTGGAGAGCCTGGCTGCGCACTACGGTTTTGAGGCCGAAACCCCTTGGGAGCAGTTGCCTGAAAAGGTGCAGCAGGTGCTGCTCTACGGCTCCGGTGAGGAGGCGATCGCCTTCAGCTACGTGATGGACTCCGGCGCCACCGCCGGCAAGCGCATCAGCAAAAGCCACCCGTTCGAGGGCATAGTGCGCAACTTCGAGCGCCGCTACCGCGAAACCGACAGCCCCACCGTGCGCGAGGAACTGGCCCGCTACCGCGCCACCCAGCCCTGCCCGAGCTGTCAGGGGACCCGCCTGCGCAAGGAAGCGCGGCATGTGTTTGTGGGCACAGGGGCACAGCGGCGCGCGATTTTCGAGATCAGCCGCGCCACGCTGGCCCAGGCACAAGCATATTTCCAGTCGTTGCAACTCAGCGGCGCCAAGGCCGAAATCGCCGACAAGGTGGTGCGCGAAATCGCCTCTCGCCTCAAGTTTCTGAACGACGTGGGGCTCAACTACCTCAGCCTGGACCGCAGCGCCGAGACGCTCAGCGGTGGCGAGGCCCAGCGCATTCGCCTCGCATCGCAAATTGGCTCAGGCCTGACCGGCGTGATGTATGTGCTGGACGAGCCCAGCATCGGCCTGCACCAGCGTGACAACGACCGACTGATCGAGACGCTCAAGCACCTGCGCGACCTGGGCAACAGCGTGCTGGTGGTGGAGCACGACGAGGACATGATCCGCGCCGCCGACCATGTGATCGACATGGGCCCCGGTGCCGGCGTGCACGGCGGGCGGGTGATGGCGCAGGGCAGTTGTGCGGAGGTGATGGCCACCCCGGGCTCGCTGACCGGGCAGTACCTGAGCGGCATTAAGACCATTGCGGTGCCCGCACGCCGCACGCCGTGGCTACCGGAGAAGGCACCGGAATCCGTGGTACCCGCCAAAAAAGGCGCCAAAGCGAGCGCCTGGCCCACGAAAAAAACAGTCGCTGCGCCCAGCGCCAGCGGTCTGCAAACCCTGCGCGTAGTGGGCGCACGCGGCCACAGCCTGCAACACGTGACGGTGGACTTTCCCGTGGGGCTGTTCACCTGTGTGACGGGTGTGAGTGGCTCGGGCAAGTCCACCCTGGTGAACGACACGCTGTACCGTGCCGTGGCGCGTCACCTCTACCGCAGCCACGACGAACCCGAACCACACGAGGCGATCGAAGGCCTGGAGCACTTCGACAAGGTCATCAACGTGGACCAGAGCCCGATCGGGCGCACGCCACGCAGCAACCCGGCCACGTACACAGGCCTGTTCACCGGCATACGCGAGCTGATGGCCGAAGTGCCCACCGCGCGGGAACGTGGCTACGGGCCTGGGCGCTTCAGCTTCAACGTGGCCGGTGGCCGCTGCGAGGCCTGCCAGGGCGATGGCGTGGTGAAGGTGGAAATGCACTTCCTGCCCGACGTGTACGTGCCCTGCGACGTGTGCCACGGCCAGCGTTACAACCGGGAAACGCTGGAGGTGCAGTACAAGGGCAAGAACATCGCGCAGATCCTGGACTTGACGGTGGAACAGGCGCACGCCTTCTTCCATGCCGTGCCCGTGCTGCAACGCAAGCTGCAGACTTTGCTGGACGTGGGGCTGAGCTACATCCGCCTGGGCCAGAGCGCCACCACACTGTCAGGCGGCGAGGCGCAACGTGTGAAACTCGCGCAGGAGCTGAGCAAGCGCGACACCGGCCGCACGCTCTACATCCTCGACGAACCCACCACGGGCTTGCACTTTGCCGACATCGAGCTCTTGCTCAAGGTGCTGCACCAGTTGCGCGACGCGGGCAACACCATCGTGGTGATCGAGCACAACCTGGACGTGATCAAGACCGCCGATTGGATTGTGGACATGGGGCCGGAGGGGGGCTCGGGCGGCGGCACCGTGGTCGCCTGCGGCACCCCGGAAACCGTGGCCACCCATCCCGAGAGCCACACCGGACGTTATCTGCGCCGGCTGCTGTCCCGCTGAGGTGGGGCAACACCACAGGGGCATCAGAGCCGGGCCAGGTCTTCGATCGCGTCGATCACCATGCTTGTGCCAATGGCGATGAGCAGGATGTCGGCCGCCACGCGAACATACCGGTGGCCCGCCGGTGGAGTACCCATGCGGATTTCCAGGTCGCGCGGCAGGGGGTACACCACAACCCCGCTCGGCAACGGCTGCCCCATACGCCACGCCTTGGCCAGGCCAGGCGGCTGGCAGCCGTTGTTCTTCTTGGCCAGACCCGGTGGGCAGTGCCCCACCCGCAACAGCGGGCCGTAGTACTCGCGCACCGCGCGGCGCTGCGGGTCCCCGAAACGGACATGGACGCTTCCGGACGCCCCCCCGATCTGGACGGAGCCGGACACGCCGGACGCCTGCGCCTTGAGCGCGCTCTGTGCCAAGCCGGGCGGCCCGCCATCCGGCTTGGCTGCCCATGAGGCCGATGCCAGCCACAAAACGCCGCAAGCAACGACCCAACCTTTGCCTGAATTGAGTACCGTGTCCATGTTCGTGCGCCTCCTAAGCATGAATCGTTTCCATCCTATCAGGGGACGCAGGTGAGGGGGCGCCACATGTAAGCAGATGCTTCCTCCGCCCCAAGGCCGTGACGCTTCGACACCTTTCGATTTGGCCGACAATGCATCCGTTGGTGAAAAGACACCCGTACCGGCACAACAGAGACCCCATGTCATGAGCCATTTCAACTTCGACCTCTTCGTGATCGGCGGCGGCAGCGGCGGCGTGCGCACCGCTCGCATGACCGCACAGCGCGGCGTGCGCGTGGCACTTGCCGAGGCCCTGGGCACCGACGGCCTGGGAGGCACTTGCGTGAACGTGGGGTGCATCCCCAAGAAACTCTACAGCTACGCTGCCCACTACGCTGAAGCGTTTGAGGAATCGCAAGGTTACGGCTGGGAAAGCCCGGCACCCACGTTCAACTGGGCCACACTGAAGGCCAACCGGACAAAGGAAATTGCCCGTCTCAACGGCGTGTATGCCAACCTGCTGAGCGGCTCGGGCGTGACAGTCATCAACGGTTTTGCCCAACTCCAGGACGCCCACACCGTGCGCGTGGCCACACTCAATGCCGACGGCTCTCCCGGCCACCAGACCCTGACCGCAGAGCGCATCCTGATCGCCACCGGCGGCACTCCGCATGTGCCCCATTTCCAGGGCCATGAGCACGTCATCACCTCCAACGAGGTATTCGACCTGGAGCCATTCCCCAAGCGGCTGCTGGTGGTGGGGGGTGGCTACATCGCGTGCGAGTTCGCGTCCATTTTCAACGGCCTGGGCGCGCAGGTGACACAGCTCTATCGCGGCGAACAGATTCTGCGTGGCTTTGACGACGAGGTGCGCCACTTTCTGGCCGGCGAAATGCGCAAGCACGGCGTGGACCTGCGCCTCAACGCCGGGGTGGTGTGCATACAACGGGAGGCCGATGGACTGCACGTGCTGCTGGAAGACGGCAACCGCCTGGTGGTGGACGCCGCGCTCTACGCCACCGGACGCGTGCCGAACGTGGCCGGGCTCGGCCTGGAAGCGGTGGGCGTGGCTCAGGGTCCGCAAGGCGCCATCGTGGTGGACGAACACCACCGCACCAACGTGCCCGGTATCTACGCCATTGGTGATGTGACAGCCCGCATGCAGCTGACCCCCGTGGCACTCGGCGAGGCCATGAAGCTGGTCGATCACCTGTACGGCCCACCCGCCGGCAGGCCAGCGCGCAGCATGAGCTACGACCTCGTCCCCACGGCGGTGTTCACCCACCCCAACGTGGGCACGGTGGGCCTGACCGAGGCCGAGGCCCGCGAGCGCTTCGGCCACGTGACCGTGTTCCGCTCCGAATTCCGCGCGCTGAAGCACACCCTGAGCGGCAGCCAGGAGCGCACCCTGATGAAGCTGGTGGTGGACACCGCCAGCGACCGCGTGGTCGGCCTGCATATGGTGGGCGCCGATGCGGGCGAGATCGTCCAGGGCTTTGCCGTGGCCATGAAAGCCGGTGCCACCAAGGCCGTGTTCGACAGCACCATCGGCATCCATCCCACGGCTGCCGAAGAATTCGTGACCATGCGCGAGCCGGTCACCCCACCCGCCCCTTGACCATGATGCACAGCCCCCCGTTCATCGCCCCCCAGCGTTTTACCGACCCTGCCGCCGCCTTGGCGCAGGTGCAGGCCCTCTATGCCCAGGCGGTTCAACACCTCCAGACCGCCATGCAGGCGTTCGTGCATGCTGCACCACCCGTTGCCGGTGCGTCCCTGCAGCGGGTGCGCGCCTGCTACCCCTTCGTGCGCCTGCATGCCCACAGCGCCAACCGGCTGCCGGGCTCGGACGGACACGCCCGGCTGAGCTACGGTTTCGTGGCCGGCCCCGGCCGGTTCGAGACCACCCTCACCCGCCCCGACCTTTACGCCGACTACTACCTGGAGCAGTTTCAGTTGCTGCTCCACAACCACGGTGGTGAACTGGAAGTGGGCGTGAGCTACCAACCCATTCCCGTGCACTTCGCCTACGCCGAAGACGACCACGTGGAAGGCGAACTCACCCCCGCCCACCGCGCCCTGCTGCGCGACGTGTTCGACCTGCCCGACCTCACCGTGATGGACGACGGCATCGCCAACGGCACCTTCGAGCCCGGCCCGAGCGATCCGCAGCCACTGGCCTTGTTCACCGCCCCGCGCGTGGACTATTCCCTGCAGCGCCTGCGCCACTACAGCGGCACGGCACCGGCCTGGTTCCAGAACTTCGTGCTGTTCACCAACTACCAGTTCTACATCGACGAGTTCATTCGCCTGGGCCATGCCGAAATGGCCCGATCCGACAGCGACTACATCGCCTTCGTGGAACCCGGCAACGTGGTCACCCCCCGCGTCGGCCTGAGCGTGGACGCCCTGCAAACCCTGCAGCCGCTGTGGAGCGGCGAGCCTGGCCAGGCGCCACCCCGCCTACCGCAGATGCCGGCCTACCACCTGCTGCGCGCCGACCGCTCCGGCATCACCATGGTCAACATCGGGGTGGGACCGAGCAACGCCAAGACCATCACCGACCACATTGCCGTGCTGCGCCCGCACGCCTGGCTGATGCTGGGCCATTGCGCCGGCCTGCGCAACAGCCAGCAGCTGGGCGACTACGTGCTGGCTCACGCCTACGTGCGCGAGGACCACGTGCTGGACGAGGAACTGCCGTTGTGGGTCCCCATTCCTGCTTTGGCCGAAATTCAACTGGCACTGGAAGGCGCGGTCGCTGACGTCACCGGCCTGGCACCGGGCGAACTGAAGCGCGTGATGCGCACTGGCACCGTGGCCAGCACCGACAACCGCAACTGGGAGCTGCTGCCCGACAACACCCCGCAACGCCGCTTCAGCCAGAGCCGCGCGGTGGCCCTGGACATGGAAAGCGCCACCATCGCCGCCAACGGCTTCCGCTTCCGGGTGCCTTACGGCACGCTGCTGTGCGTGAGCGACAAGCCCCTGCACGGCGAAATCAAGCTGCCGGGCATGGCCAACGCCTTCTACCGCGAGCGCGTGGACCAGCACCTGCGCATCGGCATCCGCGCCATCGAGCGGCTGCGCACCGGAGGTGTGGACCAACTGCACAGCCGCAAGCTCAGGAGCTTCGCGGAAGTGGCGTTCCAGTGAGACTTGTCAGGCGGAGGGGCTGGCCCAGTCCGCCATCGGCTCACCCATGCGGATGGCGCGTGCGGGCGTCCATGCCGGGTTGAACCGGGCCACGCCCTGGGGCAGCAGCAGCACGACGGTGGAGCCCAGCAGGAAACGCCCCATTTCGGAGCCTCGCTCCAGGCGGATATCCCGATCGTCGTAACGCCAGTCGCGCAGCACGCCAGACCGGGGCGGGTTGACGATGCCGTGCCACACGGTGGCCATGCTGCCCACGATGGTGGCACCCACCAGCACCATGACCCATGGAAAGGTCTGGCCCTGGTGCTCGCCGTCGAACACGCAAACCACCCGCTCGTTGCGTGCAAACAGTCCGGGCACGCCTCGTGCCGTCGTCGGATTGACCGAAAACAGTGCCCCGGGCACATGGATCATACGGCGCAGCCGGCCCGCGCAAGGCATGTGGATGCGGTGGTAGTCCCGTGGGCTGAGGTACAGGGTGGCAAAAGACCCGTCTTCAAAGCAGCGGGCCAATTCCCCATCGCCACCCACGAGCGCGGTGGTCGAATAGCTATGCCCCTTGGCCTGAAAGATCTGGTCGCGCTCGATGGGGCCGAACTGGCTGATGGCCCCATCCACCGGGCACAGGAGCCCTTCTGGCGCCAGCGGGCGGGCGTCGGGCCTGAGGGCTCGGGTGAAGAAGTCGTTGAACGTGGCGTAGTGCGCCACGTCGGGCTCGGCAGCCTCGGCCATGTTCACGCCATAACGGGCCACGAAGCGCCGGATCGCGGCCTGCGTGAGCCCCCCCAGGGGGCGGCGCGCCAGCGCGCCCGCGAGCGAAGTCATGGCCTGTTTGGGCATCAGGTACTGCGGCCAGACGGCCAGCCGGTCGGACACGGGCTTTTCCTTCACTGCAAAATGCCAGATTCTACCGACGCGTACCATCGGCCCATGACTCTGCTTTTCGACGCCCAACACCTCACCAAGCGCTACGGGGACCAGACCGTGGTCAACGACCTGAGCTTCGGGATTGCCCCGGGCGAGTGCCTGGGCCTGATCGGGCCCAACGGCGCCGGCAAGACCACCACGATCCGCATGTGCCTGGGCCTGACCGTGCCCGATGCCGGGCAGATCACCGCGCTGGGGATGCCCATGCCGGAGCAGGCCCAGGCCATCAAGGCCCAACTGGGGGTGGTGAGTCAGTTCGACACGCTGGACCCGGACTTCAGTTGCGCGGAGAACTTGCTCGTGTTCGGCCGCTACTTTGGCCTGCCCACGGCCAGCCTGCGGGAGCGCATTCCTGGGTTGCTGACGTTCGCGGCCCTGAGCCACAAGGCCCAGGCCAAACCCGGCGAGCTCTCGGGTGGCATGCGCCGGCGCCTGTCGCTGGCCCGCGCGCTGGTCAACGACCCGCAACTGCTGTTGCTGGACGAGCCGACCACCGGACTCGACCCGCAGGCCCGGCACCTGATGTGGGAGCGTCTGCAACAGCTGCTTCAGCAAGGAAAAAGCATTCTGCTGACCACCCACTTCATGGACGAAGCCGAGCGCCTTTGCCACCGGCTGATCGTGATCGACCACGGCCGCAAGATCGCCGAAGGTCCGCCGCGCGCCCTGATCGCCGAACACCTGGAACCCGAGGTGGTGGAGGTGTACGGGGGCAGCGGCCAGGAAGCGCAGTCGCTGGCGCATTCACCCCTCGCCACCCTGGCGAGCCGCGTGGAAGTGAGTGGCGAGACCGCCTTTTTCTACACCCGCCAGGCCGCCCCGCTGCTGGCCGAACTGGCCCAGCACCACCACCTGCGTACCCTGCACCGCCCGGCCAACTTGGAGGACCTGTTCCTCAAGCTCACTGGCCGGCAAATCCGCGAAGAAGGCTGACCCGGGAGACCCCATGAACGACCCGACACTGACCGCCGCCCCGATGATGCCCCCGTCATCCAAGCCCCGGAGCCACTGGCGCTCCCCCGCCCTGTCCACCCGCTTCTGGCCGGTATTCCTGCGCAACCTGCTGGTGTGGCGCAAGCTCGCCATCCCCAGCCTGGTGGGCAACATCGCCGAACCGCTGATCTGGCTCGTGGCCTTCGGCTACGGCATGGGCGCACTGGTGGGCCAGGTCCAGATCACCACCGCCGAAGGCGCCAGCCTGGGCGTGCCCTACATCCTGTTCCTGGCCAGCGGCAGCATCTGCATGAGCGCCATGAACGCGGCCACCTTCGAGGCGCTGTACTCGGCGTTTTCTCGCATGCACGTACAGAAGACGTGGGACGGGATCATGAACGCGCCGGTCACGCTCGACGACGTGCTGTTCGCCGAGATGCTCTGGGCCGCGTTCAAGGCGCTGTTCACGGCCACCGCCATACTGGGCGTGATGCTGGCCTTGGGCATCAGCCACAGCCCGAAACTGCTGGTGGCCTGGCCGGTGCTGCTGCTGGTGGGCATCACCTTCAGCTGCATTGCGCTGATCTTCAATGCGCTGGCCAAGGGCTACGACTTTTTCACCTACTACTTCACGCTCTTCCTCACGCCCATGATGTTCCTGAGCGGCGTGTTCTTCCCGCGTGAGCAGTTACCCCAGGTGGTGCTGTGGTTGTCGAACCTGCTGCCCCTGACCCACGCCGTGCAGTTGGTGCGCCCCCTGTTCATGGATCAGTGGCCCAGCGACGCCTGGCTGCATCTGAGCGTGCTGGTGGCCTACACCGTGGTGGCGTTCTGGATCGCGCTGGCGCTCACGCGGCGGCGCTTTGCTGCCTGAGCCCCCTCAGGCCGCTGCGGTGGCCGGCTCCAGCGGCCGCAGCCCCATCTGGTCCAGCGCCTGCGCCAGATGGCCCACGCTGCGGCCGACATGGTGCAGCTTTTCCAGGCCGAACAGCCCGACGCGGAAGGTGCTGAAGCCCGGCGGTTCGTCGCACTGCAGGGGCACGCCGGCGGCCGTCTGCAGCCCCAGCGCCAGGAATTTCTTGCCGTTCTGAATCTCGGGATCGCGCGTGTAGCTCACGACCACGCCAGGCGCCTTGAAGCCCTCGGCCGCCACGCTCCGGATGCCACGGCTTTCAAACAGCGCGCGCACCTGGGCACCCAGCTCGATCTGCTCCTGGCGCACCTTCTCGAAGCCGTAGGCACGGGTTTCCACCATCACGTCGCGCAGCCGCGCCAGCGCGTCGGTGGGCATGGTGGTGTGGTAGGTGTGTCCGCCTTTTTCGTAGGCCTCCATGACCTGCAGCCACTTCTTCAGGTCGCAGGCGAAGCTGGTGCTGGTGGTGGCGTCGATGGCCGTGCGGGCCCGCTCGCTGAGCATGACCATGGCGCAGGCGGGCGAGTCGCTCCACCCTTTCTGCGGAGCGCTCACCAGCACGTCCACCCCGGTGGCACGCATGTCCACCCACATTGCGCCGGAGGCGATGCAGTCGAGCACAAACAGTCCGCCCACCTCGTGCGTGGCCGCGGCCACCGCCTGGAGGTAGTCATCGGGCAGGATCATGCCGCTGGAGGTTTCCACATGCGGCGCAAACACCACGGCCGGCTGCTCGCGGCGGATGGTGGCCACCACCTCTTCGACCGGGCAGGGCGCCCACGGGGCTTCGGGCTCGTCGCTCAGGCGGCGCGCCTTGAGCACGATTTCCTGTGCGGGAATGGACCCCATTTCGAAAATCTGCGTCCAGCGGTAGCTGAACCAGCCGTTGCGGATGACCAGCACCTTCTTTCCAGTGGCGAACTGGCGCGCCACCGCTTCCATGCCGAAGGTGCCGCTGCCAGGCACCAACACGGCCGACGGAGCGCCATAGACCTCCTTGAGGATGCCGGAGATCTCCTGCATCACGCCCTGGAAACGCCTGGACATGTGGTTGAGGGCACGGTCGGTATAGACCACGGAAAATTCCAGCAGGCCATCGGGATCGATGTGGGGCAGCAGGCCGGGCATGAGTGTCTCCTGGGGGTATCGGGTTACGGGGCTCAGGTTAGCACGGACGGCGCAGGGCTTCCACCGCCGCACGAACCACCCCCTGGATGCTCGCGGACTCTGCATAGCAGCGACGCAGGTAGGAAGCATGGTTGCCGTCGCGGGCGGCGGCCCGCTCCACTTCGTCCAGCGCGGCCACACCGTTCAAGGCCTCGGCATGCGGCACCAGTTTGCGCAGCGTCGCCAGGATGTCCTCGCGAATGCTGATCTGCTCGCGCGTCTTGGGGTTGACCATCATGCCGTCCAGCCCGAAGCGGCAGGCCTGGAAGCGGTTGTAGGTGTAGACGAGGTAGTCGTCTTCCTCGGGGGGCGGTTCGTTGCGTTCCAGCAGGTAACGGCACAGCGCCTGCAGGTAGCAGGCCAGCGCGGCGGCGCGCTCCACCGTGAGCGGGGTGTCGCACACCCGCAACTCGATGGTGCCGTATTCGGGCTTGGGGCGGATGTCCCAATAGAAGTCCTTCATGGACTTGACCACCCCGGTGCTCTCCATCTTGGTGAAGTAGCCGTTGGCGAATTCATCCCAGTTGAGCACGAACGGGGCGCGCCCACTGAGCGGAAACGCAAACACCGAATTCAGCCGGGCCGAATCGAACAGCGTGTCCACCGCCTGCGAATACGGCGAGGAGGCCGACAGCGCAATGAAGTGCGGCACATAGCGGTTGAGCGCGTGCAGCAAGAACAACGCTTCGTCCGGCGAACTGCACCCGACGTGCACGTGCTGGCCAAACACGGTGAACTGCTTGGCGAGGTAGCCGTACAACCCCGAAAGCTGCTGAAAGCGTGGTTTGCTGAAGATGCGCTGCTCGAACCAGCGCTGGAAAGGATGGGTGCCCCCGCCAGCGAGCTCTACGTTGAGCCGGTCACCGGCCTGCACCAGCGTGTCGCGGATGTCGCGCAGTTGCGCCAGCAAGGGGCCGTGCTCGTGGTGAATGCCGGTGGCCACCTCGATCATGCTCTGCGTCATCTCGGGCGTCACCACGCCCGGGAAGGGGGCTCGCGCCAACAGTTCCAGCAGATCGTCGGCGCTGCTGGAGAGGTCGTAGTCGTAGGTGTTGACGAGCTGCAGCTCCAGCTCCACCCCCAGGGTAAGCGACTCCGAGGCTTTGAAAGTTTCCAGTGGCATGCCGGGCTCCGGTCTCAGGTCTTGGTCACGGGCTCGGCCGTGACGTGGGTTTCTTGCGCGGCCATCAGGCTGCGCTGGGTGACCCAGGGCCCAAGCAGCTCCTGCAACGCCATCATGGCCGCCAGAGCAGCAAAGGCCGCCACGGCCGGTTCAAAACCGTACAGGCGGCTCTGCTCCAGCAACAGGATGGCGAAGGCCGACATGGGGGTGAGCGCCAATCCGGTCAGCCAGCCCTTGCGGGTGGTGATGCCACTCAACTGCGCCACGGCCAGGTTGCACGCCACCTTGGAGGCCACTCGCAGGGCCAGCAGCACCACGGCGATGCCGATGGTGCCCCAGACATGGCTCCAATCGATCAGGGCGGCCACGTACACGAACAGGAACATGCCGAGCAGATCGCCGACGGAGCCGAAGTCTCGCTGGGCGTTGGTGAGCTGCACCCGCCGCTCGCGTGCCACGATGCCAAAACTCAGCGCGGCCAACAAGGGCGACACCTTCAGGGCAAAGGCCGTCATGGTGAGCAGCAGCACCGCCAGGGCAAAAAGCACGGTCGCGCCATTGCTGCGCATCTCGGGTGAGCGCATCAATGAGGGCACCAGCACCCCCAACGCCCCGCCCAGTGCCACGGCAATGAAGAGGGTATAGACGCTGCCCAGCCCGGCGACCACCCAGTCTCCAGATGTGCTCAGGTGCCAGTAGCCCACCACGATCTTGACCAGCATCACCGCCACCAGGCAGTTGATGGCACACAGGTGCATGACACGCTCCGTCACCTGACCGGCACCGCGCAACTCGTTGGCCACGCGGACGATCCCCGCCGGCGACGCCGAGACCGCAAGTGCTGCCATGATCAGCCGCACCTCCCAGGCCAGGTCGAACCAGCCGCTGGCCCAGTAGACCAGCGCGAATGTGACCAACGACTCCACCAGCCCGACGGCGAGCACCCAGGGGTTGTTCCGAAACCAGCGGAGGTTGATCCGGTAACCCAGTTCGAACAAGACGAGCGCGAGCGCCACGTTGGCCAGGAACGAGAATCCGACATGTCCGACGTTGAGCCCCGGCTGTCCGGCCAAGCCGGCCAGCAGCCCAACCGCCACATAGCTCGATACCCGCGGGACCTTCCACAGGCTGTACAGGCGCTCCCCGACCACCCAGGCCAGCAACAACAGCACGGGCCAGGCGATGAATGGCATCAGGACAGGCAGATCATCCATGGACACTAGACCGCAAAACGGCTCCGTAGTTCTTGAAGATTCAGTTCATCGAGCACCTGCAGCAGTCGGTCACGGGCGCTGGTCTTGCCTTTGCCCACCTTGCGCGCCAGGATCAGCTCGTTCTTCATGGAATGCTCCCAGCCCACCAGTTCAGTGACCGTCACCTGGTAGCCGTGCGCCTCCAACTGCAGGCAACGCAGCACGTTGGTGATCTGACTGCCGAACTCGCGCGTGTGCAGCGGGTGACGCCAGATCTCGCTCAACGGCGTGCGCGAGAGGCTGAGTGCCTTGTGCTTGCGCAGCACACCAGCCACCTCGGCCTGGCAGCAGGGCACCAGCACCATATGTTTCGCCTGCTTGGCCAGACCAAAGACAATGGCATCGTCTGTAGCGGTGTCGCAGGCGTGCAGCGCGGTGACGATGTCCACCTGAGCCGGCAAATCGGCGGAACTGGTCGCGTCCTGCACCGTGGTGGCGACGAATCGCATGCGTTCGAATCCCAGACGCTCGGCCAGCGCACGCGAGCGCTCCACCAACTCGGTGCGGGTTTCCACCCCGTACACCGTGCCCACACCACGCGGACGCAGCACCAGGTCGTACAGCATGAAGCCGAGGTAGGACTTGCCGGCGCCATGGTCGGCCAGCACCACGTCGCCACGGTGCTCGATCACGTCGTCGATCAGTGGCGCGATGAACTGCACCAGGTGCTGCACCTGCTTGAGCTTGCGCCGGGTGTCCTGGTTGAGCCGGCCATCCCGCGTCAGGATATGCAATTCCTTGAGCAGTTCGATCGACTGACCCGGAAGCAGTTCGGGCAGAAGCGCGGCAGACGGGCGCGGTGAGCCTTTGGGCTGTGTCATGGGCGGATGATAAACAACCGCACCCAGGCACAATCCCTCACCATGCACCCGCACCCCTACGACACCCTGACGCCCGACACGGTTCTCGACGCGCTCTCCCGCGTCGGACTGCACGGCGACGGCCGCCTGACCGCGCTCAACTCCTACGAAAACCGGGTCTATCTGGTTCACCTGGAAGACGGCAGCGCCGTGGTGACCAAGTTCTATCGCCCCGGCCGCTGGACCACCGAGCAGATCGAGGAAGAGCATGCCTTTGCCCTTGCGCTGGCCGAAGCGGAGGTGCCTGTCGTCGCACCGCTGCGGCTGCAAGGCCGGACCCTGCACCGGCACGGCGGCTTCGCCTTCAGCGTCAGCCCGAGGCGCGGTGGGCGGCCCCCCGAACTGGACGACCCCGAGGTGCTGGAATGGATCGGGCGCTTCCTGGCCCGCCTGCACCTGGTGGGCGCACAAACACCGTTCACGCACCGGCCTGCGCTGGGCGTTCCCCGTCTTGGCCGGGAACCGATGGCTGAACTGCTGGCGCAAGGGCTCATTCCAGCCGAGGCGAATACCCGCTGGCGCTCGGCCGCCGAGGCGGCGCTGCAAGCCGTCGAAGCGGCATGGGCCCGCACCCCGTTTCCGGAACTGCGACTGCATGGCGACTGCCACCCGGGCAACATCCTGTGGACCCCCACGGACCGGCCGGGCGGTGGCCCGCATTTCGTGGACCTGGACGACGCCTGTGCCGGCCCGGCGGTGCAAGACCTGTGGATGCTGCTCAGCGGCGACCGCGCACAGCAGCAACACCAGCTCGGCGCCTTGCTGGACGGCTACGAGACCTTGCGGCCCTTCGACCGCCGGGAGCTGGCGCTGATCGAGCCCCTGCGGACGCTGCGCCTCATCCATTACAGCGCCTGGCTGGCCAGACGCTGGGACGACCCCACCTTCCCCATCCACTTCCCCTGGTTCGGCAGCGGGAGCTACTGGCTGGAACAGGCACAGACGCTGTGGGATCAGGTGGCTGCCATGGAGGGCGATCCTTTGGTAGCATGAGGGCACGCCCGTCCGCGCCAGGAGATCGGAGACATGAGCACCACCATCGCGGGCTATGTGCCCACCAGCTTGCCGGAAGCGAAACTGCGGCGCTACCCCACCAAGGTCATCAACATCATTGGCGGGCCGGGCTGCGACAAGTCGCTGTATTCATCGGCCATCGTGCTCAAGCTGCATCTGCGCCACAAGACGGTCGAAACCGTGCCCGACATCGGCAAGATGCTGGTCTGGCAACGCGACACCGACGCCCTGCGCAACCAGTACGGCATCGCGCTGCAGCAATACCGCATGCTGGAAGTGCTGGACGGTCAGGTGGCGTTTCTCGTCACCGAAGGGGCGCTGCCGCAACTGCTCTACTACAACGCCCACTACCCGGACAACGTGTGCGACGTGCAGAAGACGCACCAGCAGATCCTGGCCTGGTACAAGCAGTTCAACAACGTGAACATCCTGGTGCAGCGCGACCTCGACAAACCCTACGTGCGCAGCGGCCGGCTTCAGGACGAGGCCCAGGCCCAGCAGGTGGACAAGGACCTGCGCAGCGTGCTGGTCGAGGCGGGCATCAAGTTCACCGTGCTCCCGCCCGACCACAAGGCGATCATCGAGTTCGCCGGCACGCTGGAATGAACCTCACACCAGGAGTGCATTGACCCGCTTCACATAGGCCGCCGGGTCTTCCGGCAGGCCCCCCTCGGCCAACAGCGCCTGGTCGAACAGGATGTGGGCCAGCTCGTCAAACTGCGGATGCCCGTCCAGCTTTTTCACCAGGGCGTGATCGGCGTTGACCTCCAGGATGGGCTTGACTTCCGGCGCCTGCTGGCCGGCCTGCTTCAGCATGCGCGCCAGTTGCATGGAATAGTCCCCGTCCTCGACCACCAGACAGGCCGGCGAATCCACCAGGCGGGAGGTCACGCGCACGTCCTTGGCCTTGTCCTTCAAGGATGCCTTCAGCCTGTCGAGCACCGGCTTGAAGGATTCGGCGGCCTGTTCGGCGGCCTTCTTTTCTTCTTCGTCCTGCAGCTTGCCCAGGTCCACCGCCCCCTTGGCCACGCTCTGCAGCGGGGTGCCGTCGAATTCGTGCAGGAAGGACAGCGCCCACTCGTCCACCCGGTCGGTCATCAGCAGCACCTCGATGCCCTTCTTGCGGAAGACTTCGAGTTGCGGGCTGTTCCTGGCCGCAGCCAGCGTGTCGGCGGTGATGTAGTAGATGGCCTCCTGACCCTCCTTCATGCGGGCCTTGTAGTCGGCCAGGCTCACGCCCACCGCGTCGCTCTGGGTGGAGGCGAAACGCAGCAGCTTGGCCAGGCGCTCGCGGTTGCCGAAGTCCTCGCCCAACCCTTCCTTGAGCACCGCGCCGAATTCCGCATAGAAACGCGTGAACTTGCCGGCATCGGCCTCGGCCTCGGCTTTCTCCTCGTCGCTCAGGCGCTCCCAGTCCTCGCCCGTGGGCAGGCGGTCCTTCCTGGCGAGGTCTTCAAGCATGGTCAGCACGCGGCGGGTGTTGCCCTCGCGGATGGCCTTCACGTCGCGGCTTTCCTGCAGCAGTTCGCGGCTGACGTTCAGCGGCAGGTCGGCCGAATCGATGACCCCTTTCACCCAGCGCAGGTAGGTGGGCATGAGCGCCTCGGCATCGTCCATGATGAACACACGCTTCACGTACAGCTTCACGCCGGCCTTCTTGTCACGGTTCCACAGGTCGTGCGGCGCCTTGGCCGGAATGTAGAGCAGCTGCGTGTACTCGGTGCTGCCTTCGACGCGGTTGTGGCTCCAGGTCAGCGGCGCCTCGTTGTCGTAGCTGATGTTCTGGTAGAAATCGACGTACTGTTCGTCGCTGATGTCCTTCTTGGGGCGCGTCCACAGGGCGCTGGCCGAATTCACCGCTTCCCAGTCGGCCTGCAGCACGTATTCGCTCTTGTCCTGGTCCCATTCCTCTTTCTGCATGAGGATGGGCAGGCTGATGTGGTCCGAGTATTTCCCGATGATCTGCTTGAGCTTCCAGCGGTTCAGGTACTCGCTGGCGTCGTCGCGCAGGTGCAGGATGACGCTGGTGCCCCGTTCGACACGGGTGATGGCCTCGGTCTCGAAAGCGCCACTGCCGCTGCTCACCCAGCGCACTCCTTCCTCGGGCTTGAGGCCGGCACGGCGACTTTCGACGGTGATGCGATCGGCCACGATGAAGCCCGAATAGAAACCCACCCCGAACTGACCGATGAGCTGGGCGTCCTTCTTCTGGTCCCCGCTGAGACGGCTCATGAAGTCGCGCGTGCCGCTCTTGGCGATGGTGCCCAGATGATCGATGGCCTCGGCCTCGCTCATGCCGATGCCGTTGTCGGTGATGGTGAGGGTTTTGGCGTCCTTGTCGAACTGGACGCGAACCTCCAGGTTCGGGGTGTTTTCATACAGGCCGGCGTCATGAAGGGCCTCGAAACGGAGCTTGTCGCAGGCGTCCGACGCGTTCGAAATCAGCTCCCGCAGGAAGATGTCCTTGTTGGAATACAGCGAGTGGGTGACCAGGTGCAGCAGTTGCGCGACCTCGGCCTGAAAAGCGTGTTGTTGGCTCATGACAGGTAACGGTGTCTGTGAGGGTTGAAAAGGGACGCACGCGCCCGGCCGGGGCCGGCACGCAGACTTCCCCGACATGGGTGCCCCTGCGCCGATTTCAAGAGGCGCCCTGCACGGACACCGGAGGAAACCCTCAGAACCGCTCGTGCTCGTCCAGATAACGCCACTGCCCCAGCGGCAGGTTGCCCAGCGTCACCCGGCCGATGCGGATGCGCTTGAGCCCCACCACATGCAGTCCCACCTGCTCGCACATGCGGCGGATCTGCCGCTTCTTCCCCTCCAGGAGCACGAAACGGAGCTGTTCCGGGTTCTGCCAGTCCACGCGGGCGGGCTTCAGCGGCTGCCCGTCCAGCAACAGGCCATGCCGCAACAGGGCCAACCGCTCGGCCGGAAACACCGCCTGCACGTTCTGCGCCACCACACCGGCACCGCGCGGGCCATGGGGGGCCCATTGCACGCGCACCAGATACTCCTTCTCGACTCCGGAGGTTTCGCCAATCAGCGCCTTCGCGACGCGACCGTCCTGCGTGAGCACCAGCAAGCCGGTGGAATCGATGTCCAGCCGTCCTGCAGGAGCAAGCCCCCTGGTGTGAGCGGCCTCGAACCGGCGCCGAGCCCGGTCTTCCCGCCAGCGCGTGCCGGGCTTGACCAGCACCGCCGCGCTCTGATGGCCGTCTTCCGGCAGGCCACTCACATACCCCACGGGTTTGTGCAGCAAGATGGTCACGCGCGACTGCTGCCGTTCGCTGGCCTGGGGCGCCACCTCCACCTGGTCGGCCAGCCTCACGGTCTGGCCGGTCTGCGCCAGCTGACCATTGACGCGCACCCAGCCACGGGCGATCCACTCATCGGCCTCGCGGCGGGAACAGAGCCCCATGTCGGCCAGGCGCTTGTTCAGGCGTATGGCCACCGGGTCGGCCGGTGCCGGCGACCGCGAGCGGTCAGGCGCCGGCTTTTGCGACGGGGACGACGGGGTACGGGGCAGGTGCAGTGTGCGAGACATGATGGGTTGGGGCATTATCGGTCCAGACTCGGACCCGCTTCGGCGCGTTGCCCGGCAAACGAACGCAACTGCGGCAGGTCCAGCATCTTCAGTCCCCCATAGGCCACCTCGATCAGACCGGCTTCGTCCAGCACCGCCAGCGCCTGGTTCACCCGCTGGCGAGACAGCCCCACCAGATACGCCAGTTCCTGCTGGGTGATGCGGAGCAGTCCGCCCACACCGGGAAACAGTCCGGGATGGAACAGGTTGGCCAGGCTGCGCGCGACACGGACGTCCGGATCGGTGATGCGGTCGATCTCTCGGGCGGCGATAAACTGGCCCAGTCGTTCATTGAGCTGCCACATCACGAAGCGGTTGAAGCCGATGGAGTGGTCCAGCAGCCAGTGGAACGTCTCGACCGGCAGCCCCGCCACCAGGCTCTTGCGCAACGCCTGCACGTTGTAGCGGTAGATTTCGCGCTTGAGTGCCGTACCCTCTCCAAACCACCCGCCCGGGGCCAGACCAGCAAAGGTCATGATCGGCCCCTGACTGTCGTCGTTGCTCATCTTCAGCAGCCCCTCCATGAGGCCAAACCAGTAGGTGACTGGCCGCCCGATTCGGCAGATGTAATCTCCAGGGTGGGCGAGTGTGACCACCATGCCCTCCCGTACCCTGTCCTGCTCACTGGAGGCCAGTCGCCGCACCCAGGGAATGGACGCAAACTCCTCGTCGCTGAGCGCACGGGCTCGCTGCCGCAGGCCATTTCGCCGGATCATGAACACCCCTCCAGATTGAACCTAGGGAAACTCCTAGTGGGTAACAACCCTAGATTGTCAACGGAAGGACAACATGACGTCAAACCTTGGCCGTACAGTCCGCATCAGATCCAGCCAGCCCGCTCCATTCTTGCGGCTGGCCCGTGCCCACAGGAGACAACATGCGGACAACGTTCCCCCGGCTGTTGCTGGAACATGCGGCCAAGCGCCCCGGCGCCGCCGCCATGCGCGAGAAGGAATACGGCATTTGGCAAACCACCACCTGGCAACAGATGGCCGAACTGGTCCATCACCTGGCCGACGGACTGCACCAGCTGGGCCTGCAGCGTGGAGAGCACCTGATCGTCATCGGCGCCAACCGCCCGCGCCTGTACGCGACCATGCTCGCCGCCCAATCGCTGGGCGCCATCCCGGTGCCACTGTACCAGGACGCCGTCGCCGCCGAATGCGTCTTCCCCATCAACAACGCCGAGGTGCGCTTTGCCGTGGTGGAAGACCAGGAGCAGGTGGACAAGATGCTCGAAATCCGTGAGCAGTGCCCACAGCTCACGCACATCCTGTTCGACGACCCCCGCGGCCTGCGCAACTACGACGAACCAGGCCTGGCCGGACTGAAGGAGGTCATCGCCACCGGCAAGGTGTACGCCGAAGAGCACCCGGACTTCTTCCAGGAAGAAATCGACAAGGCCCAGCCCGACGACGTGGCCGCCATGTTCTTCACCTCTGGCACCACCGGCAATCCGAAGGGCGTGGTCCACACCCATTACACCCTGCTCAACAGAGCCGACGTCGGCGCCAAGTTCGACAAACTGACCGCCCAGGAAGAGGTGCTGGCCTACCTGCCGCCCGCCTGGATCGGACAAAACATCTTCAGTTACGCCCAGTGGCTGGCCTGCGGCTACGTGGTCAACTGCCCGGAGTCCTCCAGCACGGTGATGATCGACCTCAAGGAGATCGGCCCGACCTACTACTTCGCGCCTCCGCGCGTGTTCGAAGGCCTGCTGACGAGCGTGATGATCCGTATGGAAGATGCGGGCACCGTAAAGCGCAAGATGTTCCACGCCTTCATGAACGTCGCTCGCAAAGTGGGCCCGGACCTGATGGACGGCAAATCCGTGGGCTTCATGGACCGCCTCCTTTATGGACTGGGCAACCTTTTCGTGTACGGCCCTCTGCGCAACACCCTGGGCTTCAGCCGGGTGCGCGTGGCCTACACCGCGGGAGAGGCCATCGGCCCGGACCTGTTCAGCTTCTACCGCTCCATCGGCATCAACCTCAAGCAGCTGTACGGCTCCACCGAGACCGCTGTGTTCGTCTGCCTGCAACCCGACCATGAGGTGCGCGCCGACACGGTGGGCGTGCCTTGCGAGGGGGTGGAGATCAAGCTGGCCGACAACGGCGAAATCCTGGTCAAGTCGCCCGGCCTGCTCAAGGAATACTACAAGAACGACAAGGCCACCCGCGAGGTCCTCAGCGAGGACGGCTGGTATCACACCAGCGACGCCGGCTTCATCGACGCCAGCGGCCACCTCAAGATCATCGACCGCGTCAAGGACGTGGGTCGAATCAAGGGCGGTACTAACGACGGCGCGATGTTCGCGCCCAAGTACGTGGAAAACAAGCTCAAGTTCTTCTCGCACATCAAGGAGGCGGTGGCCTACGGCGACGGCCGCGAGAAGGTGTGCGTGATGATCAACATCGACTTCGACGCGGTGGGCAACTGGGCCGAACGGCGCAACCTGCCCTACGCCGGCTACACCGACCTGGCCCAGAAACCCGAGGTCTACCAGCTCATCAAGGATTGCGTGGAAAAGGTCAACGCCGACCTCAGCCGCGATGTGCTGCTGGCCGGCAGCCAGATCAGCCGTTTTCTGGTGCTGCACAAGGAACTGGACGCCGACGACGGTGAACTCACCCGCACCAACAAGGTTCGCCGGGGTTTCATCGCCGAGAAATACGGGGTGCTGGTCGATGCGCTTTATGAAGGCAAGGCGGAGCAGTTCATCGAAACCCAGGTCAAGTTCGAGGACGGACGCACCGGCAAGGTGAGCGCCACCCTCAAGCTCATGGACGCGAAAACGTTCGCCCCGGTCCAGAAGGCCGCCTGACGCCACGCCCCCGCCCAGCAAGAGAACACACCATGGCACACAAGCAAGTGGGTGACGTCATCCTGGACGTCCAGAACATCAGTCTGCGGTTCGGCGGCGTCAAGGCGCTGACCGACATATCCTTCAACGTGAAGGAGCACGAAATCCGCGCCATCATAGGCCCCAACGGCGCCGGCAAGAGCTCCATGCTCAACTGCATCAACGGTGTCTACAAGCCCCAGGAAGGCTCGATCACCTTCCGCGGCCAGACCTTCAAGCACATGAACAGCCGACAGGTCGCGGAAATGGGCATCGCCCGCACCTTCCAAAACCTGGCCCTGTTCAAGGGCATGAGCGTGATCGACAACATCATGACCGGGCGCAACCTGCGCATCAGGAGCAACATCTTCCTGCAGGCGCTGCGCATCGGCCCGGCCGAGAAGGAAGAAGTGGCACACCGTGAAAAGGTCGAGCAGATCATCGATTTCCTGGAAATCCAGGCCTATCGCAAAACGCCCGTGGGCCAGCTGCCCTACGGCCTGCAGAAGCGGGTGGACCTGGGCCGCGCCCTGGCCATGGAGCCGCAGGTCCTGCTGCTCGACGAGCCCATGGCCGGCATGAACGTGGAAGAGAAGCAGGACATGTGCCGCTTCATCCTCGACGTGAACGACGAATTCGGCACCACCATCGTGCTGATCGAGCACGACATGGGTGTGGTGATGGACATTTCCGACCGGGTGGTGGTGCTGGACTACGGCAAGAAGATCGGTGACGGCACGCCCGACGAAGTGCGCAACAACGAAGACGTGATCAGCGCCTACCTGGGCACCAGCCACTGAGGAGACAGGACATGGGATTTTTCATTGAAGCGCTCATGGGTGGCCTGATGGCCGGCATGCTGTATTCGCTGGTGGCGCTGGGCTTCGTGCTCATCTTCAAGGCGTCGGGGGTGTTCAACTTCTCCCAGGGGGCGATGGTGCTGTTCGCCGCCCTGGCCATGGCCCGTTTCTCGGAATGGGTGCCGCAATGGTTCGGCTTCGAGAGCAAGCTGCTTGCCAACGTGGTCGCCTTCTTCCTCGCGACGGCCTGCATGCTGGCGTTCGCATGGCTGGTGGAGCGACTGGTGCTGCGTCACCTGGTCAACCAGGAAGGCGTCACGCTCCTCATGGCCACGCTGGGGATCACCTATTTTCTCGACGGCTTCGGCCAGACCATCTTCGGCAGCGCGGTCTATTCCATCGACGTGGGCATGCCCAAGGAACCGATCTTCATCATGGAGGAGGTCTTCGAAGGCGGGCTGCTGATCAACAAGGAAGACATGATCGCCGCCCTGGTGGCCGCCATCCTTGTCGCCGCGCTGAGCATGTTCTTCCAGAAAACCGGTACCGGCCGTGCCCTGCGTGCCGTGGCCGACGACCATCAGGCCGCCCAATCCATCGGCATTCCCCTGGGCCGGATGTGGGTCATCGTGTGGTTCGTCGCAGGCATCACGGCCCTGGTGGCCGGGATCATCTGGGGCTCCAAGATCGGGGTTCAGTTCTCGCTGACCACTGTGGCGCTCAAGGCGCTGCCCGTGATCATCCTCGGGGGGCTGACCTCGGTGCCTGGAGCCATCATCGGCGGGCTGATCATCGGTGTGGGGGAAAAGCTCTCCGAAATCTATCTCGGCCCCATGGTGGGCGGCGGCATCGAAATCTGGTTCGCCTACGTGCTGGCGCTCGTGTTCCTGCTGTTCCGTCCGCAAGGCCTGTTCGGCGAAAAAATCATTGACCGGGTGTGAGGAGATAAAACATGTTCTACAGAGAAAACGGTCAGTTCAAGACCTCCTACCACACCGATCAGCAGATCTTCCCGATCGCCCAGGATCGTATCGCCATACTCGGCCTGATTGCCTTCGCCTTCATCGGCGTGCCGTTGCTGGCCGACGAGTATCTTTTCCGTGCGGTGCTGATCCCGTTCGTGATCCTGTCATTGGCGGCCATCGGTGTGAACATCCTGGTCGGCTACTGCGGCCAGATCTCGCTAGGGTCGGGCGCCTTCATGGCGGTGGGCGCCTATATGGCCTACAACACCTTCGTGCGCATCGACGGGATGCCGCTGATCGTCGCCCTGCTGGCCGGCGGGTTCTTCTCCATGCTGGCCGGGATCGCCTTCGGCGTCCCGAGCCTGCGGGTGAAAGGTCTGTATCTGGCGGTGGCCACATTGGCCGCCCAGTTCTTCTTCGACTGGGCTTTCGCCCGCATCGACTGGTTCACCAACAACAGCACCTCCGGCTCGGTGGCGGTGTCCAACTTGTCGCTGCTTGGATGGCGCATCGACACCCCGGTGGAAAAGTACCTGTTCTGCCTGGGCTTCACGGTGGTGTTTGCCCTGCTTGCCAAAAATCTGGTCCGATCGGCCATTGGCCGCGAGTGGATGGCCATCCGCGACATGGACGTGGCGGCTTCGGTCATCGGCATCCGCCCGATGTACGCCAAGCTCAGCGCATTTGCCGTCAGCTCCTTCATCATCGGTGTGGCTGGCGCGCTGTGGGGCTTTGTTCACCTGGGTTCCTGGGAGCCGCTGGCCTTCAGCATCGAGCGCTCGTTCCAGCTTCTGTTCATCGTGATCATCGGTGGCCTGGGTTCCATCATGGGCAGTTTCTTCGGCGCCGCCTTCATCGTGGTCCTGCCGATCTTCCTGAACCAGTTCCTGCCCTGGGTGGGGGGACTGGTCGGCATCTCGATTTCCACCGCCATGGTTTCGCACGCCGAATTCATGATCTTCGGCGCCCTGATCGTCTGGTTCCTGATCAAGGAACCTCACGGTCTGGCCAAGCTGTGGAGCATTGGTAAACAGAAACTGCGCCTGTGGCCCTTCCCGCACTGATTTCTCGACGCGGATGCCCTGCTCGACACCTCGGGGGCTTCCTTTCCACGTGTGCTTTTGGTAGGTGTTTTTTAGAAGGAGACAATCCATGAAACTGCGACATCTCGCGCTGGCAGCCACCATGGCGGCCGCCGCACTGACCACGGGCCTCGCCACCACGGCCGCGATGGCCCAGGGCACCGTGCAATTCTTCCCCAGCCTGACGGGGCGTACCGGACCGGTGGCACCGAACGCAACACCTTGGGCCAACGGTTATGCCGACTACATGAAGCTGGTCAATGCGCGTGGCGGCATCAACGGGGTGCAGACGCTCGTTGAGGAGTGCGAGACCGCCTACGCCACCGACCGTGGCGTGGAATGCTATGAGCGCCTCAAGGGCCGCCATGGTGGCGCGACTGTGTTCCAGCCGCTGTCCACCGGCATCACCTTCGCGTTGACCGAGAAGGTTCCTGTGGACAAGATCCCACTGATCACCTCCGGTTACGGCCGCAGCGACTCGGCAGACGGCGGCATTTTCAAGTGGAACTTCCCGCTGATCGGCCACTACTGGGTCGCCGGTGACGTGGCCCTCAAGCACATCGCCAACAAGGAAGGCGGTTGGGACAAGCTGCGCGGCAAACGTATTGCCGTTGGCTTCCATGACAGCCCCTTTGGCAAGGAACTGTTGCCCATCCTGCAGGAGCGTGCCGCGACGCATGGCTTCACGCTGCAACTGCTGCCCATTCCCGCACCGGGGGTGGAGCAGAAAGCCATCTGGTTGCAGGTTCGCCAGTCGAGGCCTGACTGGGTGATTCTGCAGACCTGGGGCGTGATGACTGCCACTGCGGTCCGCGAAGCCATCGCCGTTGGGTACCCGAGGGAGAAGATGATCGGCACCTGGTGGTCGGGCGCCGAGCCGGATCTGCGAGACATCGGCCAGGCCGCACGCGGCTACAACGCCGTGATGATGCAGCACGGTGCCGAAAAGAACTCCGACGTGGTCAAGGCCATTCTGGCAGAGGTACACGACAAAGGCCAGGGCACCGGCCCCCGCGCCGAAGTCGGCGACGTGCTCTACATGCGTGGCGTCGTGGGCGCCATGCTGTCGGTCGAGGGCGTGTTCCGTGCCCAGGAGCGTTTCGGCAAGGGCAAGCACATCACGCCGGAACAGGCACGCTGGGGCTACGAGAATCTGAACATCACTCAGGCTCGCCTCGACCAGCTCGGCTTCAAGGGTGTGCTGCGTGGCCCGATTTCCACCTCCTGCAACGACCACATGGGCGCTGCCTGGGCACGCGTCCATACCTGGACCGGCAACGGTTTCGAATGGGCCTCCGACTGGCTGCAGGCCGACGAGCAGATCATCCGCCCGATGGTCAAGGCCTCGGCTGACCAGTATGCCCGCGAAAAGAACCTGACCCGCCGCCCCCCGTCGGACTGCCAGTCCTGATCTGGTGACAGCGCCCGCCTCACGGCGGGCGCGCTGAAGGTGCACACCGGCCTTCAGTCCCCTGCGGACAGATCGACAGCGTCCGCAGCGGACTGAACCCCGCTCTGTTTTTTTGAAAGCCCACCCATGAGCACATCCAACATCGTTCTCAACGTCAACGGCATCGAGGTCATCTACAACCACGTGATCCTGGTGCTCAAAGGCGTGTCCCTGCAAGTGGCCGAAGGCCAGATCGCCGCGATCCTGGGTGGCAACGGCGCGGGCAAGACCACGACGCTGCGCGCCGTGTCCAACCTGCTCAAGGGGGAGCGCGGTGAAGTCACCAAAGGCAGCATCGAGCTGCGCGGGGAGCGCATTGAAAACCTTACGCCAGCCGATCTGGTGCAACGCGGTGTGGTCCAAGTCATGGAAGGGCGGCACTGCTTTGCCCACCTCACCATCGAAGAAAACCTCCTCACCGGCGCCTACACCCGCAAAAGCAAGGCCGAGGTGGACGCCAACCTGGAAAAAGTCTACAACTATTTCCCCCGGCTGAAAACGCGCCGCAACAGCCAGGCCGCCTACACCTCGGGCGGCGAACAGCAGATGTGCGCGATCGGTCGCGCCATCATGGCCAACCCCAGCGTGGTGCTGCTCGACGAGCCTTCCATGGGTCTGGCGCCGCAAATCGTCGAGGAGGTGTTCGAGATCGTGAAGGATCTCAACCAGAAGGAAAAGGTGACCTTCCTGATCGCCGAGCAGAACACCAACATGGCTCTGCGCTATGCCGACTATGGCTACATCATGGAAAGCGGCCGCATCGTGATGGACGGCAAGGCCGAGGACCTGCGCAACAACGAAGATGTCAAGGAGTTCTACCTCGGCATGGGCGGCTCCGAGCGCAAGAGCTTCAAGGAAGTCAAGAGCTACAAGCGCCGCAAGCGCTGGCTGGCCTGACGTCCGAAGCTGCCCGCCCTCCCCGACCGCCGAGTTCCTGCCATGCCCACCCATTTCGACGCCCTGGAAACCCGTGCGCCCGCTGACCGCGAGGCCGCCCTCATGGCCGCCTTGCCGGCCCACATCCGACACGCCCAGTCGAGCAGCACCGCCTATGCCGAGCTGCTGGCCGGTGTCGATCCGGACCGCATCAACAGCCGCCAGGCGCTGGCCACCCTGCCCGTGGTCCGCAAGCATGAGCTGCTGGAACGCCAGTTGGCCAGTCGCCGGTCTGGGGGGGATCCGTTCGGCGGCTTTTCAGCCATTGGCTGGAAAGGGCTGCTGAGGTCGTCCGGTGCGCGCCGGGTCTTCCAGTCGCCCGGCCCGATCTATGAACCCGAAGGACATGCCCGCGACTACTGGCGCTCGGCGCGCGCCATGGCAGCAGCCGGTTTCGAGGCCGGGGAACTGGTGCACAACTGCTTCAGCTATCACCTCACCCCTGGCGCCTGGATCATGGAAAGCGGCGCTCATGCCCTGGGCTGTACCGTCATCCCTGGCGGGGTAGGCAATACCGAGCAGCAGCTTGCCGCCGTACAGGACCTCCAGCCCTCCGCGTACGCAGGCACGCCCAGTTTTCTGCGCATCCTGGTGGAAAAGGCCGAACAAGCCGGCATGCCCCTGCCCATCCGCAAGGCGCTGGTCTCCGGCGAAGCCTGCCCACCGTCGCTGCGCGACTGGCTCGCGGAGCGAGGCGTCACCGCCTACCAGTGCTACGCCACCGCTGATGCCGGCCTCATCGCCTACGAAACCGCCAGCCGGGAGGGGTTGGTGCTGGATGAACACGTGATCCTGGAAATCGTGCGTCCGGGAACGGGTGATCCGGTCGCCGAGGGTGAGGTGGGTGAAGTGGTGGTCACCGTGCTGAACCCCGACTATCCGCTGGTGCGCTTCGGCACCGGTGACCTCTCGGCGATCCTTTCTGCCACCTGCCCGACGGGACGGACCAACACCCGCATCAAGGGCTGGATGGGCCGTGCAGACCAGACCACCAAGATCAAGGGCATGTTCGTCCACCCCTCTCAGGTCGCCGAGATCGTGCGCCGTCACCCCGAGGTGCTGCGGGCTCGCCTGGTTGTCTCCGGCGAGATGGCCGACGACCGCATGGCCCTCCAGGTGGAGGTCCGCCAGCCGCTGGCAGGCGACGGCCACACGCTCTTGGGTGCACTGGAAGACAGCATGCGCGAGGTGACCAAGCTGCGCGGCCAAGCCGTGCTGGTCGATGCGGGCAGCCTGCCCAACGACGGCAAGGTGATCGAGGACGCTCGCCGCTACGACTGACCCCCGGTTTTTCCCCAACACCGGTCTACGTAGTTCCCGCGATGGCACAGGGCCGCAGCCCCGCTACCATGATGCTTTCCCCTCGTCTAAGGAGACACGCATGAAAAAGTGGATCACTGTCGCTGCGGCGGCCACCGTGGCTGTCGGAGCCTACGCACAGGACTTCCCTTCCAAGCCGATCACCTTCATCGTCCCGTTCGCTGCTGGCGGCCCGACCGACACCGTCGCCCGCCAGCTCGCCGAAGCCATGCGCAAGCACCTGGGCAACGCCAACATCGTTGTGGAGAACGCCGCTGGCGCGGGTGGCACCATTGGCGCCACGCGGGCCGCCCGGGCAGCACCCGACGGACACACCCTGCTGGTCTGGCACATCGGCATGGCATCCACCGCCGGCCTGTACCGCCGCCTCCAGTACAACGCACTGGAAGACTTCGAGTATCTGGGCATGATCAACGACGTGCCCATGACCCTCATCGGGAAGCCCCAGCTGCCCGCCAACACCTACCGCGACTTCGAGAACTACATCCGCGCCAACAGCGGCAAGCTGAACCTGGCGCACGCCGGGCTGGGGTCTGCGTCGCACATCTGTGGCCTGATGTGGCAATCTGCGATCAAGGCCGGCCAGGCCATGACCACCATTCCGTTCGGCGGCACCGCCCCGGCGATGAACGCCCTCATCGGCGGCCAGGTGGACGTGATGTGTGACCAGACCACCAACACGACCAGTCAGATCGAAGCAGGTCGCGTGAAGGCATTTGCCGTGACCACCGCACGCCCGCTGTCGAACCACCCGGTGCTCAAGCACTACCCATCGCTCCAGGAGATGGGGCTACGCGACTTCAATCTGACGATCTGGCACGGCCTGTACGCGCCCAAGGGCACACCGGCCGCCGTGACCAAGAAGCTCAACGAAGCCCTGCGTGCCGCGCTCAAGGATCCTGAGTTCATTCAGCGACAACAGGCCCTGGGCGCCATCGTCGTCACCGACAACCGTGTAACCCCAGAGGGCCACAAAGCCTTCGTTGCCGATCAGATCGTCAAGCTCAAGGCCGCCATTGACGCCGCAGGCCAGTACGCAGACTGATCCTGACCCCATCTCTTGAAACCCAGCCCCTTGTCCACGGACAGGGGCTTTTTCATTGCATGCCCGCCTCTCAGATCCGTCTGGTCGATTCCGTCACCGAGCTCTTGCCATCCGATCGGGACTGCATCGGCGTCACCGGCTCGCACGGCGGGGTGAGCGCGGCCCGCTATGCCATCGCCGTGCGCCCCAGGTTAACAGTCTTCAACGATGCAGGCGTTGGCAAAGATCACGCAGGCATTGCCGGGCTGGAATTGCTCGAATCGGCAGGCCTTGCCGCATGCGCCGTCTCCCACACCTCAGCCTGCATCGGACAGTCGCAGAGCACCTGGCTTGACGGCGTCGTCAGCCATTGCAATCCGTCTGCGGCGGCACTGGGCATCCGCCCAGGCCTCACGGTACAGGCCTGTGCCGCGCTGCTGGGAGCAGCACCCCTGGTCTTGAATGACCGTCCGCCTCAAACGCCCCAGACCACCTCGGCGTTTTCACGCTGACAGTGCTGCAGCATCTCCAGGAAGGGCGCCACGCGTGTTCGCAGGCTGATTCGCTCCGGGTCGGGCACGTATTCGCCCTTCTCGAGAGCTTCCTGTTTGCGACGCTCAAAATCGGCCTCCTCCTTCAAGACCGCGGCGTGTATCGCCTCAATCGCTGCCGGCATCTGCTCCACCAGCAAAATGCCCGGGCCAGCCGGGTCTTTGCCCAGGATTTCCAACAATTGCTTGCCGTTCTGCTCCAGCATCACCACATCGCCCGTGGCCTTGGTCTTGAATCGGTACACCATCTTGTTCTCCTTGAGACGCGATCGCTTTGCACGACCATTTTGGCATCGACTTCCGACTGTCGGCAGGCCGCCGCACACACTCTTTGATCCAGATCAGGGTATTCCCCCTCCCCCCCAGGGGGCATCAAAGGCACAATTTGTTTAAACCTAAACAAATACCCATGCACCGCCCTCCCCAACAGGCTGCTCATCCGGCATTCCCACGACCGACCTGAATCCGCCCGACCCCAAATGTCCGATTCCCCCCTTCTCGACCACGAAGCGCGCCTGCACAGCGAGCACCCGGAGGCATTGCGCCTGTGGCTGCGACTGCTCACCTGTACCCAGCTGATCGAGAAGCGCATCCGGGGCGGACTGAGAGAACAGTTCGGTACCACCTTGCCGCGTTTCGACCTCATGGCCCAACTCGAGCGCCACCCTGAAGGCCTCAAGATGAAGGAGCTCTCGGCCCGCCTCATGGTCACGGGTGGCAACGTTACCGGCATCACCGACCAGCTCGTCGCGGAGGGCCTGGTCGAGCGAGTGGAAGTGGAGGAAGACCGCCGTGCTTTCCGGGTCCGCCTGACCCCGGCCGGTCATGCTGCATTCGCCGACATGGCCCAGTGGCATGAAGCCTGGATCGTGGAAGCCTTCGCCTACCTGAACGAACGCGATACGGCCCAGCTTTACCGCTTGCTGGGGAAAGTCAAAGCCCATCTCAGTCCGATCCCATGAAACACCCTATCCCCGACCACAACCCCATGCGCCCCCAGTTCCGGGAGCTTGCCCCCCAGACCACGCAACACTTCCGGTGCGAGGTGGATGCCGGGATCGCCACCGTCACGTTGAACCGCCCTGAGCGCAAGAACCCGCTGACCTTCGACTCCTACGGTGAACTGCGCGAATGGTTCCGCTCCCTGCCGTATGCGACCGACATCCGAGCTGTGGTGCTGCGGGGCGCCGGCGACAACTTCTGTTCGGGTGGTGATGTGCACGAGATCATCGGCCCGTTGACTCGCATGAGCATGCCCGAACTGCTCGCCTTCACCCGTATGACCGGCGACGTGGTCAAGGCCATGCAAGCCTGCCCGCAACCCGTGATCGCGGCAATTGACGGCGTGTGCGCCGGCGCTGGCGCCATGCTGGCACTCGCGAGCGACCTTCGTCTGGGCACGGCCCGCAGCAAGACCGCCTTTCTGTTCACACGTGTCGGACTCGCCGGCGCCGACATGGGTGCCTGCGCATTGCTGCCCCGCGTCATCGGCCAGGGGCGTGCCAGTGAACTGCTGTTCACCGGTCGGGCCATGACCGCCCAAGAGGGCCTGAACTGGGGGTTTTTCAACGACCTGCACGAACCCGAAGCACTGCAAGATGCCGCCCGAACGCTCGCGACCGAGCTGGCCAGTGGTCCCACCTTTGCGCACGGCATGACCAAAACCATGCTGCACCAGGAATGGAGCATGACCATCGACCAGGCCATCGAGGCCGAAGCCCAGGCGCAGGCCATTTGCATGCAGACGCAGGACTTCCGTCGCGCCTTCGAGGCATTCGCCGCCAAACAGCGCCCTGTTTTCGAAGGAAACTGAGCCGATGGTCGCCTTTGAACACCCCCATCTTCACCCGCTGGACGAGATCAGACCGCCCCTGTCGCATCTGGACCTGCCGTTTTTCGAGGACGCCCACCGCCAGCTCGGCCCCGCCCTGGTCGCCTGGGCCGGTGAACAAGTCGTGGACGAACGCGATGACCGCGCCGCCTGCCGCGAGTGGGTACGTCGCCTCGGTGCCGGCGGCTGGCTGCGCTACTGCGTCCCCGCAGAACACGGCGGGGCCTTGCCGCGGCTCGACTCGCGCGCCCTCGTCCTGTTGCGAGAAACCCTGGCTTTCCACTCGCCATTGGCCGATTTCGCCTTTGCCATGCAGGGACTCGGTTCGGGTGCCATCACCCTGGCCGGTTCACCGGCCCAACGGGCAAGCCACCTGCCCGCGGTGGCGCGAGGAGAGCGGATCGCCGCCTTTGCCCTGAGCGAGCCCGACGCTGGCTCCGATGTCGCCGCCATGCGCACCCGCGCCACCGCCGTCGATGGCAACTGGCGGCTTGACGGCACCAAAACCTGGATCAGCAACGGCGACCTGGCCGATTTCTACGTCACCTTCGCCAAAACCGACCCGGACGCTGGTGCCCGAGGCATCAGTGCCTTCATCGTCCCCGCCGCCACCCCGGGACTGGACAGCCGCGCCCACATCGAACTCATGGCGCCGCATCCCCTGGCCACCTTGCGTTTCGACGATTGCCGGCTGCCGACCCACAGCCTGCTGGGCACGCTGCACGGCGGCTTCAAACTCGCGATGCAGACCCTCGACATCTTTCGCGCCTCTGTGGCCGGTGCGGCCTTGGGCATGGCACGGCGGGCACTCGCTGAAGCCGTGACCCACGCCCGGCAGCGACGTATGTTCGGGCAGACCCTGGCCGACTTCCAGCTCACCCAGGCCCGATTGGGCGAGATGAGCGCACTCATCGACGCCGCAGCACTTCTGACCTACCGTGCCGCCTGGATGCGGGACGCGGCAGCGCCCGATCAGCCCCTCCCACGCGCCTACACGGCCGCTGCCGCCATGGCCAAGATGACTGCCACCGAAAACGCCCAGCGCGTGATCGACATGGCCCTGCAAATGCACGGTGGCCTGGGGGTGCGCGTCGGCCAGAAGGTGGAAAGCCTCTACCGCGATATCCGCTCCCTGCGCATCTACGAAGGCGCCACCGAGGTGCAGTTGCTCATCCTCGGCAAGGCGGTCCTGAAACCCTGAAGCCACAGTCCAGGAGTCCCCCATGTCCGTCGCTCCCGCTCCAAGCGCCCAGACCGACCGCTACGTGCACGACCGCCTGCCTCCGCTGGAGCAGTGGCCACAGCTCGTGTACAACCTCCCCGAACTGCAGTTTCCGCCAGAACTCAATCTGGTGGAACGCCTGCTCGACGATGCGGTACACCACAAGGGCTGGGGGGCGCAGCCCATGCTGCGCAGTGATGAACGCACCCTCACCTACCGGCAAGCCCAGGCGGAGGTGGACCGCATCGCCCACGTGCTTACCCAGCATTACCGCCTGGAACCTGGCAACCGAGTCCTGCTGCGAGGCGGAAACTCCGTCGCCATGGCACTTGTCTGGCTGGCGGTGGTCAAGGCCGGCCTCATCGCCGTGGCCACCATGCCGCTGCTGCGCGCCAAGGAGCTTGGCGACATCATGGCCAAGGCCCAACCCAGCCTCGCTCTGTGCGATGCCCGGCTGCTTGACGAGCTTGACCGCGCCATCACCGAGTCGGGCATGCCTCTGCCCGTCGCCGTCTTCAATGCCGGGGGCACACCCTCACCCGACCGGCATGGCAACCTTGATGCGCTGTCCAGGAACTACACCGGCGCGTTCAAGCCCTGCCCCACGGCCGCCACCGACATCGCCCTGCTAGCCTTCACGTCGGGCACCACCGGCAAGCCCAAAGCGGCCGTGCACACCCACCTCGACGTGCTTGCGTCGTGCGAAACCTGGCCCCGTCACGTGCTGAAACTGCGCAGCAACGACATTGTTGCCGGCTCCCCACCCCTGGCCTTCACCTTCGGACTCGGCGGGCTGCTGATCTTCACCCTGTGGGCCGGAGCTTCCGTCTACTTTCCCAGCGTCCCTTATACGCCCGATGTCATGGTGCAGACCATGGCGCGTGTGGGCGTGACCGTCTGCTACACCGCCCCCACCTTCTACCGGCAGATGGCGCCCTTCGCCAAACAGCACGGCCTGCCCAGTCTGCGCATGAGCGTCAGTGCCGGCGAAGGACTGCCCGATGCCACGCGGCAACTCTGGAAGGACGCCACCGGCATCGAGATGATCGACGGCATCGGCGCTACCGAGATGTTCCACATCTTCATTTCAGCGGCTGGCAGCGATGTGCGCCGCGGGGCCATCGGCCAGGTGGTTCCTGGCTACCAGGCCAAGGTGGTGGACGAGGAAGGCCGTGAAGTACCACGCGGGACCGTCGGCAAACTGGCCGTCATCGGTCCCACTGGCTGCCGGTACATGGACGACGCCCGGCAAACCCAGTATGTCCGTCAAGGGTGGAACCATCCGGGCGATGCCTTCGTACAGGATGTGGACGGTTATTTCTTCTACCAGGCTCGCACCGACGACATGATCATCACCTCCGGCTACAACGTCGGCGGCCCCGAAGTGGAAGACGCCCTGCTCAAGCATCCTGCGGTCGCGGAGTGTGGGGTGGTGGGCAAGCCCGACCCCGAACGGGGCATGATCATCAAGGCGTACTGTGTGCTCAAGCCCGGCCACACCGGCGACGCTGCGCTCATCAAGGCCTTGCAGGACCACGTCAAACAGACACTGGCCCCGTACAAGTACCCGCGCGAAATCGAATTCCTCCCCGCGCTTCCCCGCACCGAAACCGGCAAACTGCAGCGATTCGTTCTGCGGCAGCGTGCACAGACCTCTTCGACCTGAACCTCTCCGACAAGTGGAATCGTCGCTCAGATCCTCACCCCCGATCCGACATCGACATGACCATGAGGTTCTTGAGGACCCGCAACAACACCGTGTCCTCTTCCGACAATCCTTGGGGGGACAACTGCGGATCCTCCGCATAAACCATTCCGACCAGATGCCCCTGCTGGCGCAGGGGAAGAATCAGCATCGAGCGAGGGGCTGTGGCCTGGCGAAACCACGCCGGCAGCCTTGCCACCACGCTGGCCTGTCTCGCGTCCTCGATCCAGGTGTCCCTGGGCTGCCGGCACAACACGGCGAACAGATCCTCGCCCTGTCCGAGCGTGACCTTGAACACCTGGGTCAACGAGTCGCCACCTTGACCCAGGCCACGCAGGCCGCGCAGGCCATCCCTCTCCTTTTCCCGCTCACACAGCACCACGGCCCGGCACGACAACGCGGTGCACATCGCCTCGAGCACATGACGCTGGGCCAAGGCCGGTGAAAGACGGGTATCGGCCATCGTTCCCGTCACATCCTGCAGTGCCTGGGCCAGGGCAAAAGCCAGTCGTCCACGAGGCATCGTCGGTGTGCCCACTTCCTGGGGCTGCCCGGGGCTCCCTGCAGGGTTGACAGCGGTGGACAGGTCTGAACCCATGGACTCTTTAGTCGACCCACGCAACCACAACCCAACTGCTCGCCCATCCGCCACGGGCAAACCGATCACGTCGACCATCTCGCCCATCTTCTGGCAGGCCGTCTGAAAACCTTCGACCAAAGACTGCACCGGACGAGCCAGCACCGCCGCATGCTGACGACAACAGACTTGGAGGCGCTCCATGACGCGCTGTGGACTCTCGCTCCACAGTGCATCGACGGTCCGGCTTGCTGCGGCTGCGACCCAACGCACCCGCTCAACGGCATCGGTCGGTGCACGACTCGGGGCCACCCCATCGACGCGGTCCATGGCACGCAATGTGGCCTCCGGCAAGCCCCAGCTTCGAGCCACCGCGACCCCAAGATCCTCGTAGCCAACGCCCAACACCTGAACCGCGACTCGGCGCTCTTGCGCCGGATCACCGGCGACACGTGTCTCGATCACCTGCGCCTCTTCGGGAAAATAACAGGCCACCAACATGCGACCCAAACCCTGCATCAGGGCACCGAGAAACGCCTCTTCCGCCTCTTGCGGGGCAAGACACCATTCGCGGGCCAGCATCGCGGCAAACAGGGCCCGCGCGTAGGCCTCCTGCACAAGCCGCTTTTGCCCTTTCGCATCCATGTGCTCCAGAAGCACCAGTCCCAGAGCCAGGTTACGCACCGACGTGAACCCGATCATGGACACCGCTCGCGACACGGTCCCTACTCCACCAATGCGCCCAGCGTATCGGGCGGAATTCACCCAGCGCAACAGCCGGTTCGTCAGCGCCACATCCTTGAGGATCTCATCCGTCAGCCGGTGCAGCTTCTCGTGCTCGTTGCCAGCGAGCTGATAGACCCGCATGACCTGCGCCGACATTGCCGGGAAATCCGAGCGGTCACCGAGCGCCTGCAAGCGCTGGACCAGCGCGGGAGGCAGTCCCGACAAGGCGCTATCGGCCGCCTCGTTCCCGTCGATTTCAGGTGTGCTCATCGGGACGTATCACCGTCTCGACCAAGCGACCAGCGATCTGTGCCACGGCCAGGCCAGCCGGGGAGCCCGGTGTCTGGGTTAGCAACAGCTGTCGTCGCATCACGGCCTCTTTCACTGCCGCATCCACAGGGATGTCGCCCACATGCACAAGGCGTATCCCTGGCAGGGCATCCCCTGCCTGACTCTTCTGGGCCGCACCGACAAAACGGTTCAGGACCATTTGCAATTGGGTGGTGATGGCCTTGCCGTCTCCCGGACGTGACGCCTGGTTGACCAGGATGCGGATGCGCTGTCGCCGTTGCTGTGTGGCCAGAACCTTGATGGTGGCATAGGCATCCGTCAACGACGTGGGCTCCGGCGTGGCCACGAGCAACACCTCCGAGGCCAGCGACAAGGCAAACAGGACGACATCGGAAATGCCGGCACCGGTATCCAGCAGCACCACGTCGTATCTGGGCACCACCTCGGTCATCAGCACGAGGAAGTCCTCACGCACTTCAGGCGTGAGCCGTGAGTACTCAACCATCCCGGAGCCGGCCAGGATCACCGAAAACCCACCCGGCGCCTTGAGAATCGCGTCGTCGAGAGTGGCCTTGCCGGTGAATACATCGTGCAGGGTGAGCTTGGGGTAGAGGTTGAGCACGACATCAAGATTCGCCAATCCCAGATCGGCATCCAGCACCAGCACCTTGAGACCACGTCGGGTCAGTGCTGCGGCGAGGTTGGCAGAGACAAAGGTTTTGCCAACGCCGCCCTTGCCGCTGGTCACGGCAATCACCTTGCCCTTGACCGGCCGCAACAACACCCCCTCCTCGATGGGGTCGGTCACGGGTTGGGAACGGTCAACGGTCATCGGAACAATCCTTGCGCATCACGCATTCTGGCGTTTTCGATCATAAGTGACTCGACCTCTCCGAGGCCGAGCAACATGCCTTTTTCTTCCGCGCTCACATCGGTGCTCAGCACCTCTTCCAGACGCACACAATTGCGCCCTTCTCGCTTGGCCCGGTACAATTGCCGATCGGCCCGCTCGAGCCAGTCGTTGACTGCGCCGCGAATCCAGGGAGTGGCGAAAGCGCCACCACAACTCACCGTCACAGAAAGGTGCAGTCCAGCACCGATTTCGATCTGTCGGGTTGCGACGGCTGCCCGGACGCGTTCAGCGACCACCGGGGCGAACGAGGGCGAGCAACTGGGACAAGCAATGCAAAACTCCTCCCCGCCGATGCGAGCCACGGTATCCATCGGACGCACGCACCCCCGCAAGGCGTCAGCCACTGCCCTGATCACCCGATCTCCGGCCAGATGCCCATAGGTGTCATTGACGCATTTGAAATGGTCAATGTCGACCGCCAGCAACAGGGCATGCTCACCACCCCGCGCGACCCGGTCCAACTCCTGCTCCAAGCCCCAGAGAAAAGCCCGTCGATTGAGCAAGCCAGTCATCGGATCCTTGGACGAAAGCTCGCACAGGCCATCCAGCAGAGCCTGCACAAATCCGTCATCGGTGACCGCTGCGCGGTCTGGCAATGGGTGCCCCGCCTGTTCCAGCAGGGCCAACACGGCATCGAGACGCAGGCGATCAGGGTTCATGACATATCAGGACAGCGCCCGATCCGGGCCCGGGGCACAGAGAGTGTGGCCCACAGTATAGTGCCCGCGCGCTTTGCCCCGCTGACCACTCAGCCCTCTTCGTAATGCCGGAAAGCTCCGCGTCGCGGCGATGCACCTTCTACCACACTGCCGATTGCAGCGATGTGGTCCGGCGTCGTGCCGCAACAGCCCCCCACGATGTTGACCAAACCCTCTGCCGCAAACGCGTGCAGCAGCCGGGACGTGTCAGCCGGTGTTTCATCAAAACCGGTCTCACTCATGGGGTTCGGCAAACCGGCATTCGGATAGCAGGAAATGAACGTACCCTGCGCCAAGCGCGACAGCTCCTGCACATACGGCTTCATTAATGCCGCACCCAACGCACAATTCAGCCCGACAGCCAGCGGGCGAACGTGGCGAACGCTGGCCCAGAAAGCCGACACAGTCTGTCCACTCAAGAGGCGACCGGATGCATCTGTCACGGTACCGCTGATGACGATAGGGAGAGATTCGCTGGAACGATCTAAATACGACTCGATGGCAAACAACGCCGCCTTGGCGTTGAGCGTATCAAAAATCGTTTCCACCAAAAGCAGGTCAACACCGCCTTGGACTAGCGCCTCGACCTGCTCCTCATACGCGGCCACCAACTGGTCAAAAGAGACGTTGCGCGCCCCTGGATCGTTCACATCCGGACTGATACTGGCCGTCTTCGGTGTCGGCCCCAAGGCACCGGCAACGAATCGCGGTTTTTCAGGGGTCGAGAAGCGGTCACACGCTTCACGGGCCAAGCGGGCTGAAGCGAAGTTCATCTCACCCACCCATGAAGCCATTCCGTAATCGTCCTGCGCGACTGACGTCGCACCGAATGTGTTCGTTTCGATGATGTCTGCACCAGCCGCCAGATAACCTTCGTGAATCTGGCGAATCACATCGGGTCGGCTCAGGCTCAACAATTCGTTGTTGCCCTTGACTTCTCCAGGATGAGAACTCAGCCGCTCCCGAAGACCGGAGGACAATTCCGCGCCCTCTCCGCGATACTGAGCTTCCCCAAGCCTGAAACGCTGGATCATGGTCCCCATGGCACCATCCAGAACCAGGATGCGTTGTTCAAGCAGCGCTGGCAGCTGCACGCCACGGGTGTATTGGGGCCAAGGTCGGTTCATGTCTTTGCAGCAGAAAAGCGAAAACCCCGGACCCGCTTCAAACGGGATCCGGGGTATCGGCACATAACAGCCTGACGATGACCTACTTTCACACAGGGATCTGCACTATCATCGGCGCGAAGTCGTTTCACTGTCCTGTTCGGGATGGGAAGGAGTGGGACCAACTTGCTATGGTCGTCAGGCATAACGGGTTGCCAGGCTGAGCACTCTGGTACAGGGCACTCAGTCCAGCGAATTCATAGAGTCGAATCGATTTTGATTGCGTTGCCAAGCAACTTCGCCGAGTGGATACGGCTTCAAGCATTCTTCATGTGATCTTGCGATCAAAATTATAGGGTCAAGCCGCACGGGCAATTAGTACTGGTTAGCTTAACGCATTGCTGCGCTTCCACACCCAGCCTATCAACGTCGTGGTCTACAACGACCCTTCAGGGGGCTCAAGGCCCCGGCAGATCTCATCTTGGAACGAG
>JAUVXK010000099.1 GCA_030603635.1 Burkholderiales bacterium | reverse complement strand
CCCCAGCCGGGGAGACGACGCCTTGGGCCCGCTGTTCGCCGAGGCCGTGCAGGCCTGGCACTTGCCCGGTGTGGAGTGCCTGACCGACTTCCAGCTCCAGGTGGAGCACGCGCTGGACTTGCAGGGCCGTGAACGCGTGCTCTTCGTGGATGCGACCATGGATGCATCGGGCGCCCCGTTTACCGTGATACCCCTGCACCCCCGGCGGGACGCCAGCTTCACCAGCCACGCCCTGTCGCCGCAGGCGGTGTTGCAGGCGTATGCGGACACCCAGCCGTACCCGCCCCCACCGGCCTGGCTGCTGTCGATACCGGGGGAGGCCTGGCGACTGGGGGAGCCGGTATCCGCCGCTGCTGAGGAGGCTCTCCAGGCCGCCCTGGCCTGGGCCCGCCCCTGGCTGAACGGGCAGGCCACCGGCTTCGACTCGCCGGTTCAAGGCGTGGACTTGTCCGACTCGGCCGGCGAGCGCTGAAAGCGCTGCCGCAACCCGGCGCAATGGTCTTGTGGCGGGGCAGGGGGCGTGGGCCACACGGCATCGGGCGCCAGCGAACCTCCATCAGACGCCAGCGGTTCGGCACCGGCCGTGCGCAGGTCGATCACCCGGACCTGTTCGGAAGGCAGTGCCGGATCGATGTGTGCCAGCTGCCAGGGCACACCGATGTCCTTGCGCGCGTGCTGGCGGCCCGCCACGAGTACCACCACCCGGCCCGGATGCTGGAGCGACAGCACGGTTTCGGCCATGGCCCGATCGCGGCCGATCTGGATGCGGGCCATGCCCGGCAACTGGCTGGTCGACAGCAACTCGCAATGGGCGGTGTGGATCAGCGCCTGTAGCGCTTGCCAGCGCTCGGGTGGTAGGGAGCCCTCGAGCGTGGTGTCGGCCATGGCCGAGCGCATCGCCAAGCGGGGCAGGTTGCCGCCATGCACCGGAACGCCAGCCCGGACCGCCGCCATCACCACCGGGGCATGGCGTTCCCATGGCCAGCCGGCGTCTGGCCAGTCCAGGGCCTGCTGCACCCGCTCCGGCGCACTGTCGGCGGGCAGGCCGGCGGTGCTGTGGCCACGCGGGGCCATCTCGAGCACCAGGGCCTGCAACAGTCCCCGGTTGGCAAGGTGGCGCACCACCTCGGCCTGCAGCGTCTGGTGCGTGTCGGCATCGTGCTGTTCACCCATGATCAGCACCTGCGCGGGCAGCAGGGCGGCTATACGCTGAGCCACTTCGGGCGGGCGAACCACGGGTGTCATGCCCTGAGCCGCCGTGACAGGCACCAAGCCAGACACACCTGTCAGCGCGGCAACCAACCCCAGCACGGGCAGCGATGCCGTCAGTGACGACCAGACACAGGCAACGGCGGACATGTGCCGATCCTACGCCAGCCGCTGGGTGGCCGTCGGTCCGGCAGGGCATGCCCACACTCAGGGAAAACGAGTGGGCCGGTGTCCCACCGTTCGGGCGGTCGGGAACCTTATCATCGTGATCATGTTCCCGGCCGCCCCTTCGCTCACCGACTGGCTGGCGCGACTCCCGTCGGCCGAGGTGGCGCACTGGCTGCAGGAGGCCCATTTCGCGGTGTACCTGCTGCGCCATGACGGCCGGTTCCTCGCCGTCAATCGACGCTTCTGCGAATTGACCGGGTATTCGCCCGAGCACCTCCTGGCCCGGTCGTTCCAGGACATCACCCATCCCGACGACAGCGTGGGCGACCAGCAGCGACTCGCCCGGATCCTCGATGGCCAGAACCAACAGCTCCAGGTGGACAAGCGCTTCGTACGCGCCGATGGCCGTGTCGTCTGGGTGCGGCTGAGCGTTCGGCGCATCGACGCCGTGCCCGACGCCGGGGGGGCCTTGCTCCTCGTGGTGGCGCAGGAGGTGGGCAACGATGAAGCCGCCCGCGCGGCGCTCGCGCGCAGCGAGAGCAGCCTGCGTCTGGCGCTCGAGGGCAGCGGTACCGGCCTCTGGGACTGGGACCTCAAGACCGACATCGTCGAGTTTTCGCAAGGCTTCGGTCGTCTGCTGCATTACGTTGGCGACGACTTCCGACGTGACTTTCATTTTCGTGAGCGGCTCCATCCGGAAGACCGCGACACCGTGATCGCCGCAGTCGAGCGTTCGCTGCGCAGCGACGAGGCCTTCGATCAACCCTACCGCCTGCGCTGTTTCGATGAGCAGTACCGCTGGTTCCAGGGTCGAGGCATGACCCACCGGGGCATCGACGGCCGTCCTGAACGGTTTTCCGGCATCCTGGTCGATTTGCAGGAACGCTACGAGGTCGAGCAGCGACTGCGCGACAGCGAGCGTGAGCTCTCGTTCCTGGCCCGCCACGATGCGCTTACCGGGTTGCCCAACCGGCTGCTCTGGGGCGAGCGGCTCGCCGATGCCCTGCGCGACGCCCAGCGCCATGGGCAGCGCCTGGCCATCCTGATGATGGACCTGGACCGGTTCAAGGACGTGAACGATACCCTGGGCCATGGCGTGGGCGACGAGCTGCTGCGTCATGTGGCGCAGCGGCTGCTGCAGCGCCTGCGCGGGGGCGACACGCTGGCCCGCCTGGGTGGTGACGAGTTCGTCTGGCTCATGCGCAGCCTGTCGCAACCGGCCGATGCTGCCCGGTTGGCCCAGGAACTGCTGGCCGTGCTGGGAGAGCCCTGGGTGACCGAAGGCGGCTACGAGGTTCATCTCGGCTCGAGCGTGGGTATCGCCCTGTTTCCGGAACACGGCCACGACGGGCAAGCTCTGATGAAGGCGGCCGATGCCGCGCTCTACCGTGCCAAAGCCGACGGCCGAGGTATCTACTGCTATTACTCCGACGACATGACCCGGCACGCCGCTGAGCGGCTGGCCCTTGAGTCGCGCCTGCGCCAGGCGGTGCGCGAGGGCGGATTCCGGCTCGTGTTCCAGCCCCAGTGGGGCGTGGCCACGGATCGGCTGGTCGGTGCCGAGGCCCTGTTGCGCTGGCACGACCCGGTGCTTGGCGAGGTTTCCCCGGCGCGCTTCATCCCCATTGCCGAGGCCTGCGGGCTGATGGGCGACATCGGTGCATGGGTGCTGGAAGAGGCGGCAGCCGTGCTGCGCCGATGGATGGATGGGGGCTGGACCGAAGCCACCATGGCCGTCAACGTCTCCCCGCGTCAGTTCCTGCGCGGCCAGCTCTCCGAGCAGCTGCGCGCCGTGCTTGAATGCCACCGCCTGCCACCCGATGCCCTGGAACTGGAAATCACCGAAGGCCTGCTGATGGAGCGCTCCGACACCACGCAGGAGGTGCTGCGCGAGGTGCGTGAGCTGGGCGTACGGGTTGCTGTGGACGACTTTGGGGTCGGGTATTCGTCGCTGGCCTATCTGAAGCGATTTGCCGTGCACACCCTCAAGATCGATCGCACCTTCGTGGCACAACTCGAGACCGATCCGGAGGACCGTGAAATCTGCGCCGCCATCGTGGCCATGGGGCGCGCGCTCGGGGTCAAGGTGCTCGCCGAGGGCGTGGAAACCGAAGGCCAGTGGCGCCTGCTTGCGGCCATGGGGTGCGATCTGTATCAGGGTTTCTGGCGCGGCGGGCATCCGGTGCCGGAATCCCGCTTCGCGGCCGATTACCTGACCATGCCGGGTGCGCTAGGATAAGGGCCGACATCCCTTTGACCCCCTGTTGTGGAGGACCCCCATGGCCAAGAAAGCCCCGACCCTGCCCGCCAAATCCCTGAAGATGGACATCGGCATCAGCGACAAAGACCGCGCCGCCATCGCCCAGGGGCTGAGCCGACTGCTGGCCGATACCTACACGCTGTACCTGACCACGCACAATTTCCACTGGAATGTCACCGGGCCCATGTTCAACAGCCTGCACGACATGTTCATGGTCCAGTACACCGAGCTGTGGAATGCGGTGGATCCGATTGCCGAGCGCATCCGGGCTCTGGGCCATGTGGCCCCCGGCTCCTATGCCGCATACGGCAAGCTCAGCTCGCTGCCCGATGCACCGACCGTACCGCCCAAGGCCCTGGAGATGGTGCGCATCCTCGCGCAGGGCCATGAGGCCGTGGCCCGCACCGCCCGCGGTATCTTCCCGCTTGTGGACAAGGCCAGCGACGAGCCCACGGCCGACGTGCTGGTGCAACGCCTGACCGTGCACGAGCAGACCGCCTGGATGCTGCGCAGCCTGCTCGAAGACTGAAACCCGTTCAGTGCACCACGACCGGCGTCTGCGCCAGCGTGGCGTAGCGTTCGAGGGTGTCCTCCACCTCTTCCTGGGTTGGGGTGTCACGCTGCCAGGCCTGGATCTGCTGCTGAAACAGCTCGGCCCAGGAACCGTCGAGGTAGACCTCCTTGCCGGAGCGCTTGTCGACGATCTCGAATCCGTGGCGAGGCATCTGGGGGCCACTGGCGTGCTCGTGCCCTGACGACCCTGAAACGTCATCAGGCGCATTCGCGAAGATGTGCACCACCGCGAAAGATTCTGAGTCGTAGAGCATGTGCATGATCCAAATGTCCTCGAAACGCGATAACCCTGCAAGCCTCATGCCGTGTGTTTGACGCATTCTTCGGCATGGCCGCCACAGTTCTGAGTTGAGGCCGACCGGCGGTACTTCAAGGGCCGATGACCGGGTACTCAGGGGAGGTGGCGCAGTCGCTGGTCCACCCGGTGGCCGTCGTCGTCCTCGAGCAGCAGACGCGCGGGCAGGTGATGCAAGGAGGGCGCCAGCCAGAGGGTGATCAGGGTATCGCCCGGGTCGGAGCGCTCACGCTCCAGGCGCAACGCGCTCAGGGTGCCGGCAGGGGTGTCCACCGCCTCCTGGGCGGCCAGACGAAAGCGCCACGGCTCGGCGCCGCCCTGTCCCAGCACCGGCACCACGACGGTGGCGGAGCCCACCGCCTCCCGCGCTTGCGTGCCGGCCCAGCGACCCAGCTGGAAAAAGAGGCTCAGGCGGTCCTGTGTGCCCGCGACAAGGGGGCCCTCGTGCATGGGTTGCCCTTCGCGCAGGTAGCGAAAGCGCTGCTCGGGCCACGCCATTTCGTAGCGCCGTTCACGACGGGCCTGGTCGATGAAGCGGTCGGGACGCAGGCCGTCGAGGTCCAGCCGGCCTTCGGAGCGCTGGGTGCGGGTCCCCACCATCGGGGCGCGCATTTCCAGCGATGCCGAGTAGGCCGTTGTGCTGATTTGCCAGTGCAGCCGGCTGCCGGCCCGGTAAGGCAGGCCCCGGGCGCGGCCGCTGACTTCGTACTCCAGCACCGTCGAGGGGGGCCACGACGGGGAGGCCACTGCTCGCCTAGCGCCCGGTGTGGCCACGGCCGAGGCGCCCGCTGCGACGATCCAGGCGCGGCGGGTCCAGACGATGCCCCATCTGCGTGACTCCATGCGCCCAATCGTACACTTGTCGGCCATGAAACTCGCCACTTACAAGGACGGTTCCCGAGACGGTCAGCTCGTCGTGGTCTCGCGCGACCTCGGCACGGCCCACTACGCCACGGGCATCGCAGGCACGTTGCAGCAGGCGCTCGATGACTGGAACTTCATCGCGCCGCAGTTGCAGGACCTCTCGGTCACCCTGAACCACGGAAAGGCCCGGCACGCCTTTCCCTTCGATCCCCGGATGTGCATGGCCCCGCTGCCCCGGGCCTACCAGTGGGTGACCGCTTCGACCCACCCCCGGCCGGTGGAGGCACAGGGTCCGCTCCAGCGCCCGAGCGACGATCTGCGAGGCCCCTGCGACGACCTGATCCTGGCGGAGCCGGGCTTGGGTATCGATGGCGGCGCCGGGATCGCGGTGATCACCGACGACGTGCCTCAGGGGGCCACGCCCGAGCGGGCGCTGGAAGGGGTGCGGCTGCTGATGCTCTGCAACGACACGGCGCTGGCCGCTGTCCGCGAGGACGCACTCGGCGAGCGCATCCGGCCCGGGCCCACTGCCTTCTGTCCGGTGGCCGTGACCCCCGACGAACTCGGCGAGGCCTGGCAGCAAGGGCGGTTGCACCTGACGCTGCAGCTCTCCTGCGCCGGACGCAAGCTCGGCATGTGCGATGCCGCCGACATGCGCGGCTCCTTCGGCACACTGCTCGCGGACCTGTGCCGCACGCGCCGGTTGCGCACCGGCAGCCTCGTCGGAGGCGGCATCGTCGGCGGGACCCCGGTGGACGTGGACGGCCGCCCCGATTGGCCCAAGGGACACGGGTGCATCGCCGACCGCCGAGCCGCCGAACAGCAGCGCGATGGCCGTGCCGTCACGGCCTACCTGGCCCTGGGCGATACGGTGCGACTGGAGGTCAGGGGACGCGACGGGCAGTCGGTCTTTGGCGCCATCGAGCAGACGGTGGCCCCGCCGGTCTGAGTCCTGGGTCCCGTCAGCTGGCGTACACCGTGTCCAGTGAACGGAAACCCTTGATCTCGATCGGGTTGCCGAAAGGGTCGCGGAAGAACATGGTCCACTGCTCCCCGGGTTGTCCTTCGAAGCGCACCTGGGGCGAGATCACGAAGCGCACGCCACCGGCGGTGAGGCGCTCGGCCATCGCCCGCCAGTCGTCGAGCGTGAGAATCAGCCCGAAGTGCGGCATCGGCACCAGGTGATCGCCCACATGTCCGGTATCGGCGGTGGCCAGCGGCTGGCCCAGGTGCAGCGAGAGCTGGTGCCCGAAGAAGTCGAAATCCACCCACGTCTCGGTGCTGCGGCCTTCGGTGCAGCCCAGCAGCCCACCGTAGAAGCGGCGGGCCTCGTCGAGGTCGGTGACGTTGAAGGCGAAATGAAACAGGCTGCGCATGGCGGTCACAGGGACGGATGGGCAGCGCCGCCACGCTGGTGTTCGGCCTTGTCCTGACAGGCCACGCAGCGCAGGGCCGTGGGGTTGGCGTGCAAGCGGGCGGTGGGAATCTCCACACCGCAGTCCATGCACAAACCATAGTCGCCCGAGGCGATGCGCTGGAGTGCGGTGTCGATCGCGGACAGGGTTTCGGCCTCCCGCTCGTCGATGGCCATGGCCAAGTCACGCTCGGCATCGGCCTGTGCCCAGTCGCCGCTCTGCACGTCACGAAGGTCGCCAGCGGCTTCGGCGCGCCCGACCTTGCCGCCGCGCTGGGCACGGATCTGCGCAATCACGTCGCTGCGCATCTGCTGCAGCTGTTGGGCAAAGGTGTCGGAAATGTTCTGGCTCATGGCAAGGCTCCTGTGCTGAATGAACCCATTGTCATGCAAACGGGCCGTTTCTGCCTTGATGCCGGTCAAGGGCCGGGTGTGGGCAGGGGGTGTCAAGCCGGGCAAGCTGTGGCATGCTTGCAGACATCCGTTTTCCCTTGGAGCTGGACCATGACCGCACCCGACATGCATGCTTTCGCCAAGTACATCCCCGGCTTCGAGTTTCTGCAGAACCTGTCGCGCCAGACGGCGTCCGGTGCGGCTCCGGGCCAGGCTTCCGCCGTGCCCGGCATGCCCCCGATGAGCCACTGGGTGGCCCCCACCTTCGACGTGGAGGAACTGGACAAGCGGATCCAGGACCTGCGGGCCGTGCATTTCTGGCTGGACCAGAACACCAAGGCCCTGGCCGCGACCATCCAGGCCTTGGAAGTGCAGAAGATGACGCTGGCGACGCTCAAAGGCATGAACGTGAGTCTGCAGGACATGGCCGAGGCGTTCCAGATCCGCCCCGAACCCGCAGCCGGTGTCGCGCCTTCCACGGCGGGCCCGGCACCGTCAGCGCCGTCCTCCGAAGCCGCCAGTGCTGACGGCTCACCTGCTGTGGATCCGATGCAATGGTGGAACGCGCTGACCCACCAGTTCCAGACCATCGCCAACGGAGCCATTCGCGACATGGCCGAGCACGCGAGCCGGGCGGCCGAACAGATGGCCCAGACGGTACAGGCCGGGACCGAAGCGGTTGCCGCTGCCCAGGCGACGCCGGCCGATTCCCCGACCCGGAGCCGGAACACGAAGCGCTCCCGCCCAGCGGCCCGCCAGACCACAGGGGCGGCCCAACCTGCAGCGAAAAAAGCCCCTGCCGGTGCCACGCGCAAGACGGTCCGCCCGGCCAGGAAGGGATGAAGCGGTTTCCCTACGCCCACGCCACCCACCCGCAATGGCGCATGGCGGCCGCGCTGGTGCTGGCGCAGCTGCGCGCCCAGATGGCCCTGCCCGACCATGCGGCCCAGCCGGCGCTGGGCCTGCTCTACATCACCGACCATTACGCCGCCGAGGCGCAGGACCTTCTGGACCACCTGGGCGCCGAACTGCCCGAGGTCACGGACTGGGCGGGTACCGTGGGGGTTGGCATCGCGGCCAACAACGTGGAGTACATCGACGAGCCGGCCCTGGCGGTCATGCTGTGCGACCTGGCCCCACACCAGTATCGTGTCTTCAGCGGGGTCGCCCCGCTCGCGGCCACCCAGGGCTCTGACGGGTTCGTGCCGCAGACGGCGCTGGTGCACGCCGATGGCGCCACCCCAGACGTGGCCGAGCTGATTGCCGAAATGGCACAACGCACCGTGAGTCATTACGTCTTCGGGGGCCTGGCGGCGAGCCGTGGCCTCACGGTGCAGTTCGCCCGCTCCAGTCGCGGGGCCGTGGCCGGCAGCGGCCAGCGCGGCGCCGCTGGCGTGTTCCATGGGGGCTTGAGCGGCGTGGCCTTCGGGCCTGACGTGCGACTCCTGTCCCGCGTCACGCAGGGGGTGCGACCGCTGGCGGGTGTGCACCGTGTCGACCGCGCCGACCACAACGTCGTCCTGGTGCTTGACGGCCGCCCGGCCCTGGATGTATTGCTTGAAGACCTGGCGATCACACTGGACGAGCCGCCGGTCGCGGTGCAGCGGCTGCGTCAGACGCTGGTGGGCCTTACCGCCCCGGAGCCGGATCGGCGTTCTGGACTGCGTGTGCCCGGTGCGGTGGGGGACGACGTGCTGGTGCGGCACCTGATCGGGCTGGACCCGGGCCGTCGCGGCGTGGCCATTGCCGACACCGTGCCCATGGGGGGGCGGCTGGTGTTCTGCGAGCGCCACGTGCAAGCCGCGAAGGCGGACCTGATCCGCGTTTGTGCCGAGATCCGAGAGGAACTGGAATCGCCGGCTGCTCTGGCGGGGGCGGCGATCCGAATCGGGACCGAGGTGCCAGCCGGCGAACGCATCGTGGGGGCCGTGTACGTGAGCTGCAGCGGCCGGGGCGGGCCCCACTTTGGCGGGCCCAGCGCCGAACTCCAGATCGTCCGCCATGCGCTGGGCGACGTGCCGCTGGTCGGCTTCTTCGCCGGTGGCGAAATTGCGCACCACCGGCTCTATGGATACACCGGGGTGCTCACCGTGTTCACGGCGCCTGAAGGCGAGGGCGCTTGAGCCGGGCCTGGTGCGTCTCGGAGCGGTTGTCCTTTTGCCGTTCGTGACTGGTGTCGGCCCAGGTCCCGCTGGGTCAGACCCCGCGCCCCCGGTCAGCCTGGAAGCGCTGCCGGAAGGCACCGAAAGCGCCTGCGTCCAGCGATTCCCGCACCTCGCGCATCAGGTTCAGGTAGTAGTGCAGGTTGTGGATGGTGGTGAGCATGGGGCCCAGCATCTCGCCGCAACGGTCCAGGTGGTGCAGATAGGCGCGGCTGAAGCCGTCGCG
>JAUVXK010000118.1 GCA_030603635.1 Burkholderiales bacterium | reverse complement strand
AAGGCCAACATCGCCAACACCAAGCCGTACAAGCAGTGGATCGAGGGCCTGCGCATCCGCCTGGATGACGTGACCCAGCCGGTGGCCGGAGAGGCCGAAGGCAAGCAGATGCTGACCGAGGAGTCCTCGCACGCCGCCATGGAGCATGTGGACGCCTCGCTGCTGGATATGCAGCAGGCCTTCGGCATGACACAGGAAGACATCAAATTCCTGATGGCGCCGATGGCGCAGAACGGTGAGGAGGGCATTGGCTCGATGGGCAACGACAGCCCGCTGGCCGTTCTGTCCGACAAGAACAAGCCGCTGTACAACTACTTCAAGCAGCTGTTTGCTCAGGTCACCAACCCCCCGATCGATCCGATCCGCGAGGCGATCGTGATGTCGCTGGTGTCCTTCATCGGCCCCAAGCCCAATCTGCTGGACATCAACCAGGTTAACCCGCCGATGCGGCTGGAGGTGAGCCAGCCGGTGTTGAACCATGCCGACATGGCCAAGCTGCGCGAGATCGAAAAGCACACGCACGGCAAGTTCAAGAGCACGACGCTGGACATCACCTATCCCGTGTCTTGGGGGAAGGATGGTGTGGAGGCACAACTGGCTTCGTTGTGTGCCGAAGCGGTGGACGCGATCAAGAGCGGCAGCAACATCCTGATCATCAGCGACCGGGCCGTGAGTGCCGAGCGCGTGGCGATTCCGGCGCTGCTGGCGCTGTCTGCCCTGCACCAGTACCTTGTGCGTGAAGGCCTGCGTACCACCGCAGGTCTGGTGGTGGAGACTGGCTCCGCCCGTGAAGTGCACCACTTTGCCGTTTTGGCGGGCTATGGTGCCGAGGCGGTGCACCCATGGCTGGCCATGGACACGCTCAAGGTCATCCACAAGGATCTGCCGGGCGATCTGTCGGCCGACAAGGCGATCTACAACTACGTCAAGGCGATCGGCAAGGGCCTGTCCAAGATCATGTCCAAGATGGGCGTGAGCACCTACATGTCGTACTGTGGTGCACAGTTGTTCGAGGCCATCGGTCTGAACAGCCGTCTGGTGGAGAAATACTTCACCGGTACGCCCAGCCGCGTGGAAGGCATTGGCGTTTTCGAGATCGCCGAAGAAGCCATTCGCATGCACAAGGCGGCTTTTGGCGACGATCCGGTGCTGGCCAACATGCTGGACGCTGGCGGCGAATACGCCTGGCGTACCCGTGGCGAAGAGCACATGTGGACGCCTGACGCGATTGCCAAGCTGCAGCACTCCACGCGCGCCAACAACTTCAATACCTACAAGGAATACGCGCAGATCATCAATGACCAGACGCGCCGCCACATGACGCTGCGTGGCCTGTTCGAGTTCAAGGTGGACCCGGCCAAGGCCATCCCGGTGGAGGAGGTCGAGCCTGCCAAGGAGATCGTCAAGCGTTTCGCCACCGGCGCGATGTCGCTGGGCTCGATTTCCACCGAGGCGCATGCCACCCTGGCCGTGGCGATGAACCGCATCGGCGGTAAGAGCAACACCGGCGAAGGTGGTGAAGATCCGGCGCGTTACCGCAACGAACTCAAGGGCATTCCTATCCAGAAGGGCGAGTCGCTGGCGTCCGTCATCGGCGGCGACAAGGTCGCCTCCGACATTCCGCTGCTGGCGGGTGACAGCCTGCGTTCGAAGATCAAGCAGGTGGCGTCCGGCCGTTTCGGCGTGACCGCCGAGTACCTGGTCAGCGCGGATCAGATCCAGATCAAGATGGCACAGGGTGCCAAGCCGGGTGAAGGCGGCCAGCTGCCGGGCGGCAAGGTGTCTGAGTACATCGGCTTCCTGCGCTACTCGGTGCCGGGCGTTGGGCTCATCAGTCCGCCGCCGCACCACGACATCTACTCGATCGAGGACCTGGCGCAGCTGATTCATGACCTGAAGAACGTGAACCCGCGTGCCGATATCTCGGTGAAGCTGGTGTCGGAAGTGGGCGTGGGCACCATCGCCGCAGGCGTGGCCAAGGCCAAGGCCGACCACCTGGTGATCGCCGGCCATGACGGCGGCACAGGTGCCTCGCCATGGTCGTCTATCAAGCACGCCGGCTCTCCGTGGGAAATCGGCCTGGCCGAGACCCAGCAGACCCTGGTGCTGAACCGCCTGCGCGGCCGCATCCGCGTGCAGGCCGACGGCCAGATGAAGACCGGCCGCGACGTGGTCATCGGCGCGCTGCTCGGCGCGGACGAGTTCGGCTTCGCCACCGCCCCGCTGGTGGTGGAAGGCTGTATCATGATGCGCAAGTGTCACCTGAACACCTGCCCGGTCGGCGTTGCCACGCAGGACCCGGTGCTGCGCGCCAAGTTCGCGGGCAAGCCTGAGCACGTGGTGAACTACTTCTTCTTCGTCGCCGAGGAAGTGCGCCAGATCATGGCCCAACTGGGTATTCGCAAGTTTGACGAGCTGGTGGGCCGAGCCGACCTGCTCGACACCCGTGCCGGCATCGCCCACTGGAAGGCCAAGGGCCTGGACTTCAGCCGCCTGTTCTATCAGCCGGATGTGCCCGCTGACGTGGCCCGGCGTCACGTCGATGTGCAGGATCACGGCCTGGACAAGGCGCTCGACGTGAAACTGATCGAGAAGTCCCGTGCCGCTATCGACAAGGGCGAGAAGGTCAGCTTCATGGAGGCTGCCCGCAACGTGAACCGCACCGTGGGCGCGATGCTCTCTGGAGAGGTGACCCGTCACCATCCCGAGGGACTGCCCGATGACACCCTGCGCATCCAGCTCGAAGGCACGGGTGGCCAGTCCTTCGGCGCGTTCCTGACCAACGGCATCACGCTCTACCTGATCGGTGATGCCAACGATTACACCGGCAAGGGCCTCAGTGGCGGCCGCGTGGTGGTGCGTCCAAGCATCGAGTTCCGGGGCGATGCCTCCAAGAACATCATCGTGGGCAACACCGTGCTGTACGGTGCGACCCGTGGCGAGGCCTTCTTCCGGGGAGTGGCGGGCGAGCGTTTCGCCGTGCGCCTGTCCGGTGCCACCGCCGTGGTGGAAGGCACGGGCGACCACGGTTGCGAATACATGACCGGTGGCACCGTGGTGGTGCTGGGTCTGACGGGGCGCAACTTTGCCGCCGGAATGAGCGGCGGTGTGGCCTACGTCTACGACGAGGATGGCCGGTTCGCCCAACGCTGCAACACCGCCATGGTCACGCTGGAAAAAGTGGTGACCGCTGCCGAACAGGAGGCCACGGTGGATCGTGCCACCTGGCACCGTGGCCAGACCGACGAGGCCCAGCTGCGCAAGCTGCTGGAAGACCACAACCGCTGGACCGGCTCCGCCAAGGCGCGCGAGATCCTGGACAACTGGGCGCAGACCCGTGGCAAGTTCGTGAAGGTGTTCCCGACGGAATACAAGCGAGCGCTCGCCGAACTGGCCGCCAAGGCAGCTGCACCCCAGGCCGCAGTGGCCGTCTGAACCCGCTGAACCGATTCGAGGATACCAACCATGGGAAAGATCACCGGCTTCATGGAGTATGAGCGTCTGGAGGAGGGTTACAAGCCCGTGCCCGAGCGCCTGAAGCACTACAAGGAATTCGTCGTTGGTCTGACCGACGAACAGGCCAAGATTCAGGGGGCGCGCTGCATGGACTGCGGCACGCCTTTCTGCAACAACGGATGTCCGGTCAACAACATCATTCCGGACTTCAACGATCTGGTCTATCGCCAGGACTGGGAGAACGCGATCGCGGTGTTGCACAGCACCAACAACTTCCCCGAGTTCACCGGTCGCATCTGCCCCGCGCCCTGCGAGGCAGCCTGTACGCTGAACGTGAACGACGATCCGGTGGGGATCAAGTCCATCGAGCACGCGATCATCGACAAGGCCTGGGCCGAAGGATGGGTCCAGCCCCGTCCGGCCAAGATCAAGACGGGCAAGAAGGTGGCTGTGGTCGGATCCGGCCCCGCCGGCCTGGCGGCTGCGCAGCAGCTCGCCCGCGCCGGACACGAGGTGACTGTTTTCGAAAAGAACGATCGAATCGGCGGCCTCCTGCGCTATGGCATCCCCGACTTCAAAATGGAAAAGTGGCTGATCGACCGCCGTGTCGAACAGATGCAGGCCGAAGGGGTGATCTTCCGCACGGGTGTGTTGGTGGGTGCGCTGCCTGCGGAAGGCCCGGCCGCGAAAGTGACCAGCGACGCCAAGGAGACGGTGTCGCCCGAGCAGCTCAAGGCCGAGTTCGACGCTGTGCTGCTGACCGGGGGCTCCGAGCAGAGCCGTGACCTGCCCGTGCCGGGTCGCGACCTGGATGGCATCCATTTTGCGATGGAGTTCCTGCCGCAGCAGAACAAGGTCAACGCCGGCGACAAGTTGAAAAAGCAGTTGCGTGCCGACGGCAAGCACGTGATCGTGATCGGGGGTGGCGACACCGGCTCCGATTGCGTGGGCACCAGCAACCGTCATGGTGCTGCCAGCGTCACCCAGTTCGAGGTGATGCCCATGCCCCCCGAGCAGGAGAACAAGGAGCTGACCTGGCCCTACTGGCCCATCAAGCTGCGCACATCCTCCAGTCACGAGGAAGGCTGCTCACGTGAGTTCGCCATCTCCACCAAGGCCTTTGTCGGCTCCAAGGGCAAGGTCACCGGTTTGACCACCGTGAGCGTCGAGTTCAAGGACGGCAAGTTGGTCGAGATTCCCGGTACCGAGAAGGAATACAAGGCGGACCTGGTGCTGCTGGCCATGGGCTTTACGAACCCGGTTGCCACCGTGTTGGACGCCTTCGGCGTGGACAAGGATGCGCGCGGCAATGCCAAGGCCACCACCGACTTTACCGGCGGCTACGCCACCAACGTGCCCATGGTGTTTGCGGCTGGCGACATGCGCCGCGGCCAATCGCTCGTTGTGTGGGCGATCCGTGAAGGCCGTCAGGCCGCGCGTGCGGTGGACGAGTTCCTGATGGGGTTTTCCGACCTGCCGCGCTGATTCAGGGGTTATCCCTTATGATCCAAAGGCCGGCACGCCCGGCTTTTGTCATTTTTACCAACCATGTCTTCTGCCCATCTGGTCGAGTTCAAGGATGTCAGCTTCGGCTACGGTGATGGCCCGGTCGTTCTTGACCGGGTTAGTCTGCGTGTGCCCAGGGGCGGTGTCACCGTGCTGATCGGCGCATCGGGTGGAGGCAAGACGACCACCCTTCGCCTCATCGGTGGGCAGAATCGCGCGCTCTCGGGGCAGGTGCTGTTCGACGGCCAGGACGTGGGCCTGCTCGACCGCAACGGGTTGTACGCCATGCGCCGGCGTATGGGCATGCTGTTCCAGTTCGGCGCACTCTTCACCGACCAGTCGGTGTTCGACAACGTGGCGTTTCCGCTGCGCGAGCACACCCAACTGTCGGAGGCGCTGATCCGGGACGTGGTGTTGATGAAGCTGCACGCCGTTGGTCTGCGCGGCGCGCGTGACCTCATGCCGAGCGAGTTGTCGGGAGGCATGATCCGCCGGGTCGCGCTGGCGCGGGCGATCGCCCTGGATCCCGAGCTGGTCATGTACGACGAGCCGTTCTCTGGTCTGGACCCGATCTCGCTGGGCACTGCGGCCCGGCTGATCCGCCAGCTCAACGACACGTTGGGGCTGACCAGCATCATGGTGTCGCACGAGCTGGAGGCCACGTTTGCCGTGGCGGACCACATCATTGTGCTGGCCAACGGCCGAGTCGCACAGGAAGGCTCCCCGGAAGAGATCCGGCACAGCGACAACCCGCTGATCCGACAGTACGTGACGGCTTCGCCCGAGGGGCCGGTGCGTTTTCACTATCCCGGTCCATCGGTGGCCGACGACTTCGGGTGGCAACCGTCTGGAGGGAAGCCATGAGTCGCTGGCATCCAGCCGAAGTGGGCCGCGCGACGCGTGCCAAGCTGGCTGATATGGGCTTGGGTGCCCGTCTCTTCATCCGCCTGGCCTTCGGTACCTGGGGCAGTTTCAAGCGGTTTGGCCTCATTCGCGATCAGATCCACTTTCTGGGCAACTATTCCCTGGCCATCATTGCGGTGTCAGGGCTCTTCGTCGGCTTCGTGTTCGGCCTGCAAGGTTATTACACGCTGCAGCGTTACGGTTCGTCCGAGGCGCTGGGTCTGCTGGTCACGCTCAGCCTGGTGCGTGAACTGGGTCCGGTGGTCACGGCCCTGCTGTTCGCCGGCCGGGCTGGCACCTCGCTCACGGCAGAGATCGGCCTCATGAAAGCGGGTGAACAACTCAGCGTCATGGAGATGATGGCGGTCGATCCGATCGATCGGGTGCTTGCGCCGCGTTTCTGGGCAGGGGTCATTGTCATGCCCCTGCTGGCGGCGGTGTTCAGTGCCATGGGCATCATTGGCGGCTGGGTGGTGGGCGTGTTGATGATCGGTGTCGACGGAGGCTCTTTCTGGAGCCAGATTCAGGGCGGCGTGGACGTGTGGGCCGATGTCGGCAACGGCATCATCAAGAGCGTGGTGTTCGGCTTTGCCGTCACCTTCATTGCCTTGTTGCAGGGGTTCGAGTCTCACCCGACGCCAGAGGGTGTGTCGCGGGCCACCACGCGGACCGTTGTGATGGCGTCGCTGACGGTGCTGGGCCTCGACTTCATCCTGACCGCGATGATGTTCACGATCTGACGATCACAAGGAGAATGGCGTGCAGCGTTCGAAAATAGATGTGTGGGTAGGCCTCTTCGTGCTGATCGGCGGGGTGGCCATCCTGTTCCTGGCCCTGCAGGCGGCCAACCTGTTGAGTCTGAGCTTTCAGCCCACCTACCGCGTGACCGCGATGTTCGACAACGCCGGCGGTCTCAAGCCCAAGGCGGCCGTGCGCAGCGCGGGTGTGGTGGTGGGCCGGGTGGAATCGATCGGATTCGACGATCAGACCTTTCAGGCGCGTGTGGTGCTCGCGCTCGAATCGCGCTATGCTTTCCCCAAGGACAGTTCGTTCAAGATCCTGACCAGTGGCCTGCTGGGTGAGCAGTATGTCGGCATCGACCCCGGGGGGATGGACGACAACCTGGCACAAGGCGATGTCATCACGCTGACGCAGTCGGCCGTGGTGCTGGAAAATCTGATCGGACAGTTCCTGTTCAACCGGGCGGCGGATGCCGCCGATACGGGAGCACCACAATGACGAATGCCAAGGGGGCGAAGGGGTGATGGTCATGAGACGAGTCCGTTTGGGGGCGGGGTTGCTGGCGCTGCTGCTGTTGACCGGCTGTGCAACGGGGCCGCACGCGCACCCGCAAGACCCGTTGGAGCCTTTCAATCGTGGGGTCATGCGTTTCAATGATGGCCTGGACGACGCGGTGCTCAGGCCCGTGGCGGTCGCCTACCGCGACACCGTTCCTTCCCCCATTCGTACCGGGGTGGGCAACTTTTTCGGCAACCTGCGCGACTTCTGGTCGTTCGTGAACGCGGTGCTTCAGGCCCGGCCCAAGGAGGCTGCCGAGAACTTCATGCGCTTCAATGTCAACACCGTTTTCGGTTTTGCGGGGGTGCTGGACATCGCCACCGAAATGGGTATTGAGCGCACCTCGCTCGACATGGGGCAGACCCTGGGTCGCTGGGGGGTGCCTACTGGCCCTTATCTGGTGCTGCCGTTCTTCGGTCCGTCGTCCGTTCGCGATGGCCTGGGTTTGGTGGTGGACCGTCAGGGCGACTGGGTGGCGCAGGGGG
>JAUVXK010000151.1 GCA_030603635.1 Burkholderiales bacterium | reverse complement strand
CCGTGTTCGGCCAGGGTATCGAAATCCAGCGGCACATCGGCCAGCGCGGCCGGCAGGATGCCGCCCGACGCCCCGCCCGGCAGGTAGGCATACAGGGTGTGGCCCGGCTCCATCCCGCCTGCGTATTCATGCAGCAACTCCTGGAGCGTGATGCCGGCCGGCGCCAGAAACACCCCTGGCCGGGCCACCCGGCCTGATACGCTGAAGCGCCGCAGGCCGCTGCGTCCATGGCGACCCTGCTGGGCCAGCCAGGCACCACCGCACGCCAGCAGGGTGGGTAGCCACCACAACGTCTCGACGTTGTGGGCCAGCGTGGGCCTGCCAAACACCCCGTTCACCGCCACGATGGGCGGCTTGAGCCGGGGCATGCCGCGCTTGCCCTCCACCGATTCGATCAACGCCGATTCCTCGCCGCAGATGTAGGCCCCCGCTCCGCGCCGCAGCTCCACCACGGGGAACGGGATACCCGGATGCGTCTGCCGCCACTGCTGGAGTCGCTGTTCCAGCCGGGCCAGTTCCGCCTGCAGGAGCTCGCGAACGTCGTGGTATTCGTCGCGCAGGTAGATCCAGATGTGTTCGGCGCCCACCACGTGCGCCGCGATCAGCATGCCCTCCAGGAAAAGGCGCGGCTCGTGGGCCAGCACATGCCAGTCCTTGAAGGTGCCCACCTCCCCCTCGTCGATGTTGACCACCATGGCCCTGGGCCCGGGCTGGGCACGCACCGTCTCCCACTTGCGCCAGGCAGGAAAACCGGCGCCACCCAGGCCACGCAGGCCGGACGCCTTTAGTTCGCTCAGCACCGCATCAGCCGTCCACTCGCCACGCAACAGGCGCTCGAACTGGGCAAAGTCTTCCGGCGCATCGGGCGCGCCACTGGCCGGCAACGCACGGGGCCCCATCTGCCCTTGGGCCAGCACCTGCCGCACCGATGCCACCGACGCCTGCGGCACCTGCCGTTGCCCCACGCAAGCCGCCGGCGCCTGGTGGCATTGCCCGATGCAGGGCGCTTCCACCACCTTCACCGAACCGTCGGTTCCGAGCTGGTCCTGCAATGTGCGCAACAAAGTCTCGCTGCCCACCATGGCGCAGGACAGGCTGGTGCACACCCGCACCGTGTGGCGGGGCAGCACGGCATCGTCCTCCACCACCTCGAAGTGGTGATAGAACGTGGCCACCTCGTACACCTCCACCTGGCTCAGCCGCAACCTCTCGGCCAGTGCAGCCAGATGCCCCTTGCGCAAACCGCCCTCGGCGTCCTGCAGACGGTGCAGGTGCTCGATCAGCAGGTCGCGGCGAGGGGCCAGGTCTGCACAGGCTGTGGCGACGCGCATCCGATCGGCTTCGCCCACCTGGCGCCCCTTGGGCGTGCTCCGGGCAGCGGAGCGCTCGGCCTGCATCCAGACCACGGCAGTTGATGCATTTGGATTCATTTTTTTTGCTAACCATGTGCCAATAAGGCAATATACATGCAGTTTAATGCATATGCCCAGTGGACGTCTACCGGGACCGAGAGCGTTTACAGTGGAGGGCTGATCATGCCTCGCCGAACGCCCTGCCCCTGCATTACCCGACTGTGCCTCATGGCCATGTGGATCAGCGTCCCCGCCCGAGCCGTGCTTGCCGCCTGGAGCCTGATCCTCTTCGGGCTGCTGGTCCCAGGGGGACCCGCGTGGGCGCAGCAGGCGGTCACGCTGACCCCCCATGCACAAGGGCTGTGGCTGCAGGGGCAGGTCGGCGTGCGGGAGGACCCGACGGGTCAACTGACCCTGCAGGACCTCCTTCAGGACCGGTCTGGCGAACCATGGCACACGCCCGACGGTCCGCTGCGCCTGCATGGGCCGTCGGCCTGGTGGCTCAAGATCCGACTCGCGGTGGATGCCCGGCACGACCAGTGGATCGTGGCCTTTCCCACCACCGCCATCCGTGACATCGAGTTTCACGGCCCATTCGCCAACGACGGGCTGTCCTGGGGCCTGGGAGCCGCCACCGGACTGATCCGACCCTATGCCAGCCGCCCCCTCGGGATGGAGCGCATCACCTACCCGTTTCACGTTCCCTTCTCTGGCGAATACACGATCTATGTTCGGGTGCAGAACACGATAGTCCAGAACATCACGCCGACCGTCTGGGAGGTGTCGGACTACCTGAAGAACCGGCAGCACAAGCGGCTCTTTGACGGCGTGATATACGGCATCCTGCTCACACTGCTGATCTACAACCTCACGCTCGCCGGGGTTTTCCGCGACGCCACCTACCTGCACTATGTGCTGACCTGTGCCGCGGCCTTGCTCACCATCGGCACGTTCAACGGCCACACCGCGCATTACCTCTGGCCCGACAGCCCCTGGTGGATAGAACACAGCTACCTGATCTGGCCCGCCCTCTGGCTGGCTTGCAACGCGGCCTTCGCGCGGGTGTTTCTCGCCACGGCGAGAGCTGGACGTGCAGCCGACCTGCCGGTGCTCGCCCTCGGCGCGTTCGCGATGCTGTCGGCCGCACTGGGCGTCACCGGGGCCGTCGGCCTGGCCCAGCGCATCAACGAAACCCTGGCCCTGGGGGGAATCGCGGTCGTCACGGCGATCGCCCTGTGGATCTGGCGCCGGGGCTATGCCGCGGCCGGCTGGTACCTGCTGGCCAAGCTGACGCTGTTCGTCTGCGTGGTGGGCGTGGTGCTCGTGGCCAGGGGCTGGTGGCACGCCCCCTTCATGCTGTCCAACGGGCTGCAAATCGGAATCGCTGCCGAGATGGTGGTCTTTGCCATTGCGCTGAGCGCACGCATCCGCGCGATCCAGCGGGAAAAGACGGTGCTGAGCCTGCGTGCCTCTCATCTCGCCCGGGCCGCCATGACCGATGCACTCACGGGACTGGCCAACCGCCGAGGGCTGGCCGAAAGTGCCCAGCGACTCCTGGCCCAGGCCGGACGTCACGCCGTGCTGCTGTTCGACCTGGACCGTTTCAAACCCATCAACGACCAGCATGGGCACGAAGTCGGGGACCAGGTGCTGGTAGAGATCGGTCGCCGGCTGGCCCAGCATTGCCGCGACAGCGACATCGCGGCACGCCTGGGTGGGGACGAGTTCGTCGTTTTACTCGGGCACTGCCCCGACCGGCCCGCGCTGGACGCCATGGTGCAGCGCCTGTGCGATGCGGTGGATGCCCCCCTGCAGATCGACGGGCAAGCGCATCAGGTCAGCGCCAGCGTGGGCGTGGCCTTGGCACCGGTGCAAGGCCGGGAATTGCAGCCGCTGCTGCGCCTCGCCGATCAGGCCATGTACTCGGCCAAAAAGACCGGCTCCCGTTTTGCTTTCGCCGATCCGCTTCCAGTCTAGCCCCGGGGCCCCGCCGCGAGCTGTCTGGACTCGACACGCGCCCAGCAGGCCTCACGCCCAGCATCGTCCAGGCCACTCCAGAGCCTGATTTCGTCCAGGGTGCGCCAGCAACCCTCGCACAGGCCAGAGACCGCAGACATGCGGCACACGTTGACACAGGGCGAAGGAAAAGCACCGCCCTTGCGCACGCGGGCATCCTGAAGGGAAACGAAGGCGGGAATAAGGGACCGTACCGGCATGCCGGCACTCTAGCGCACCGTCACGTCATGCACCGGTGCCCCCGTCAATACCCCCAGATCCTGTGGTGACAGACAGAACACCCCGTGCGGATGCCCGGCAGCAGCCCAGATCCGGTCAAAGCGGAACAACTCCTCGTCGATCAACGTGACCGGGGGATGCACATGACCCACCGGGGACACCCCGCCGATGGCAAAGCCGGTGCGGGCCCGAACGAAGTCGGCCGATGCCCGTCCCAACGACTGGCCCGCCTCACACACCAGCGCCTGAACCTTGCGTTCATCGACCCGGCGGTCACCGCTGGTGATGACCAGCACCGCCACTTCGTCGGGCAGGCGGCGAAAAACGATGCTTTTGGCGATCTGCCCGAGCACCACGCCCAGCGCGTCGGCGGCTTCCTGCGCCGTGCGTGCCGCGCTGTCGAGCATGACCGGGGCATGCGGATGCCCGAGAGCGGCCAAGGCCCTGGCCACGCGCTGTACCCCCTCGGGAAGAGGCTGGAGTTCTGATCCACACATGGACGGCATCATACCGAGCGCATGGGCCTCAGGCGGCCGCGCGCTTGACCATGAACAAACTCGCGCCCATGGCCATCAACACCCCGCCGAACACGCGGTTCTGGGCCCGCCGCGCCCGCGCGGAAGCGAGCCAGCGCTGGGCCCGCGAAGCCAGCCAGGCATAGCCGTGCATCACCACCAAGTCGACCGCCACAGAAGTGACCAGCAGAATCAGCAATTGCAACCACAGCGGCCGGTGCGGGCTGATGAACTGCGGCAACACCGCCACCATGAACACGATGCCCTTGGGATTGGTGACGTTGGTGAACAAACCGAGCAGAAACCGCTGCCGGGCCGAAGGCAAACCCGGTGGCAAGGCGGAGCTGCCCGACACCATCGCCTGGGTGGCCGAAGGCGCCGCATCGGTCACGACCGGCGCCACCCACTGCCGCCAGCCCAACCACACCAGATACACCGCCCCCAGCACCTTGATCACCGTGAACGCCGTGGCCGAGGCCACCAGCAGCGCGCCCACGCCCACCCCGGCGATCAGCAGCACGATGGACAGACCCGCCTGCAGGCCCAGGATTGTGGCGCCGGTGTGGCGCACGCCATAGGCCAGGCCGTGCGTCATCGAGAGCACGGCGCCGGAACCGGGTGAAATCGCGATCACCCAGGCCGCGACAAAATAAGCCAACCAGACGTGCAGATCCATGGCGCGTCAGTGTACGCGTTTGGCCAGCAAGGCGCGCCCCACGCGCGAACCCGTGGGCCGCCCCAGCTGCTCGCTGATGTAGGCCCCGGCGTCCACCAGCGCGTCCAGGTCGATGCCGGTGGCGATGCCCAGCCCGTGCAGCAGGTAGACCAC
>JAUVXK010000072.1 GCA_030603635.1 Burkholderiales bacterium | reverse complement strand
ACATCCGCGCCATCCCGCGCGAACTGCTGCACTACGCCCAGATCTGCGATGCCGAGGCGGGCACACACTTCACCACCGAGCAGATGATCCACACCGCGCGCTGCGAACGGCTGCTGCCGGGCGAAGGCAACATCGACCTGCACGGCCTGTTCCAGGCCCTGCCCGCCGACCTGCCCATCAGCGTGGAGGTGGTGCACCTGGAACGCGAAAAAACCCAGAGCGTGGACGAGTGGGCTGCCACCTGCCTGGCCGCTAGCCGCCCGTACCTGCAAGGGTGACCAACATGCTCGTGCGCTTCGACACCCTTTCGCGCCTGCCCTTCTTCTTTGGCGCGCGCTGGTTCAGCAGCGCCTAGCGCCCAACCCGCGCCACCCTGGCCCGGGCGGCGCCGCCTCCACAACACAAGCACCCTGCAGCAGCGCGGGCGGCATGCGGCCGCGCGCCCATTCAACCCCATTTGCCAAGCGAGAACACCATGGACTTTTCCCTGAACGACGAACAGAAGATGATGATCGAGACGGTGCGCCGTTTCATTGCCGAAGAACTCAAGCCACTGGAAGACGAGATCGAGGACAAAGGCTTCCTGGACCCCGCCAAGGCCCAGGCCATCCACGACAAGGCCAAGTCGCTCGGCCTGTACGCCATGAACATGCCCGCCGAGCTGGGTGGCGGCGGCCTGTCCAACATGGACCGCATCCTGTGTGAAGAACAGTTCGGCCACACCACCGACATCCTCATCCGCCGCGCTTTCGGCAACGTCTACGAGCCCCTGCTGCACTGCAAGGGCGAACAGGTGGAGCGGTGGCTCAAGCCCGCCGTGGAAGGCAAGCGCACCTGCGCCATCACCATCACCGAATCCGGCGCGGGCTCCGACGCTGCGGGCATCAAGACCACCGCGCGCAAGACCGCCAACGGTTGGGTGCTCAACGGCAGCAAGCACTTCATCAGCGACGGCGAGTGGAGCGATTTCTTCCTTGTCTCAGCACGCACGGGCGAGAAGGAAATCAGCATGTTCATGGTGGACAAGGGCCTGCCCGGCTTCACCGTGGGCAAGGACCAGAAGATGATGGGCCTGCGCGGCACGCCCCACCTGGAACTGTTCTTCGACAACGTGGAACTGGAAGACGCCGCCCTGCTGGGCGAACAGGGCCAGGGCTTCAAGCTGGCCATGGGCGCGCTCAACGTGGTGCGCCTGGCGCAGGTAGGCGCACGCGCCGTGGGCAAGGCCAGCCACGTGTGCGAAATGATGGTGGCCTACGCCAACGACCGCAAGCAGTTCGGCCAGCGCATTGGCGAATTCCAGATGGTGCAGCAGATGCTGGCCGACAGCGTGATCGAGATCAATGCCGCACGCTGGATGGTCTACCACGCAGCTTGGATGCTGGACCAGGGGCTGGACGCGCGCGAGCAGATCGCCATGGTCAAGGTGCACGCTGCCGAGACGCTGGGCCGCGTGGTGGACCGCGCCGTGCAGGTGTTCGGCGGCATGGGATTCTGCAAGGAACTGCCCATCGAGCGCTACTACCGCGACTCGCGCATCTACCGCATCTTCGACGGCACCAGCGAGATCCACCGTGGCGTGATCGCCAAGAGCGCAATGAAGAAGGGCGCAGCCCTCTTCGACGTGCACCGCTGAACGGAGCCTGCCATGAGCGACAGCAAATTCATGACGGCCGCCGAGGCGGCCCAGCTCATTCAGGACGGTGACACCGTGGGCCTGATGGGCGGCGGTGGCGGCCTGATGGAAGCCACCTACCTGTTCGAAGCCGTGCAGGCACGCTACCTGGCCACGCAACAGCCACGCAACCTCACGGTCATGCACGCGCTGGGCATTGGCGACAAGAAGACCAAGGGCATGAACTGCTTCGCCCATGAAGGGCTGGTCAAACGCGTCATCGGCGGGCACTGGGTGTGGTCTCCCGCCATGCAGCAGCTTGCGCTGGACAACAAGATCGAGGCTTACATCCTGCCCGGCGGGGTGAGCAGCCAGTTGATGCGCGAGATCGGCGCGGGACGGCCCGGCCTCATCAGCCACGTCGGCCTGGGCACCGTGTGCGACCCGCGCTTTGGCGGCGGCCGCATGAACGACGCCGCCAAGGACGATCTGGCCGAGGTCATCCACATCGACGGGCGCGAGTACCTGCGCTACAAACCCTTCCCCATCCACGTGGCCATCGTGCGCGCGAGTGCCGCCGATGAAGACGGCAACATCAGCTTCGAGCACGAGGCTGCCAATCTTGACGCCCAGTCGCTCGCGCTGGCCGCGCGCAACAGCGGTGGCAAGGTGATCGTGCAGGTCAAGGAACGCCTGCCCAAGGGCTCACTCAAGGCGCGCGAGGTGCGCATCCCCTCGGCCTGGGTGGACGCCATCGTGGTGGACCCGTACCAACAGACCAGCTACGCCATCCCGTTCGACCCGGCCTTCAGCGGCGAACTCACCGGCGAAGCTCGACACGCCAGCGAGGCCGAAGACCACGCACGTGAACTGGCAGCTTCACAGGAGGCCTTCAGCGAACGCCAGGCCGTGGCCCGCCGCGCCGCCGTGGAACTGTTCAACACAGGCAAGGCGCGCCCGGTCATCAACTACGGCGTGGGCGTGCCCGACGCCGTGGCCAAGCTGATTGCCGCGCGCAACGAGCAGCACCGCATCTACCAGACCATTGAACACGGCACCTACGGCGGCACCTTGATGGACGGCGTGCTGTTCGGCTACGCGCGCAACGCCACGGCCATGCTGGACGCCGCCACGCAGTTCGACTTCTACGGCGGCGGCGGGCTGGACATCGCCTTCCTCGGCTTCGGCGAGTTCGACGAGGAAGGCAGCGTCAACGTCTCACGCCTGGGCGGTGTGACCGTGGGCCCCGGCGGCTTCATCGACATCGCGCAGAACGCGCGTAAGGTGGTGTTCTGCGGCACGCTGGCCGCCAAGGGTGTGAAGCTGCAAACCGGCGACGGCCAGATGCGCGTGCTGCAGCAAGGCGGCGTTCGCAAGCTCGTGAAGAAGGTGGACCAGATCACCTTCAGCGGCCCGCAGGGCCTGGTGCGCGGGCAGCAGGTGCTCTACCTGACCGAGCGCGCCAGCTTCCGGCTGACGCCGCAGGGGGTGGAACTGTTCGAGATAGCCCCCGGCATTGACCTGCAGCGCGACGTGCTTGACCAGATGGACTTCCGCCCGCTGGTGGCGGTCGACCTGCGGGTGATGGCGGCGGAGCACTTCATGGCCAACACCACGATCGCGGCGCCAGCCAGCGCCTGAGCCGCCCTCACGCGAGGGGGCCTCAAACCGGGGTGACGCCCGCCACGTCCTTGGCAATGGCCGAGTACGACAGGCGGTAGCGCTCCCCGGCCATGCCTGTCACCTCTCCGCCCAGGCCCAGCGCAGCAGCCTGCGCCGGGTCTTTCAGGCGCGCCTCGAAGCGGTCCAGCCCGCTCGATGCAAAGGCACTGACCACGGCGATGCAGTCCGGTGCCTGGTCGCCGCCGCGAATGCGCTGCTCCGTGGTCTGCGCCATCTGCGGCGCATCGTGACGCAACAGGTGCAGGCCCGCCATGCCTGGCGAGCCCGCCACCTCTTTGGCCAGCTCGGCCCAGGCCTGCGCCAGCGCTGCCTCGGGCACATCGCCAGGGCTGAAGCGCAGCGTCAACACATGGCCCGTCACCACCCCGCCTGCAGACGCCAGCACGCGGCACTGTGCGCGGTTCATGTTGCGGTGGTGCGGCATCATCTTCGTCGACCAGGGCGTGGGCGCATTCAGCCGCGCCTGGTAGGCCGGTGACGACAGCACCGCATGGTCGCGCAGCTCGTACAGCACGAACACACGTTCACCGCCGTCCTCCACCAGCCAGCGCGACGCGCGCATGAACCCTTCCACGCCCAAGCGCTCGGGGAAATGCTCGTGGCTGTGCCAGTGCTCGAACTCTTCCCGCTGCTCCAGCGCCATGTCCCACCACATGGCCAGTGCGGCCGCTCCTTGTAATGCCATTTATCTATCTCCAACGAGAGTGACTTTCACTCTAACCTGTGTAGCCCGCCAGTCGCGGAAAAAAAAGTACCAGGTCGGGCCACAACGTGACTACACCCAACGCGCCAAACATGGCCATCAGGAAAGGGGCTACGTTTCGAACCAACTCCCGTAGCGAAACATCTGCAATTTTGGTCATCATGAACAGCAACAGCCCATATGGAGGAGTCACCAGCCCAATCATGATGTTCAACACCGCCATCACTCCAAAATGGACAGGGTCTATACCCAATGCTACCGCCGTAGGTAACAATACAGGTAATATGACCAAGATGATGGTAGAGCCCTCCAGAACGGCCCCAAATAGAAGCAAAATCACATTCACCAACAGCAAAAAGGTCAATGGGGACAATTCAAACCCTTGCAGCCATACACTCAATGTTGCCGGTATGTTCTCTGCTGTGATCACGAAGTTGAACGCCATTGCACCCGCAATCAACATTCCAATAGAAATACTGGTTCTGGCACTGGACAGCAGGGACTCATGTATATCCCTCCACCCTATGCTGCGATAGAGGATCACTGAAATGAGCAGTGCATAGGCAGCGGCCAGTCCCGCCGCCTCTGTGGGAGTTGTGACACCACTGTACAAACAACCCAGAAGCACCACTGGCAGCATGAGAGCGGGCAAAGCCTCGCGAGTGATGCGTGGAAACTCACTCAGGGGCACCTTCTCCTCTAGGGGGAAATTCATCCTTTTGGCCATCGCATAAATCAAAGCCATCTGGAACACGCCCAAAAGCAACCCCGGTACCACCCCTGCAATGAACAGGTACCCAATTGATGTACCTGACACCAACGCATATAGAACCAAAGGAATGGATGGCGGCAAAATGGGACCGATCACAGCTGACACGGCCGTCAATGCTGCTGCAAACCCTTTGGTGTACTTTCCCTCCCGGGTCATGAGTGCTTGCATCAGCTTGCCCGATCCAGCAGCATCTGCCAGAGCTGAACCAGACATGCTCGCAAACACAATACTCTGCAAGACATTCACCTGAGCCAAACCCCCGGGAAACCGCCCCACCAAGGCGTTGCAAAAGCGCAGCAAGCGGTCAAGCACACTTCCACTGCTCATGAACGTGGCTGCCAGAATGAACAAGGGAATGGCCAGCAGAAGAAAGCTGCCGTAGGTACCGTTGAGCAATTGCTCTGCCACAGTCCCCATGTCCATACCTTTGAGATATAGGTATAAGACCGATCCACCGATCATGGCCTGTCCAATGGGAACACCCAAGACGCTCATAGCCACGATAGTTGCCAGTGCCAGGAAAAAGGGATCTGTCAAGTTCATGATGAATGCGCAGTCGAAAGACTGCGTCGGACCTCATACGCCACCACGTGCCACACACGCCGTGTGTGCCGCAATATCACTGCTACCGAAAACACGAGGTAAATTGAGAACAATGCATCTACGCGTATCCCAAGATATGAGGTTTTCTCGACCCGCATAAAGCTGATGTAGTCGTAGGCAGCTGGTAACGACATGCCTAGTAGCACCACGACACTCATGGAGCCCAGCGCATGGGCCCAGGCCCAGGTTCTGGCACCCAACATCTCACGCAGGAGGTCAATCCGAATTTCCTCTTCGTCTCTCAGAACAAAGGAGGCGCCCCAAAGAATCAACCACAGCCAAGCTACCAGAGACACCTCTGTGGTCCAGCCAACCGGCCAGTTGAAAACATATCGCAACACGATCTGTAGGATGAACGCCACGAATATGACCGCCATTAAGATAGCGGCCACTCCGTTGGCGCCCTCTTTCAGCAAACGAACCACTGGCTTGAAGGCCTTTACGATGGGCATGCGAAAACCCTGTTCAGCCCATAGCGTTTATCTTGTCAAGCATGCCTGCTGGCCAGTTCCTCGCCTCAGGTGACGCTAGGTACACCCGTTGAGCATGCTCCCGGAACGCCTGCAGGTTGGGCGTATACACGTCTAGACCCAATCCTCTGAAGCGCTCCACCAACTCCGCTTCACGTTTCAGGTGTTCAGCCGTACTCCATGCAATTGCTTTGTCGGCAGCGGCTTGGAACGCTTGCTGCCTGGCCAGCGTCATACTTTGCCAAACCTTCAGGTTCACAGTCAACAAGTCGTACCCCACCAAATGCGAAGTCAGAACAATTTGTGTCATCACCTCGTAAAATTTCATGTTCTCGACGTTTGGCAAAGGATTGTCCTGTCCGTCCACGGCACCTGTCTGCAATCCGGTGTACGTTTCGGCATATGCCATGGGTGTAGGATTCGCTCCGAGCGAGCGCCCTAACAACTGCCAAGCCTCGCCAGGAGGCATGCGGAGCTTCACTCCTGCCAGATCTGCTGGCACCTGTATTCTTTTCCTGGGCTTGAGGCCAACCTGGCGTGTCCCGAAGAAGGTCGGCCCTAGGATTTTTACCTTCAGCTGATCTTCCACTGTCTTCTTCATTTCCCCACCCATGTCACTTGCAAAAAAGGCATTCAGATGGTTGGCGTCACGGAAGAGGTAGGCCGAGGTCAACAACGACCATGACGGTACCTGGCGAGCAATGTCCTGCGGACCGATATTGCCCATTTCAAGGTTATCGCGCTGGAGTGCCACCAACTCTGTCCCTTGCCGGAAAAGAGTTGAATTTAGAAACACCTCCATTTTGAAGTTGGCTTCCACCTCTTTGGCAAACATTTTCATCATGTCTGCACGGATGTCCCTATCCGAAAAAACTGCCGCAAAACGCAAGGTGGGAACGTTCTGAGCCTGACTTAGACCTGGCCAGATGGTTGCAGCTGCCAGCGCTGAACCTGCACGCAATGCCTGACGGCGATCAATCAAGTGTTTCATGGTTTTGGTCTCCAAAGTTGTTCAGTATGTAATTCAGGCTGCCGACACGAGGCGCTCTGCCACGGCTCGGATGGCCATTTCGTATCCAAACGGGCCGAACCCGCAGATCACACCCGTAGCCGCCAGCGAAATGAGTGAGTGCTGGTAAATCGCATCACGGCGATGAATGTTGGTGATATGGACCTCGACGAGTGGGCCGTCAAAAGTCTTGACCGCATCGAGCAGCGGGATGGAGCGAAATGACAGCCCCGCTGGGTTGATGACGATCGCCGCGGCCTGCTCGCGAGCCTCTTGGACCCAATCCACCAGAACGCCCTCGTGGTTTGACTGTCGAAACAGACAATCCAGTCCCAGTGAATCTGCCACCCGCTGACACAGGGCTTCCACATCGGCCAATGAGGTGTGCCCGTAAAGATGAGGCTCCCTTGCACCCAACAAGTTCAGGTTGGGACCATTGAGCACGTGAATGACGCTTCTCATGAAAATCCAACGGCCTTTCGGTCCGCATCCGCTGTATCAAACGCCATAGAAACAATCTCCTTGGTTTGTGTCTGAAAAGGGCTAGCGTGCACGCGGATAAGATTTTTGTGCGAGACTAAGGAAAGTCTTTCTAAAATGGAAGTTTATTTCACATTATGGATTTTCTATGAGCCTTGCTCTTGATCGTGGTCTCTCCTTGCTGGAGCATTTGGCAGAGCACCCAGATGGTCTACCGCTGTTTTCTATGGCAACTGAGCTCGACATACCTCTAGGTACCTGCCACCGCCTGTTAACAGAGCTCCAGCAACGTGGGTATGTAAGGCAAACCCGAAAACAGGGTGACTATGCCCTCACCACCAAAATTGTTTCAATGGGTCTGGGTTACCTGAGCCGCTCCGGCATCGTCGACATCGCAGAACCTCTCTTGGACCGGCTTGCCCAGTCATCTGGCGAACTGGTTCGCCTGTCCATCGTGGATGGAGAGCAGCTCGTTTGGGTAGCAAAGGCACAGGGCACGCGCCAGGGGTTACGTTACGACCCCGATATGGGCATGGCTGCAAGGTTGTCCTGTACAGCGTCTGGCCATGCTTGGCTGCTAACCATGAGCGACGAGGAAGCCCTTACCTTGGTGACGCAGCAAGGCTTTGGAAAACCAAAAGACTATGGCCCCAAGGCCCCTGTAACGGTCAAGGCCTTGCTCGGCTATCTCCATGCTGCACGCGTGCGCGGTTATGCCTTGATAGACGAAGTGTTTGCCCCAGGTATGACTGCCATTGCAGCACCAGTCTTCCGTAAAAGAGAGGCAATTGGTGTCATTAGCATAGCGGGCCCGCGTCAGCGCCTTACACCAGAAAAATTGCACCAATTGGCCCCGCTCCTGCTGAACACTGCTGCCGAACTAGGCCCAATGAGCTCATCGTCCAGCTTGTTTGGGCGCCCGCCACTCGGCAAAGGCTGAAAATGCCTATCCACCACCTCAAAGGCATCGCCCTTGTCGTCTGCGCCACCCTCTGCTTTGCACTGCTAGACACAACGTCTCAATATGTCGGCCCTCTGGTTCCGGTGATCATGGCCGTCTGGATGCGCTACGTGGTCCAGACCGTCATGACGACCGCTCTGCTCTGGCCGCAGCAAGGACTGAAACTACTGCAGATGCACTCACCCATCCAGCAACTTGGTCGGGGCTTACTGATGTTGCTTTCTAGCGCCACAGCCTTCATGGCCTTGCAGCACATACCCGTGGGTGAATTCACCGCCATCATGATGCTCATCCCTCTGGTGGTCACCCTGCTGGCAGCCCTCATGTTGCGTGAGCACGTATCGGCCACCACCTGGGTCCTTGTTGGTCTGGGCATGCTGGGAGCACTCATCGTCATACGTCCCCAGGGGAGCGACTTTCACGGCGCATTGCTACTTCCCTTCGTTCTGGTATTCATCAACGCCGGCTACCAAATCCTGACCAGCTTCATGGTGAAAACGGAAGACCCAGGCTCCATGCACTTTTACACAGGCCTCATTGGTCTTGCGGGATGCACAATGATTCTTCCATGGGCCTGGGCCCCAATGGCTGACCCAATGCTCTGGGCACTGGCGGCCTTACTGGGTGTTTTCGGCTCACTCGGGCATTACCTGCTGATCCAGGCCTACAACAACGCCCCAGCTTCCCGGCTCACTCCCTATATGTATGCCCAGATCGCCTTCGCCACCCTTGCAGGGTGGATGGTATTTGGTCATACGCCAGATGTCTGGACGATCATAGGAATTGCACTCATTGCAACCTGCGGAGTTATGGGGGCGCGACTAAAACACAAGTGAAGTCACTTCGGGTTTACCCGTTATATGAACGTTGAACGCACATTTTTGAGCGATTTTCGCTCAATTTAAAACTCATCTCTGACCGCTATTCCGCCCATTTCGAAGACCATACAGATACAACAACCGTACAACGCTTACTGCTTCCTCATGATCAACGGCCACACCGAAATCATCGCCCACATTGGTTATCCCACCCATAGCTTCAAGGCGCCGATGATCTACAACCCGTATTTCGAGGCATCTGGCATCAACGCGGTGGTGGTGCCCATGGGCAGCAAGCCCGAAACCTACCCCGACCTGTTGCGCAGCGTGTTCACCCTGGAGAACATCCGCGGTGCCCTCATCACCATGCCTCACAAAATGATCACGGTCGACCTGCTGGATGAAGTGACCCCCACGGTGCGGGTGGCCGGCGCCTGCAACGCCGTGAAACGCACCGCCGACGGGCGCCTGGTGGGCGATCTGTTCGACGGCGAAGGCTTTGTGCGAGGCGTGCAGCGCAAAGGCCTGGACTTGAAAGGGGCCCGTGCTCTGGTGGTAGGCAGCGGTGGTGTGGGCAGCGCGATTGCTGCTTCTTTGGCCGCTTCCGGTCTTGGCACCATGGGCCTGTTCGATGTGAACACCGCCTCCGCCGAACGGTTGGGAGCGCGCCTGAAATCCCAGTACCCGAGCATTGCACTGAAGCTGCACACCAAAGATCCGCAAGGCTACGACCTGGTGGTGAACGCCACGCCGCTGGGCATGAACGAAGGCGATCCGCTGCCGATCGACATGGACCGCCTGTCATCCGACACTTTTGTGGGCGAGGTGGTGATGCGCACAGAGATGACGGCGTTCCTGACCGCTGCGCAGGCACGTGGTTGCCGCATCCAGGTGGGCTCGGATATGCTGTTCGAGCAGATTCCCGCCTACCTGGAGTTCTTTGGCTACCCAACCACCACCGCTGAACATCTGCGTTCTCTGGCCCGTCTGAGTTACTGAAATGAGGTATTCATGAGCGACTTCCTGACCAAGACCGCCGTCTCTCGCGAGCCCCTGCAGGCGTCCTTCAGTGATGCCTCCAACCCCATCGGGCTGGACGGGATGGAGTTCATTGAATACGCCACCAGCAAGCCCCAGGCGCTGGGCCAGGTTTTGGAGATGATGGGTTTCCGGCCCATCGCGCGCCACCGCTCGCGGGAGGTGCTGCTGTATCGCCAGGGCGACATGAACATCGTGGTCAATGCCCACCCGGACGAGGCACGCGCCGCCAGCCATGGCAGCGAAGTACCCAGTATTTCGGCCGTCGCCCTGCGGGTGCGCGACGCCCGTGCCGCCTACGGCTACGTGCTGGAGCGCGGCGCCTGGGAAGTACCCACACATGCCGAGGTGATGGAGCTCAACATTCCCGCCATCCACGGAGCGGGCGGCAGCCGCATCTATTTCGTGGACCGCTACAAAGAATTCTCGATTTACGACGTCGACTTTGTGCCGATTCCTACGGTTGACCAGTATCCGCCCGCGACCGCTGGCATCCACTTCTTTGGCATCGTCCAGTACATCGGCGCCGACCGCAGCTACGACTGGATCGAGTTCTACACCGAACTGTTCGGCACCCAGTTGATTCCTGACGAGGAACGCTACGGCATCATGCCCAAGGGCAAGCTGCTACGTACACCGGCTTTGGCCCCGGCCAACCGCTTCATGCTGCAATTGATCGAGCCGGAGCCCAATGTGTACGATGCCACCGAACGGCTTCAACGTATCGGCCTGGGTGTGCCGGACGTACTGGCCGCCGTACGGGCATTCCGTGCTTTGGGAGTAGAGTTTGTAGAAACCGAGGCCGCACACACTGAGGCACGCGGAGCCATTACCAAAACCTATCTCGGATCCGTGGTGTTTGAGCTTGTCCACAGTGATGCGCCAGGAGCTTGAGCATGAGTCGCAGCCACCCTGTTGACAAAACCATCGCCACTTTTGGCATGGACACCATCACCTTGGCAGGTCCGCTTGAAGCCAAACTGGAGGCGATGAGAGATGCCGGATTTAGCCAGGTCATGCTCAAGGCCAGCGACTTGGCAGGCCACCCTGACGGCTGGAGAGCAGCCGTCAAGGCGGTGCAAGCCAGCGGACTGCGGGGCACCGGCTTTCAGGTACTGCGCGACTTCGAAGGCCTGAGTGGCCACCTGCACCACTACAAGGTGGACATTGCCAAGATGATGCTGGAAATGTGCGCCGCACTGGACTGTGATGTGCTACTGGTTTGTTCGTCAACCTCCCGGCACTCCAGCGACAACTTGGACCATATTGCTCGCGACCTGCGCAAGCTGGCCATGCTGGCCATTCCCTACGGCATCAAGATCGCCTACGAAGCTCTGTCCTGGGGGCGCACCGTCAACGAATTCACCACCGCTTGGGATGTGGTCACCCGCGCCGATTGCCCCAATCTCGGCCTGGGGATTGACGCCTTCCACATTTTTGCCGCAGAGACCTCGCTCGATGAAATCGACTACCTGCAACCGGACAAGATTTTTCTGGTGCAACTGGCCGACTTCATGTGGCAGGAAACCAAGACCTTGGAAGAACGCATGACTACCGCGCGTACCTTCCGGGTGTTCCCCGGCGAAGGGGTCCACAGCGAACAATTGGTGCAACTGGTCCTCAAGCTTGATCAACTCGGCTACCGAGGCGACTACAGCTTCGAGGTTTTCAACGACGACTACGTGCAAATGCCTTTGCCATTTGTCGCCGAAAGGGGACGGAAGTCGGCCCTGTGGCTGGCTGAAGACGTGCTCCGACTGTCGGTCCCGCTGCCCAACACCCTCCGCCTCAGGACCGCATTGAACAGCGTCTAAATGAACCACGAATTGCTTCGCAGAGACTGGATCGCCGGACTGGAAAAAGGCCTGTCAATCATTGAGGCGTTTGACTCAGTGCATTCTCGCCTGACAGCTAGTCAGGCAGGGCAACGGTGTGGATTGACCCGTACGGCAGCTCGACGCCATCTTCTCACTCTGGTACATCTCGGATATGCGGCCACAGACGGCAAGTTGTTCTGGCTGGCGCCACGCATTCTGCGGTTGGGTCAGGCCTACCTGGAGTCTGCCCGCCTCCCCAATGCGGTTCAACCCTATCTGCAGCGGGTGACCGCTGGCACTGGCGAAACAGCCTACATGGCCGTTCTCGACCATCACGATACGGTCTACATCGCACGCAGCGGTACACATCGCCACATGAACACGGGCTATATATTGGGCTCCCGCGTTCAGGCCCATGTGACAGCTGCTGGCATGATGATGCTCAGTTTGATGGAAGAACCGGCATTGGATGCCTGGATGGCATCAGTCACGCTCAGGCCATTCACTTCTTTCAGCGTGATCGACCCCCATGAGTTACGCCAACGCTTGGCCATCGCTAGGCAACAAGGGTGGTACCTATCCGAGCAACAGCTTGAGATGAATTACCGAGGCATAGCAGTGCCAGTTTACGATCACAAGGGGCAGGTGCTTGGCGCCATGAGCGTCTCCATGCCCATGAACCATGAAAGCGCAGAGTCCGCCGTGAAACGCGTGCTACCGGTACTGCAGGACACTGCCCGAAGCATGCGTCAATTGCTTTAAACTGACGCCAATTTCATGCGCTGCAGATACGCGCCGACGGCATCAAGACCCTCAATGCACACGACACGATCAGTCCATTCTGCCATGGTCTCGGATCGGGGCATCAGCGCAAATACGTGCATTCCTGCCGCCAATCCCGCTTCCACTCCGATATGGCTGTCTTCCACCACAGCGCAACGAGAAGGATGAACCCTCAGCGCATTTGCTGCATGCAGAAACAAGCCCGGCTCAGGCTTGAATGACCCCACCTCATAGGCAGAGAACACCCGATCCTTCAAAAAAACATCAAGGCCACATAAAGAGAGCGTAAGGGTCACCTTTTCCAGCGGGCCATTGGTGGCAACACAAAATGGGACAGTGAGGTTCTGCAATAGCTGTACGGCGCCCGACATGGGCATCAGACCCCGCTTGAAACGTTCAGCCTGCCGCCTTCGAACCAGACGCGTGAATGGTTCGTGAAAGCTATGGCCTTCCCCCAACCCTGCCGCAATGTGGGCGACCACATCGGCCATGCGCATGCCTCTGAAACGGCTGTGCACGACCTCTCTGTCCAACGGAAGACCATGCTCGTTCGCCAGCTCATGGATCACGTCTAGCCCAGGCACCTCGCTATCCACTAGCGTACCGTCGGCATCAAAGATGAGGGCGTCAATCTGCATGTGCGCAGTGTATAGGTCACTCGTGGTCCCCGACATCATCTCTCATTATGGGCGCCTTGCCAGGACGACCTGGAATCATGGCCAGCATGTGATCAGACACCCCGCCATCCACCACCTGAACCGCCCCGGGAATTGAGGAGGCTCCAACGTCTGAGAAGATGGAGCCATGACAAAGTCAAACAAGTTCTCACCCGAGGTTCGCGAGCGCGCCGTGCGCATGGTGCAGGAGCACCGAGGTGACTACCCCTCGCTGTGGG
>JAUVXK010000130.1 GCA_030603635.1 Burkholderiales bacterium | reverse complement strand
GCGAACTCTCCCAATACGCCCGGGTGGACAACCGGCAGTACCGGCTACTGAAGCTGGGCACCCCGGGCGCCTATACCTTCGTCCTGGAAGCCAGCAAGGAAGTGCCCCGCCGCGTCAGCCACCCGTCGCGCAAGACCATCGGCCTGCGGGTGCCCGACCACAAGGCGCTGCAGGATCTGCTGGCCCTGCACGGTGCCCCGCTGCTGGCCACCACACTCATCCCACCGGGTGAAACCGACCCCCTGAACGACGCGCACGACATCCGTGAGCGCTTCGAGCACGATCTGGCCGCCGTCATCGACGCCGGCGCCTGCCCGTTGGAACCCACCACGGTGCTGGACCTCACGCCCATGGGCACCGGCGGGGGCCCCGAAGTCCTGCGCGAGGGGGCCGGCCCCCTGGCGGCGCTCGGCCTGTGACGGCCACCTGAGAGAATACGCCCATGGACTTCGCTTCCATCATGCAAACCGTGGCGATCTACGCCATCCCGGTCCTGTTCGCCATCACCGTGCACGAGGCCGCGCACGGCTATGCCGCGCGTCATTTCGGCGACAACACGGCCTGGATGCTGGGCCGCATCACGCTCAACCCCCTCAAGCACATCGACCCGTTGGGCACCATCGCCATGCCGTTGCTGCTGCTGTTCGCCACCAGCGGGGCCTTCCTGTTCGGCTACGCCAAACCGGTACCGGTGAATTTCGGGCAGTTGCGTCACCCCAAGCGCGACATGATCTGGGTCGCCCTTGCGGGACCGGGCGCCAATGTGGTCATGGCCGTCTTCTGGGTGCTTTTCAGCTATTTGCTGGTGGTCATGGGCGTGGAGGAGCGTTTCTTCCTGGAGATGGCGCGCGCCGGCCTGCTGGTGAACCTGGTGCTGTTTGCCCTGAACATGTTTCCCCTCCCCCCGCTGGATGGCGGGCGCATTCTGGTGGGTTTGCTGCCCCTGCGTCAGGCCATGACGGTCTCGCGCATCGAACCGTTTGGCTTCTTCGTCGTCCTGGCCCTGCTGTTCACCGGCATTCTGGGTACCTACTGGCTGCGCCCGCTGATGAACCTCACGGCTGGGGTGATCGAACTGCTGCTGAGCCCCATCCGCTGGGTGCTGTTCTGAACCGACTTTCCTCTTTGCCCATGACACACGTTCGCGTACTGACCGGCATCAAGCCCTCCGGCACCCCCCATCTTGGCAACTACGTGGGGGCGATCCGCCCCACCGTGCGCGCCAGCCGCCAGCCCGAAGTGGACAGTTTCCTGTTCCTGGCCGACTACCACGCCATGATCTCCACCCAGGACCCGGCACGGCTGCAACGCTCCACGCTGGAGATTGCGGCCACCTGGATCGCCTGCGGCCTGGACCCTGACCGTGTGACGTTCTACCGCCAGTCCGACATCCCTGAAATTCCGGAACTCACGTGGTTTCTGGCCTGCGTCTGCGGCAAGGGCCTGCTCAACCGCGCCCACGCCTACAAGGCCATGCTGGACAAGAATGCCGCGGCCAGCGCAGAGCCCGACGAAGGCGTGACCACCGGCCTGTTCATCTACCCGGTGCTGATGGCGGCCGACATCCTCATGTTCAACGCTCACCAGGTGCCGGTGGGGCGCGACCAGGTGCAACACATCGAGATGGCGCGCGACATGGGCAGCAGCTTCAACCACCTCTACGGCGAGCATTTCACCCTGCCCGAGGCGGTGATCGAGGACAGCGTGGCCACCCTGCCCGGCCTGGACGGCCGCAAGATGAGCAAGAGCTACGACAACGTGATTCCGCTGTTCGCTCCGCCCGAACAATTGCGCAAGCTCATCATGGGCATCGTCACCGACTCGAAGGCCCCTGGCGAACCCAAGCAGACCGAAGGTTCGGCGCTGTTCCAGATCTACCAGGCTTTCGCCACCCCGGAAGAAACCGCGACACTGGCCCGGGCCTACGCGGATGGCATCGCCTGGGGTGATGCCAAGCAGATGCTGTTCGAGCGCATCGACCGCGAAGTCGCCCCCATGCGCGCCACCTACGACAAGCTGATGGCCCACCCGGAACAGGTGGAATCCATCCTGCGGGCAGGCGCGTTGAAGGCCCGCGCCGTGGCCACGCCCTTCACCGCCCGCTTGCGCCATGCCGTGGGCCTACGCCCATTGCAGACGAGCCACCAACCGCAGGCCGCCAAAACCGAAAAGGTGGCGCTGCCCACCTTCAAGCAATACCGCGAAAAGGATGGTCTGTTCTACTTCAAGCTGGCCGACGCCAAAGGCCATGTGCTGCTGCAAAGCGCCGGCTACGCGTCGCCCAAGGACGCCGGCCAGACCATCGCCCGCCTGAAGGCCCAGGGCTGGACGGCTTGCGCCGACCTTCACGCCCAGGCTGCCGCAACCGATGGCACGACACCCGCCGATCTGGATGCCGCTTTGCAGGTTTTGCGCGACGCCGAATGAGCTAGAATGCGAGCTTCGACACGCGGAAGGGTGGCAGAGTGGTCGAATGCGCCGGACTCGAAATCCGGTATACGGTTTCTACCGTATCGAGGGTTCGAATCCCTCCTCTTCCGCCAACAAGTCTAGGCTCTCCACATAAGAGAGCCTTTTCTTTGCCTCAAACCCACCTGACCTTGCCCTCGAAATGTGAAACCCATAACCGAGTCACATGTTCGCTGTTTTCGGCTGTGCCGCGAGCCAGCGTTGCTCGTATTGCATGGGGCTGATGTAACCCAGCGTCGAATGCAGTCTGCGACTGTTGTACCAGAGAAGCCAGTCAATGGTTTCGTCTTTGGCTGCACGGCGGGATTCAAACCGCATGCCATGCAACCGTTCCACCTTGAGTGAGCCCAACAGGGTTTCGCTGCACGCATTGTCCCAGCAGTCGCCTTTTCGGCTCATGGAACTTCGCATGCCGTAGCCCTTGAGCAGGTTCTGGAAATCGCTGCTGCAATACTGGGCGGATTCAACCGGTCGTCGCAACACCGGGTTAAGCGGCAGATTCTAGGTACTCGTTCAGCGCTTCTGCCGGCGTCTTCCAGCCCAACGTTTTGCGCGGCCTGTTGTTGAGGGTCAGCGCCACCGCTTGAAGCTCTTGATCATTCCATCGCGATAGGTCGGTGCCCTTGGGGAAGTATTGGCGCAGCAGCCCATTCGTGTTCTCGTTCGTGCCGCGTTGCCATGGGCTGTGGGGGTCTGCAAAGAACACCTGCACCCCGGATTCGACGGTGAAGCGAGCGTGGTCAGACAGCTCCTTGCCACGATCCCATGTCAACGATTGCCACAGATGGGTCGGCAGCTTGGTGACTGCCTTCTTCAGAGCATTGGCCATGGTGATAGCTCCGTATCCTGCCAGCGAGGGACCGTTCTTGGATCGATGAATCTGGCCATAGCCGGCCTCCCTTGGGAGATGTACGAGCATGGTGAAGCGGCTCGTCCGTTCCACCAGCGTCCCAATGGCCGACCTGTCCAGACCGATGATCAAGTCGCCCTCCCAGTGACCCGGTACAGCACGATCCTCTATCTCAGGTGGGCGGCTGGAGATCATTACCTCTTCACTGACATGTGCCCATGCTTTGGCCTGAGACCTGGCTCGAGGGGTGCGTAAGGCACGCCCAGTGCGCAGATAGCTCACCAGCTCGCGCTTGAGGGCGCCTCGTCCCTGGATGTACAGGGCCTGGTAGATGGCTTCGTGCGAGATGCGCATGGAGGGATCATCAGGGAAGTCGAGCCGCAATCGGTTGGCAATCTGCTCTGGCGACCAGCCATTGACCCACTTGCGATCGCCGCGGTGAGGTTTGTTGCGGCCAATGAACGGCGTCTGGCGGGGGCCTGAGACTTCACGCCCTCGAGCATCGTGGATTGAACCCTCCAGGCGCTCTTGGACGTATTCGCGCAGCCGTGGATTCGTCGCGAGCTTTGCAGGCTTGGGGCGTCTGGCCAGAAGCTCCGACTTCCACTGCGCAACCGACGCACGGTACTCGAGCTTGCCCCCGCGGGTTGCAGCGTTGCGAGTCAGCTCCCGAGATACGGTCGATGGGCTGCGACCAAGGCGGCGGGCGATCTCGCGTACACCAAGATCTTGAGCTCGCAGGATTCCGATCTCTTCTCGCTCCGTGAGCGACAGATACCTATCTGATACGGGTTTCGACATGAACAAAGGCATGCCGCCACGATGCCGGAACCAGCGGGATCCCACAGCCTGCGACACGCCTACGGCCTCGGCTGCCTTCTCACTCGTGATGCCAGTTGCAACCTGAGCCCAGAACTGTCGCTCCACTTCTCGTCTATGCGATGGTGCCCCTGGGGATCGCATCGCGTCCCTTCCAGTTAACTTCTTCATCCATCCTGCGGGTCGCCCCATAAACACCTCCTGATTGAAGGTGTTGCGACGACCGGTTGAATCCGCCCTGGCTGCCACGGTCGCTGTGAAAAATGAGAGCCGCATTCTTGGGTGGGCAACGGCGGAACCACGCCATGCGCAGGGCATCCATGACCAACTGCCGCGTCATGCGTTCACCCAGGCCCCAGCCCACCACCTGGCGGCTGAACAGGTCGATGACCACGGCCAGGTACAACCAACCTTCGTCGGTGGCGATATAGGTGATGTCCCCTGCCCAAACCTAGTCGGGCGTGGCTACGTTGAATCGGCGCTCCAGCAGATTGGGCGCTACGGGCAGGTCGTGCCGGCTGTTGGTGGTGGCCTTGAACCGCCACTTGGCGCGAGCCTTGATACCGTGCTGCTGCATGAGCTTGCGTACACGGTCCTTGCCCACGCGAATGCCTCGGGCCAACAGTTCCTTCCACACCCGTGGCCAGCCGTAGCTGCCTTTACTCTCGGCATGGATGGCCCTGATGTGCACCTGCAGTGCATCGTCGCTCAAACGGCTGCGCTCACTGCCTTGTGCTTTGCGCGTGAAATGCTGGTGATAGCCACCTGGGCTCACGCCCAGCACCTCGCACATCACCGAAACCGGCCAGCGGCTGCGCTGTCGCTGGATAAAGGCGTACTTCACAGCGACTCTTTCGCGAAGTACGCCGTGGCCTTTTTTAAGATGTCGCGCTCCATCTTGACACGGGCCAACTCTGCACGAAGCCTGCTGATTTCCATTTGCTCGGCGCTCACCGGCTTGCTGTCCGCCCCTGTGAGCCGACCCTCTCGGCTGGCCTTGACCCAGTTGAACAACGTCTGCTCAACAATGCCAAGGCTGCGCGAGACCGCCACCATGCTCTGCCCAGATTGCACCAGCCGCACCGCCTCTTGCTTGAACTCCAGTGTGTAGCGCGACCTTACCGTCTTCGTCATTCCATCTCTCCTTGCCTGTATTGAAACACTCAGCAAGGGATTCGTTTTTCAGGGGCAAGGTCAGTTGAGCAGGTAGGCACTGGCTGAATCGCTCCGGGGCGGTTCAACATGAACACGCCGTTCGATGGCGACTGCGCGCTTTACCCTGCCCATCTCAAGGCCTTTTGAAGATTCGCTTCCAGAGTCGGGTCTGACTGAGCAACGTCAAGGTCAGCGCAGCAATGATTCCTGCAGACAGCGGAGAGGTGAAAAACTCGCTGACGAACAACGTCAAATCCTCACCCGTGGACAGCATGGCCTGTCGATAACTGCGGTCCATCAACGGCCCAAGAATCATCCCGAGAATGACAGGCCCCACCTGGAAGCCGTACATCTTCAGGAAGTAACCCAGCACGCCAAAACCCAGCATCCAGTACACGTCCACGATGTTGTTGTTGATGGAGTACGCCCCCACCGAGGAAAGCACCAGAATCAACGGCAGCAGCACGGACTTGGGGGTCTCCACCACTTTGGCAAAGAGCTTGATACCGGTCAAACCGAAGACCAGCATGAAGCAGTTCGCCAACACCAGCGCCCCGACGATGAACCAGAACAGATGCGGGGTTTCGATCATGAGCATCGGCCCAGGCTTCAGGCCATGGATGTACAACGCACCAATGATCACAGCCGTAACGGCGTCGCCTGGAATGCCCAGGGTCATCATGGGAATGTGAGCGCCACCGACGGCCGCATTGTTGGCAGTTTCGGCGGCTACGAGTCCCTCCTGCGCCCCGCTACCAAATGGGCGCGAAGGGTTCTTGACCGTCCGCTTGGCGTGGTCGTAGGCCATCAGGGCAGCAATGTCCCCCCCTGCACCGGGCAAAGCACCTATGCCGACGCCAATGGTGGAAGTGCGCAGCGACAGCGGCAGGTATTTCTTGACCATGGCCCAGGAGGGAATGATCTTGTCCACCTTCTGCTTGACGCTCTTCATGTGCAGGTAGTGCAGCTGCACAAGGATTTCAGCAATGCCGAAGAACCCAATCATGGCCGCGATGTAGTTGATACCCGCAGTCAGCTGCAGTTGACCAAAAGTCAGTCGGGGTTCGGCGGTGAGCGGGTCCAGGCCCACGGTGGATATGAGCACCCCGAGGGCCCCGGCGAAAATGCCTTTGGCCAGTGACCCGCCAGACAGGCTGCCCACCAGCAAAATGCCCCAGATAGCCAACAGCAGGTAGTCGCGCGGACTGAACATGAGGGCGAAATCGGATACC
>JAUVXK010000013.1 GCA_030603635.1 Burkholderiales bacterium | reverse complement strand
GAACGGCGCACGTGCAGGATCACCGGCAGGCCGTGGCGCTGCGCCAGCCACAACTGAGCCCGGTAGAAGCGGTGCTGCTTGTCACGCATCTCGGGCTCGCACAGCGCCGGCACGAAGAAATCGAGCCCGATCTCGCCCACGGCGACCAGCCGCTCGTCGGCCACGGCCCCGGCCAGCCGCTCGTCCAGGGCCTGCAGATCGGCCTCATCGGCCTGGGGCACGTACAGCGGGTGGATGCCGAGCGCATAGGCATCGCCGGTGCGATGGGCCCAGTCGCGCACCGTGTCCCAGTTCGCGCGCTCGACGGCAGGCAACACACACAGGCGAACACCAGCCATCCGAGCCGCTTCGCGCACGCGCCAGCGCTCGGAGTCGGTCCACTCCGGAGCGTCGAGATGGCAATGGCTGTCGATCCACATGGGGGTTTCGATTATGGGTCAGCAGGGGACAGGCACGTGATGCACAATGTTTTGGACACGACGACGGAGCCAACCCAGTGAACCCTCCACGGCATCTGACCATCCTGACCGGGGCGTCTCGCGGCCTGGGGCAGGCCATGGCGCACCAGCTCCTGTCCCCGGACAGTCTGCTGCTGTGCATCTCCCGCCACACCAGCGACGACCTGGGCCATCAGGCCATGGCTCACGGCGTGCACCTGGAGCAATGGGCGCAGGACCTGGCGGACACCGCCGAGGCCGCCGACCGCCTCGAGCGCTGGCTGCACAGCCTGCACACCCCCAGCCTGTCCAGCGCCACCCTGATCAACAACGCCGGGGTCATTCCCCGCATCGGCCCCATCGACGACTGCCTGGCCCATGAGCTGGCCCGGGCCCTGCGGGTCGGCCTCGAAGCCCCCATGATGCTCACCGCGTCCTTCCTCAGAGCGACGGGCACATGGGCGGCACAAGGCTGGGAAGGGCGGCGCAAGGTGCTCAACATCTCCTCTGGTCTGGGGCGCCGCCCCATGGCGGGGCAGGCCCCCTACTGTGCCGCCAAGGCGGGTCTGGACCATTTCAGCCGTTGCACCGCGCTCGACGAGGCACACCGGCCACACGGCGCGCGCATCGTGTCGCTGGCGCCGGGCGTGATCGACACCGACATGCAAACCCACCTGCGCGCTGGCGACCCGGAGGCCTTCCCCGACCTCGACCGCTTCGTCGACCTCAAGGCGCAGGGTCTGCTGGCTTCACCCGAAGCAGCTGCCCGCCATGTGCTCAGCTACCTGGCCCGACCGGACTTCGGCGACCACCCCGTGGCCGATGTGAGGGATTGAGCCGTGGCGACGGGCCCGACCCACCGGCGCCAGCATCTGAGATGGCTGGCTGGTGCGGCCGCGCTGGTATCGGCCCCCGCAGGTTGGGTACAGGCCACCCCCGGCGTGACGGTACCCGCGCGGGACGACGACACCTTCTGGACGCTGGCCCGCGAAGGCGGCTGCGTGCTGCTGATGCGCCACGCCGCCACCGTTCCCGGTGTGGGCGACCCACCCGGCTTCCGGCTCGACGACTGCCGCACCCAACGCAACCTGAGCGAAGCCGGCCGCGAAGCCTCGCGACGGCTGGGCGAACGCTTCCAGGAGCGGGGTGTGCGGCTCAGCGCGGTCTACAGCAGCGCCTGGTGCCGCTGCACCGACACCGCGCGTCTGGCCTTCGATCCGCACTATCCGCCCCATCGGGTCTGGCCGGCGCTCAACTCGTTCTTTCAGGGTCAAGGCAAAGCGGACGCCCAGACCCGGGAAGTGCTGCAACGGGTTGCCTCCCTGTGCGCGCCAGAAAACTGGATGCTGGTCACCCACCAGGTCAACATCACCACACTCACCGGCGTGTTCCCGGCCATGGGCGAGGTGTTCCTGACCCGCTTCGAGACGGCCCGGCCCGATCGCCTGACGGTGCTGGCCCGCCTGCCCGGTTGAAGGCGCCGCGCATGCCGCTAAGATGGCGTTGGAACCATCCCACCCCACAGGCACAAGGAACCCATCATGAGCAGAGAAGTCGTCGTCGTCAGCGGTGTGCGCACCGCCATCGGTACCTTTGGCGGCAGCCTCAAGGACACCCCCACCACCGAACTCGGCGCCCTCGTGGTGCGCGAAGCCCTGGCCCGTGCCCAGGTTGAAGGCAAGGATGTGGGCCATGTCGTCTTCGGCCACGTCGTCAACACCGAGCCCAGGGACATGTACCTCTCGCGCGTGGCCGCCATGAACGGCGGCTGTCCCGAGACCACCCCCGCCTTCAACGTCAATCGCCTGTGCGGCTCCGGTCTGCAGGCCATCGTCTCGGCCAGCCAGGCCATCATGCTCGGCGACTGCGACGTGGCCATCGGCGCCGGTGCCGAGAACATGAGCCGCGCACCCTACGCCAGCCTCACCAGCCGCTTCGGCTCCCGCATGGGTGACACCAAGCTGATCGACATGATGGTCGGAGCCCTGCATGACCCCTTCCATAACATCCACATGGGCGTGACCGCCGAGAACGTGGCCGCACAGTTCGGCATCACCCGTGAGATGCAGGATGAACTGGCCGTGGAAAGCCACAACCGCGCCGAGCGTGCGACGCAGGAAGGCCGCTTCAAGGACCAGATCGTGCCGGTGATGCTCAAGAGCCGCAAGGGCGAGGTGGCCTACGACACCGATGAGCACTTCCGCCCCGGCTGCACCCTGGCCGACATGGCCAAGCTCAAGCCGGTATTCCTGAAGGAAAACGGCACGGTGACGGCCGGCAACGCCAGCGGGATCAACGACGCGGCCGCTGCCGTGGTGCTGATGGAGGCCGGTGCGGCCAAGGCCCGTGGGCTGGCGCCCATGGCCCGCCTGGTGGGCTACGCACACACCGGTCTGGACCCAAAGATCATGGGCGTGGGCCCGATCTCTGCCACGCAGGCAGTGCTCAAACGCACCGGCCTGAGCGTGAACGACCTGGACGTGATCGAGGCCAACGAGGCCTTTGCCGCCCAGGCCTGCGCCGTGACCAAGGGGCTGGGACTGGACCCGGCCAAGGTCAACCCAAACGGTTCCGGCATTTCGCTGGGACACCCCATTGGCGCCACGGGCGCGCTGATCACCGTCAAGGCCCTACACGAGCTCCAGCGCATCAACGGCCGCTACGCGCTGGTGACCATGTGCATCGGCGGCGGACAAGGCATCGCCGCCATCTTCGAACGTATGTAAGCAGGGGCGCTCAGTCGCCCTGGAAGCCCCCGGCGCGGCACGTCAGCACCAACGTGTCGCGCCACCCCAGCTCGTCGGCCTCCTGAGGCTGGATCGGGGTGGTTTCATGGATCACCCGCGCATCGTCGAGCAGCAGCAGGGACCACGGTTCGGTGAGGGTAAAGCGTTGTCCGTTGGGGCCATGGGCCTCGAAGACACGGCTTTCGCCGCCCTTGATGCGATGCCGTCCCACCAGGTACACCGCAACCAGTTCCACGCCGTCGCGGTGGGCCCCTTCGGGGGTGGGTCGGCCGATGCCGTCGGTGGTGTCGATCCGGAACTGGTGCGCTTCGACATACCAGGTCTGTGCCCCCTTGAGCACCGAGGTGACGGCAGCCGTCTGTACCAGCAGGCGCTGGAAGGCCGCTGAAGCCGCGACGGCCGGGTCCATGGGCTCGAACCAGCGCTGCATGCCGCCGTGCAGCGCGTTGTACTCCACCGGCTGCCAGTGGGCACGGTGCGGCACCTGCTGCACAGACCCGCCATCGACCACGAAACAGCTGTGACGGCGCTTGCGGTAGCGCCCCCCGTCCTTCAGATAACGGTCGCTGGGGAGGTCGTCCCAGCTGGGCTGCAGCGCGGCCAGCGCCTGCGGCTCCAGCCCCAGCCACTGCTGGACGGAGCGCGCATCCATCAGCGCATAACCCTGTTGAGCCAGGGTGTCGTCAACGCGGCCCAACGGCACGCAGGGGGGCAGAAAATGGGCGTTCATGGCCGCGAAGTGTAGCCCGGCCCAGGTCAGCACCATGCCCCACCGGGTAAACACGCTACACGGATGCGACGCATTTCGCTACCCTGTGCCACAACAAGAATACCCCTGTGACGAGGAGACCGATGAGCCGCACCCAGCCAGCCGACGAGCCCAACCCCAACCGCCACGAGATACCGACCGAGCCACCCGCTGACTCGGCTTCCGCCGGCTCGGCTCCTGAAAGCGCATCGGTGTTCACCCTCGCACTGGCGGACCTCTCCGTCGGCGATCCGCTCCGCTGGATCGCGCTGGGCTGGCAGGATTTCGTCCGCTGTCCGCGCATCGGCCTGTTCTACGGCGCCTGTTTCTTCCTCATGGGCCACGCGCTCTGGATCGTGCTGCGTGAAGCGCCGGCCTACGTGCTGGCACTGAGCGCTGGCTTTCTGCTGATGGGACCGTTTCTGTGCCTGGGTCTCTACGACGCCAGTCGCTCCCTGGAGCAGGGCCAGCGCCCGTCGCTGCGCGCCTCGCTGACCTCCTGGCTGCCCACCAAGGGCACCATGGCCATCTTTGCCGGCGTGCTCCTGATCCTGGAAATGCTCTGGGGTCGCGCCTCTCTGGTGGTATTCGCCGTCACGTTCAACACCATGCCCGACACGGCCAACCTGCTCAAGGTGCTGCTGAGCGTGGAGAACCTGGAGTTCATCATCACCTACACCGTGGTGGGCGCCATCTTTGCCGGGCTCATCTTCGTCACCAGCGTCATCTCCATCCCCATGATCCTGGACCGACAGGTGGACGCCATCTCGGCCGGGCTCACCAGCATCCGGGCCTGCCTGCAGAACCCGGGGGTGATGCTGTGGTGGGGCGCGCTCATCACGGGGTTGGTGTTGCTGGCCATGCTGCCCTGGTTCCTGGGCCTGCTGATCGCCGGCCCGGTGCTGGGCCACGCCACCTGGCACACCTACCGCCACATCGTGCCGGCCCCCTGACACCCACCTCCGCCTGGATCGCCGCCACCTCCTGGCCTATGTGCGTTCACCGGCCGAACGTGGCAAGATGCCTGCATGCTCGGACCTCTCGATTTCAGCGAATTCCAGGTGTTCATCCTGGTGCTCAGCGCCCTGCTGCTGTTCCTCTATGGGCTGGAGCATTTCAGTCAGGAATTGCAGACCGTCGGTCGCGACAAGTTGCCGCGCTGGCTTGGCCTGGCCACCCGTGATCGCTTTCGCGGCCTCTTGCTGGGTGCTTCCGTCACTGCAGTGGTCCAGTCCAGCAGTGCGGTATCGGCACTGGTCATCGCGCTGGTCAATGCAGGCACCCTGAGTTTTGCCAGCAGCCTCGCCGTGCTGCTGGGCGCCAAGATCGGCACCACCTCCACCGCCTGGCTGGTGTCGTTCAAGCTGACCCACATCGGTCCCTACCTGATCGTGCTGGGTGGCATCCTGACGATGCTCCCGTTTTCCATCCGAGTCGTCGGTCGGGCCATTTTCTATTTCGGGTTCATCTTTTTCACCCTGGACCTGATCGGCGACTCGCTGGAGCCCTTGCGCCAGTCGCCATGGGTGCTCGAATGGCTGGCCCGTGCCGAGGAGCCCTGGCTGGGCGTGATCATGGGCGTGCTGATGACGGTGCTGCTGCAGTCCAGCAGCGTGGTCAGCGGACTGGCGATCGTGCTGGTGCAGCAGGGTGTGCTAGACCCCATGGGCGCAGTCGCGATCGTCGTCGGTGCGACGTTGGGGACCACGGCCACCGGCCTGATTGCCAGCATCCCCATGGACGCCTTCGCGAAACGGGCCGCGATCATGAATCTGGTGTTCAACGCGGTGGGCGTCGTGGTCATGCTGCCTTTCGTGACGGCGTTCGGGGAGTGGGCGGTACGGGTAGGAGAGACCCCCTCACAGGCCGTGGCCATTGCCAACCTCGCCTTCAACGCTGGCGTGGCCCTGCTCTTCCTGCCTTTCACCGGATGGATGGGAAGGCGTTTCGCGCCAAAAGCAGAGCCCAGACACTCGTCAGAAAACGCCCCCATCTGAGCCGGGCGGCGCCCATCCGTAGATGGGATCAGGTTCAGGCGTTGACGTTCACCACCACCCGACCTCGAACCTGCCCGGCCAGAATCTGGTTGCCCAGCACGGCCACCCCAGCCAGCGGCACCTCATGCGTCATCTGCTCCAGCCGGTGACGGTCCAGCAGGGTGTCAAGCTGGGCCCAGGCCGCTTCGCGTCGATGCAACGGTGCCATGACGCTGTCGATGCCGTAGAGAGTCACGCCGCGCAGGATGAAGGGCGCCACGGTGGCAGGCAGATCCATGCCTTGAGCCAGACCACAGGCCGTCACCGCCCCGCCATACCGCGTGCCGGCACAGGCATTGGCCAGGGTGTGACTCCCGACGGCATCCACCACGCCGATCCACCGCTCCTTCTGCAAAGGCTTGCCGGGTACGGCCAACGTCTGCCGCTCGATGACCTCGGCCGCCCCGAGCGCCTTGAGGTAATCCGCCTCCTGCGGTCGCCCGGTCGATGCGACCACGGTGTGCCCCAGTGCCGCGAGCAAGGCCACCGCTACGCTGCCTACCCCACCCCCGGCGCCGGTGACGAGCACCTCACCACTGCCCGCAGCCACGCCCGCTTCCGCCCAGTGCCGCCGCAGGGTTTGCACGCACAGCATGGCGGTGTAGCCGGCGGTGCCGATGGCCATGGCCTGGCGGGCCGTCAGGCCCGGCGGCAAAGCCACCAGCCAGTCGCCCCGAACGCAGGCCTTCTGCGCCAGGCCACCCCACCAGCTTTCCCCCACGCCCCAGCCGTTGAGGATCACGCGGTCGCCCTCGCGCCAGCGCGGGTGCCGGCTGGCCGTGACCGTGCCGGCAAAGTCGATGCCCGGCACCATGGGGAACTGGCGCACCACCGGCGAACGGCCGGTGAGGGCCAGGCCGTCCTTGTAATTCACGGTGGACCACTCCACCTGCACCGTCACGTCGCCCTCGGGCAATTCGCCCTCGTCGACATCGACCAGGGCACAGCGGTAGCCCTCTGCGTCGGTTTTGGTGATCTTCCAGGCCTTGAACATGGTCATCTCCTCAGGGTGCACGGCCATCGGGCCGGTCGGGTTCCGTCTCCTCGGGGCCGGTGGCCGTGTCCTGCCACAGCCGCCACAACAGCACCATCCCGGCCCCCGCGTTGCCCAGCGCCAGCAGGGTCAAGATCCACAGCAGCGCCCCTTCGGGGCGGGCCAGATGCAGCGCCCACGCCATGCCGGATGACAGGACGTTGAACACCAGCATCAGCCGGAACAGCGGATGACGGGGCTGCCACAGCCGGGTCAGCCGGGTCAGCCCATTGGGGATTGCATGCATCCGGTCATGTTACCGCGCCCGGGCCTCGGCCTCCTGCAGCAGGCGCCACATCACCTTGCCGCTCCCGCTCTTGGGGAGCGCCTCGGAAAACGCCACCATGCGCGGCACCTTGTAGGCAGCCATGTGCTCGTGGCACCAGTCGATGATGTCCTGCTCGCTCACCTGCCCTCGTGCCTCGGCCCGCAACACCACCACCGCCTTGACCGTCTCGCCACGGTAAGCATCCTGCACACCGATCACGCAGGCTTCGGCAATGGCCGGGTGCCTGAACATCAGGGCTTCGACCTCGGCCGGCCACACCTTGTAGCCACTGGCATTGATCATGCGCTTGAGGCGATCGGTGATGAAAAAATAGCCCTGCTCGTCCATGTGCCCCAGGTCGCCGGTGCGGAAGAAGCGCTTGCCATCCAACTCGAAGAACACGGCGGCCGTGGCGTCGGGGCGCTGCCAGTAGCCGTCGAACACCTCGGGACCATGGATCACGATTTCGCCCTGCGACCCCACCGTTCGCTCCTGCAGGGTGTCAGGGTCCACGATGCGCGCATCGGTACCGATGAAGGGAATGCCGAGGCACTGCTGTTTGGGATGGTCCGGGGGGTTGTTGTGTGAAGGGGCTGCGGTTTCGGTGAGCCCATAGCCCTCGACATAACGCAGGCCATAGAGATCCAGCAGCTTCTGGGCCACGGCCTGGGGCATGGCCGCGCCTCCACCGCCGATGTAGGCGAGACTGGTGAGGTCATGGCTGGCAAAGTTCGGACTGGCCAGCAGGTCAATGATCATGGTGGGGATGTTGACCCAGTGGGTCACCTTCCAGCGCGAGATCAGTCGACCAGCCAGCTCACGGTCCCAGCGCGGCATGATCACCATCGTGGCCCCGGCGTAGATGTTGCCGTGCATGCCGATGACCATACCGGTGATGTGGAACATGGGGACCACGACGAGCGCCACGTTCTCCGCGGTGCCGTTGCCCCACAAGGTGCTGGCCACGGCGTTGTGCATGAGGGTGCGGTGCGGGTGCATGCAACCCTTGGGCAGACCGGTCGTGCCGCTGGTATAGGGCAACACCACCAGATCATCGGGGCCAGCGGTGTGCGCGGGGGGCTCGGCCGTACAGGCCATGACCTCCTCCCAGTCGTGGGCCTGCCCGCCCGGGACCTCAGGCAACGGATGGCGCCGGACCAGCCACTCGCGCCAGGCGGGCGGAACGCCGATGGCCTCGCCGGCGAGCGCATCGGCTGGCATCAGGTCGGCGTAATGGGCGCACAGCACGCGCTGCAGACGCTGTCCCTCGGGCAGGCGCCGGCTGGCCTGGAGGAGCTCATCGGCCAGGTCCGCCGCCACGACAGCCACGCGTGCCCCGGGGTCGGTGATGTAGTGCCCCAGCTCATCGGCCTTGTTCATGGGATTGACCGGCACCACCACCGCGTTGGCGCGCAGGATGCCGTAGTAGGCGATCACGTGCTGCGGACAGTTCTGCATCAGCAGGATCACCCGGTCGCCTGGGCGTACCCCCTGCCGGTGCAGCCATGCGGCCATGCGCAAAGCGGCATCGCGGAGTTGCGCATAGCTGAGCACCTGATCGAAGAACACGGTGGCGGGCTTGTCCGGGTAGCGGGTGGCACTCGCTTCCAGGTTGAACCAGAGGGAGGTCTGGGGCACCGTGATGGCGTGCGGCAGTCGGCGCGGCCACACCGCATGGTGCAAGGCCTGTGTTGAGGGCATGCGTCGGTCTCCTTGTTGGTGCATGACGCAGCGGTCTGCCACGGCAGCGGCGACAGGTTAATCCAGCGTGGCGGCGCTGAACACCGGGCCAACCCGCCGGTTTGTCTCGAATGAGACGGCCAGACGCCGGCCACAAGGAACCAATTGCGCCCGCATTCGCAGATCCATTTCGGCATCAGTCTGATCTGGCATGCCGATTGCATGGGTGTTTATGCGGGTTTGCCGGCCACATCATGAAAATTTTTCATCGTGGGCTCAGGTAAACCCCGATGCTTCTCCGAAGCCAACTTCACTAAAGTTCAGGCAGGCCGCAACAGCCCCAAGAGGGTGGCGGCCGTATCAACGAAACAGAAGGAACCACAAGTCATGATTCGCAAGACGCTCAAGATCACCTCTGCTGCCGTCGCTACCGCGGCCACGCTGCTGGCGGCCCCCGCGCACGCAGGCAAGGACCTCGATGCCATCAAGAGCCGCGGCACGCTCGTGTGCGGTGTTCACCAGGGCCTGCCCGGTTTCTCGGCCGCCGACAGCCAGGGCCGCTGGAGCGGCATCGACGTGGATGTCTGCAAGGCCGTTGCCGCCGCCGCCCTGGGCGATGCCAACAAGGTCCGCTACGTACCCCTGACCGCCCAGCAGCGTTTCACCGCCCTGCAGTCCGGCGAAATCGACATGCTGTCGCGCAACACCACCTGGACGCTGACCCGCGACGCCTCGCTGGGCCTGCACTTCACCGGCATTACCTTCTACGACGGCCAGGGCTTCATGGTGCCCAAGAGCCTGAACGTGAAGAGCGCCAAGGACCTGCGTGGCGCCACCGTCTGCGTCGAGTCTGGCACCACCACCGAGCTCAACCTGACCGACTTCTCCCGCGCCAACAACCTGAACCTGCGTCCCGTGGTGTTCAACGAAAGTGCCGCCGCCACCAACGCGTACTTCAGTGGCCGTTGCCAGGTTTACACGACTGACGCCTCCGGTCTGGCTGCCTACCGCGCCAACAACGCCCAGCGCCCTGACGACCACGTGATCCTGCCCGAGCTGATCTCCAAAGAGCCGCTGGGCCCGGCCGTGCGCCGTGGTGACGACGAGTTCTTCGCCATCGTCAAGTGGGCGCTGTACGCCATGCTGGAAGCCGAGGAACTGGGCATCACCAGCGCCAACGTCGACCAGATGAAGGCCTCTTCCACCAACCCGAGCGTGCGTCGTCTGCTGGGAGCCGGCAACGAGGACACCGGTCGCCTGCTGGGCCTGGATAAGGACTGGGCATACCGCATCATCAAGTCGGTCGGCAACTACGGAGAGTCCTACAAGCGCAACATCGAGCCGCTGGGCCTGCCGCGCGGCCTGAACAACCTCTGGAACAACGGTGGCGCCATGTACGCCCCTCCGGTCCGCTGATCACTGTGACCGCCAAACCGGGACATGGCTCCTCATGTCCCGGTTTTTTTGTTCCCGAACATGACATTCAGACAGTGAGGTGGTGGTGACACATCCAACACACCCAACCACGAGCCGCTGGTCCCTCAACAGCCGCGCAACCCGCGGCATGCTGTTCCAGGCGATTGCACTCGCCCTGGTGGCCCTGGGGATCTGGTTCCTGGCACACAACACACAAACCAACATGGCGGCCCGGGGCATCCCGAGCGGCTTCGATTTCCTGAGCACCCCGGCCGGTTTCGACATCGGCCAGACGGTGATCGACTACAACCCGAGCGAAAGCTACGGCAAGGCCATCTGGGTTGGCGTGCTCAACACCCTGAAAGTGGCGGTCCTGGGGATCATCCTCACCACCCTGCTGGGCGTTCTGCTTGGTGTGGGACGCTTCTCCCGCAACGGGCTGATCCGGGGGCTTTGCTACGGCTACGTGGAACTGTTCCGCAACGTGCCCGTGCTCCTGCAGCTCCTGATGTGGTACCTGTTCATGGTGGAGGTGCTGCCGCCCTCCAACGAGTCCTGGAACCTGTGGGAACTGTTCTTCCTCAGCAAAGGCGGCTTTTCCATGCCGGTCCCGGCGAGCGGCGTGGGCTGGAACTGGCTCTTCTGGGGCCTCCTGGCCGGCCTGGCCGCCGCCGTCGTCTGGCGTCAACGCATGTTCAAGCGCTTCGAGGAAACCGGCCAGGAAGGTGACATGATCTGGGTCCCCATGGCCCTGGTGGTCGTGCTGGCCATGGTCGGTTGGCTGGTTGGAGGCATGCCCACACAGTGGGATCTGCCCGAACAGCTGGTCTTCATGGTCGATGGCGGCTACAGCGCCACGCCCGAATTCCTCACCGTTCTCATCGGCCTGGTCACCTACACCGCCGCCTTCGTGGCAGAGGTGGTGCGCAGCGGCATCCAGTCGGTCAGCCACGGGCAGACCGAAGCCGCTTCGGCCCTGGGACTGACACCACGACAGACCATGAAACTGGTGGTGCTGCCGCAGGCCCTGCGCGTGATCATTCCTCCTCTGACCAACCAGTATCTGAACCTGACCAAGAACTCCTCGCTGGCCGTGGCCGTGGGCTACCCAGACGTGGTCTCGGTGGCCAACACCGCGATCAACCAGAGCGGACGCGCCGTGGAATGCATCGCCATCATCATGCTGGTGTACCTCTCCACCTCGCTGTCCACCTCCGTCTTCATGAACTGGTACAACGCCCGCAAGGCCATCAAGGAGCGCTGAAACATGGCCGAAACCTTCACCCCCATCGCGCCCCGCCCTTCCCCGGTGAAACAGTCCGGGCTCGTGGCCTGGGCACGCAACAACCTGTTTGGCAGCACGTCCAACACCCTGACCACCCTGTTCCTGCTGGGTCTGGCGCTCTACATCGTCCCCGGCGCGTTCCAATGGGGCCTGTTCAACGCCGTGTTCTCGCCCGACGTGGCGGCCTGCCAGGAAGTGCGCGGCTCGGGTGCCTGCTGGGGCGTCGTGACGGAAAAATACCGTCTGATCCTCTGGGGCCGCTTCCCCTATGAAGAGCACTGGCGCCCGATCCTGGCCACGCTGATTCTGGTCAGCGGCCTCGTGCTGAGCTGCATGCGCTTCTTCTGGAAACCGTGGCTGGCCCTGATGTGGGTCGGCATCCTGGGCGCGTTCTTCGTGCTCATGGGCGGCGGCTGGTTCGGGCTCACCCCCGTGCGCTCCGACATGTGGGGCGGCCTGCCGCTGACGGTCATGCTGGCCACGCTTTCGCTGTTCCTGGCCTTTCCGCTGTCGGTGGTGGTGGCCCTGGGCCGGCGCAGCCATCTGCCCATCATCCGCAGCATCTGCGTCACCTACATCGAGCTGATCCGTGGGGTGCCACTCATCTCGATCCTGTTCATGGCCTCGTTCATGTTCCCGCTGTTCATGCCCCAGGGCGTGACGGTCGACGTGCTGGTTCGGGTGGTGATCGGGATCACGCTGTTCGCGGCCGCCTACATGGCCGAGATCGTGCGTGGCGGCCTGCAGGCCATCCCGAAGGGGCAGATCGAGGCTGCGGCCACCCTGGGCCTGACGTACTGGCAGACCCAGCGCAAGATCGTACTGCCCCAGGCGTTGGCCATGACCGTACCGAGCATGATGAACAACTTCATCTCGGTGTTCAAGGACACCTCGCTGGTCACGATCGTCTCGCTGTACGAACTGACCGGTGCGCTGGGCATCGCCCTGAACTCCGACGCCGTCTGGCGGCCGTTCAAGATCGAGGCCTACCTGTTCATCACTCTGGTCTATTTTGCCTTCTGCTTTTCCATGTCGCGCTACAGCCTGTGGGTGGAAAAGCAACTCGTCAAGAGCAAGGCCCGCTGAGGCGGGCGCGAGGACTCCAACATGTCAGAACCCATCATTCAATTCAAGAACGTCAACAAGTGGTACGGCAACGATTTCCACGTGCTGCGTGACGTCAACCTCGACGTGGCCAAGGGTGAGCGCATCGTGATCTGCGGCCCCTCGGGGTCGGGCAAGTCCACGCTGATCCGCTGCGTGAACCGGCTCGAAGAGCACCAGCAGGGCCAGATCATCGTGGACGGTACCGAGCTCTCTGACGACATCAAGGCCATCGACCGCGTACGGCGCGAAGTGGGCATGGTGTTCCAGCAGTTCAACCTGTTCCCGCACCTGACGGTGCTGGAAAACCTCACCCTCTCCCCCATGTGGGTGGGCAAGGTGCCGAAGAAAGAGGCCGAGGAAAGGGCCATGCAGCAGTTGGAACGGGTGCGTATCGCCGAACAGGCGAAGAAGTACCCACTGCAGCTTTCCGGTGGCCAGCAGCAGCGCGTGGCCATTGCGCGCGCGCTGTGCCTCACCCCCAAGATCATGTTGTTCGATGAGCCCACCTCGGCCCTCGACCCAGAGATGATCAAGGAGGTGCTGGACGTGATGATCGAACTGGCCAACCAGGGCATCACCATGCTGTGCGTGACGCACGAGATGGGCTTTGCCAAGGCCGTGGCCGATCGGGTGATCTTCATGGATCAGGGCCAGATCGTCGAGCAGAACACGCCGAACGAGTTCTTCAACAACCCGCAGAACGAGCGCAGCCGGGACTTCCTCTCCAAGATCCTGGGCCACTGAGCCGGACGAGTCGCGCCTGTGCCAGCCAGGCCGGCACGGCTCGCCTATGATGGCGGTCGATGTCTGCCGGCACCGCCGAACCCCCAACCCCTGCCACGGCACCGCCTCCGGTGCTGTGGCTTTTTGCGTTCTGCAACTTCGTGATCGGCACGGGGGCATTCGGGCTCTCCGGCTACCTGGGGCCGCTGTCCGAGGGGCTGGGCGTGAGCGTGAGCGCCGCTGGGCAAACCATGACCGCCTACGCCCTGGCCAACGCGTTTCTGGCTCCGCTCATCATGTGGCGAACCGGTGCCTGGGCTCGGCAGCGGCTGATGGTGTGGGCACTGGGCCTGTTCACCGCGGGGGCCTGGGTCAGCGCACTGGCCCCCAACCTGTCCACCCTCATGGCAGGGCGGGTGCTCATGGGCATGGGAGCGGTGTTCACCCCGGTCGCCGCCGGTGTGGCCGTGGCACTGGTCGCCCCCAGTCAGCGCGGCAAGGCGCTGTCGCGCACCTTTCTGGGCATGAGCCTGAGCTACGTGCTGGGTATGCCGTTCGGAGCCTGGCTCGGTCTCGAATATGGCTGGCGCTGGCCACTGGTCGCCGTGGGGGCTTTTGGTCTCATCATGTGGGTGCTGGTCACCCGCTGCGTACCCCGCCATGCAGGAGGTGCCAGTGAAGGTTTTGCCGGCATCGGGGCGCTGATGCGTCAGCGCGAAGTCATGCTGACCCTCAGCCTGACCCTGCTGTACTTCTGTGGGATTTTTGTCGTGTCTGCCTACATGGGGCCGATCCAGCTCGCCATGAACCCCCTGACCTCGACGCAACTGAGCTGGTCGCTGATGGCCATCGGTGCCGGCGGTGTGGTGGGTACCCTGCTGGGGGGCTGGGCCAGCGACACCTTCGGGCCTCACCGCGCACTGCGCTGGCAAATCCACACCTTGCTGGTCTGCATGTTCCTGGTTCCGTTCACGGCAGGGCAGCTCTGGCTGACGATGATGGCCTTCACCCTCTGGGCCGTCTGTGGCTTCGGGATGATGACGCCACAGCAGTCGCGAATCGCCGAAATGGGGCAGGGGCAAACCCCCATGCTCATGAGCGTGAATGCCTCCATGGTGTACATTGGCACCGCCGTGGGCGCGGCGCTCGGCGGTGCGGCCATCCCCTGGGTGGGTTTCGTGCATCTGCCCTGGCTGGGAGCGCTGTTCGTGATCGTCAGCGCCCTGACCCTGTTGCCGCGCTGGAGCCCGAAGCGCCCTGGCCCGATTCGTCATTGAACTTGCCTGTCCCTCCGTGAACGCCCACGCTTGCGCCCTGTCTGAACTCCAGCATCGCCTCCTGGCCCTGCAGGATGGGTCGCTGCCGCTCGCGGCGTTCCTGCAGACGAGCCGTCAGCCGCCGAGCGAACTGCTACAGGCACTGCCCCCGGCGTTCACCGATGTCTGGCACAACCTGCTCGACCGGCTGGAGTCCAGTGCACTGTTTGCCGAGGAAAGCTGCTCCTTCAGCCAGCAGGACCTCATCGACAGCCTGCAGCTGTGGATCGACAAGGCTTCCCAGCGGCTGGCCGTCGGTCAGGGAACTTAAGCGGCACCCCGATATCTCTGGAACATGCGCCGCTGGGTCCTCATCCTGTTCATCGTGCTCCTGCCCTGGCGGCTCTGGGCAGCGGACGCCATGGCCCTGCAAAAAACCGGAACGCCCGAGTCCCCGGCCCAGCACACCCCCTGCCAGATGGGCCATGAGGCACATCACTCTGCGGCTCCGGTCACCGCCGACGCCATGCACCCGACGCACCACGACGCCACGGGTGACCACGCCCATCACGGCATTTGCCTGCTGTGCGACGTCTGTCACAACGCCCTCGGGCTCACCCCACAGCCCCCGCTCACCACCCCTTTGTCCGTTCACGGCAACCCATCGGGTCGAATCGAACCCGTGGCCAGTGCCGATCGCCAACCGGGCTTCAAACCGCCCATCGGTTGACCTCCACACCCTCAGTGCGTCCACGGTTGGCGGATTTGGCCGCCAAGGGCGCCCCCTGTCTGTGTTTCCCGGAGGTCTTCCATGTCCGTCACCCCTGCCCGAACGCCGTTTGGGCAACCCTTGCCGACACCGCAGCGCGCTGTCGCTGCCCTGATCGTGGTCACCGCGCTCGGTGCCAGCCTTGCGCCCCAGGCCGGTCGAGCCGAACCCATCGAGGACTGGCGCACAGCCAACGACACGGTGGGCCGATTCGAGCGCGGTCACATCGACCTGCTGCGCTGGGAGGCCGAGCACCTGCCGGCCGCTCCAGCCCCAGAGGCACCCGACGCTTCGCCCTGGACGCTGAACGAGGCCATCGTGGCCGCACAACGCACACGGCCCGACTGGATCGCCCGCCCCGGTCTGAGTGCCCTCGAACGCGCCCATTTGCAGGGGCGCCAGCGGGAACTCGCCCTGCAGGTGGAACGCGCCTGGCTGCAAGCCGTGCTGGCACGCCACAACACCGCCTTGCAGCGGACGTTGCTGCAAGCGGCCGAGGCCGGCCATGAATTGGCGCTGCGCATGGCGCGGGTCGGCAACTGGCCCGAAGCGAGGCGACAACGCGAAGCATTGGCCCTGCTCGATGCCCAGGCCCAACTCCGCCTGGCCGAACACGCCGAGCGTGTCGCGGTGCTGGAGCTGTGGCGCCTCACCGGCGCGGCGCTACCGGTCGAAACGCTGGCACGGCGGCTACCGGCGGATCTGCCCGAGTCAGACCCATTCCCTTCAGAGCAGAACCTGTCTGCACTCGAACAGACCGCCCTGCAGCAGCACCCCACCTGGCCTGCGCTGATGCTGCAGGCGCAACGGGCTCGACAGGCCGTTGGCGATCTGCAACCCCTGCTCACCGCCCTGCATGCCGCCACCGAACCCGACCCCGCCACCGGTACCCCTCAAGCCCTGCCCAGCCTTGGCAACATCACACGCTGGCCGCACGACTGGGACCGGGCCCTGCTGGCGCACCTGGAGGCGGACGCCCTGGAGCGCCGCATCCGCGCCGACGTGCGCATGGCCTACAGCGCCTGGCAGACCGCGCACATGCTGGCCCAGGTCACCGCGACCGAAGCCGCGCGCCTGCACACCGCGCTGGAAGAGGACATGCTGCAACGCTACAACGGCATGTTCAAGAGCACCTGGGACCTCCTCGCCGCCAGCCGCACCCGGCTGCAGGCGGTCCACGCCACCCAGCAGGCGCGGCTGAACGCCGCCCTGGCTCGGGCCGATCTGCGCGCCGTGCTCGACGGCCTGCCCTACACCGGTGCAAGCCCCCGCGCCAACACTACCGCGCCCGCCGCCGACAAAGGACATTGACCATGCAACGCCGCCAATTCTTCCAACGCGCCCTGGCTGCCGGGGCTTTCAGCGCCGCCGCCTCGGCCACCGTCGGCCGTGCCGCCCTCGCGGGCCTGCCGGAACCCGTCATGGCCACGGGCCCCGAAACCGCCCCGCCCTGGACACCTCCGGGCGTCACCGGTGCCGGGCGCCCTTACCGTCCGGTCGTCACGCTCAACGGCTGGACGCTGCCCTTCCGCATGAACAACGGCGTCAAGGAGTTCCACCTGGTGGCCGAACCGGTGGTGCGCGAAGTCGCACCCGGTTTCGAGGTCAACATGTGGGGCTACAACGGCCAGAGCCCCGGTCCCACCATCGAGGTGGTGGAAGGCGACCGCGTGCGCCTGTTCGTCACCAACCGCCTGCCCGAACCCACCACCATCCACTGGCACGGCCAGCGCCTGCCCAACGGCATGGACGGAGTCAGCGGCGTCAACCAGCCCGCCATCCCCGTGGGCAAGACCTATGTGTACGAGTTCGAGGCCAAGCGCCCCGGCACCTTCATGTACCACCCGCACGCCGACGAAGCCGTGCAGATGGCCATGGGGATGATGGGCTTCTGGGTGACCCATCCCAAAGGCCAGCACCCCCTGATCAACGAAGTGGACCGGGACTACTGCTTCCTGCTCAACGCCTTTGACGTGGAGCCCGGCGCGAAGACGCCCAACATCAACACCATGCTGGACTTCAACATCTGGGCCTTCAACAGCCGGGTGTTCCCGGGGCTGGACCCGCTGGTGGCCCGTCTGAACGACCGCGTGCGCATCCGCGTGGGCAACCTCACCATGACCAACCACCCCATCCACGTGCACGGCATCGAATTCGAAGTCACCGGCACCGACGGCGGTCCGGTTCCGAAATCGGCTCGCTGGCCCGAGGTCACCACCGACATCGCCGTGGGCCAGATGCGGCAGATCGAGTTCATCGCCGACGAACCCGGCGACTGGGCCATGCACTGCCACAAGAGTCACCACACCATGGGCGCCATGGGCCATGACGCACCCACAATGATCGGGGTGGACCATCGCGGCCTGGTCGGCAAGATCCAGCAGTTGGTGCCCGACTACATGGTCATGGGCGAACGCGGCATGTACGACATGAAGGAGATGGAGATGGAGCTCCCTCCCAATACCTTCCCCATGATGGCGGGGCATGGCCAGTTCGGCCCCATCGGCATGGGCGGCATGTTCACGCTGCTCAAGGTGCGCGCCGACCAGGCCCCCGACGACTACACCGACCCCGGTCAATATGCCTACCCGAGCGGCACCGTGGCTTACGAATACCAGGGCCCCGTGCCCACCGCCCCCCGCGCGGCCGAAGCCGCTCCCCCTGGTCAAGGATTGCCCAACGAATCCCTGCCCCAGGTCCGTCGCCCTCAGGGGCATGCCCATCACTGAACACAGGAGTTGTCATCCATGAAGACCTTCACCCCTATCGCCGCCGCTCTTTTCACCTCCCTGGTCATGGCCTTGCCGGCCTGGGCCCATGGCCCCAGCGGGCACGGACACGGTGGACACCGTGCGCACGCCGGCCCCGTGGTCAAGGAACAGAAGCCCTGGGGCATCGCCGGCGAGGCCAAAGACGCCAGGCGCACCATCGAAATCCGCATGACCGACGACATGCGCTTCACCCCCGACCGCATCGATGTCAAACTCGGGGAAACCGTGCGGCTGGTCGCGGTCAACGCCGGGCAGGTCCTGCACGAGATCGTGATCGGCACGCCCGAGGAGCTGAAGGAGCACGCCGAGCTCATGAAAAAGCACCCCAACATGGAACACGACGAACCCTACATGGCGCACGTGGACCCGGGCCAGCGCGGCGACATCGTCTGGACCTTCAACCGCCCAGGCACCTTCGAGTTCGCGTGCCTCATCCCGGGCCACTTCGAAGCCGGAATGACGGGCCAGATCACCGTGCGCCGCTGACCCACAGGAGAAATACACCATGCAACGACGCACCCTCATCACCTCCGCCATGGCCGCGCTGGCCACCTCGCTGTCCGGCACCGCTCTGGCCCAAGCCCGCCCCGGCAAGCCCCAGGTGCAGGTCTGGAAGGACCCCAACTGCGGCTGCTGCAACGACTGGATCACCCACCTGCAGGACAACGGCTTCGAAGTCCGCGCGTTCGACACCGGCAACATGGCGGCACGCCGCCGACTCGGCATGCCTGAATCCTTTGGCTCCTGCCACACGGCCCAGGTGGGTGGCTACGTGATCGAAGGCCACGTGCCCGCAACCGACATCCACCGCCTGCTCCAGGAACGCCCGCAGGCGCTGGGCCTGAGCGTGCCGCGCATGCCCATCGGCAGCCCCGGCATGGACGGCCCGGAGTACGGCGGCCGCAAGGACCCGTACGACGTGCTGCTGGTGCAACGCGACGGCAGCAGCCGCGTGTTCGCCTCCTACCACCAACCGACCGGCGGCGACCGCCCCACCAACCCAGGGGACAATCCCGCGGCCCAGACCGCCACCGACACCCAGGGCCGCCCCTGGGCGGAAGCAGAGGTGCGCCGCATCGATGCACGTGGCAACCGCCTGAGCCTGCGTCACGGCCGCATCGACAACCTCGACATGCCCCCCATGACCATGTTCTTCCAGGTCAGCGACCCGGCCATGCTGGAGCGGGTGAAGGTGGGCGAGCGCATCCGCTTCAGCGCCGACCGCGTCAACGGCCAGTACACCGTGATGGAACTGCAGCCCATGCAGTAAGCTTCGGGGACCATGCCCCGACTCCGCTTCTCCCTGCTGTCGCTGCGCGACCTGCTGGCCTCGGTCGGCCCCTTCGTGCTGCTCACGGCGGGCTTGCTCTGGCTGGCGTACTGGTGGCTCGATCCCAACCCACCTCAACGGGTGGTGCTGGCCACAGGCCCCGAGCAAAGCGCCTACGACACCTTCGGCCAGCGCTATGCCGACGCCCTGCGCGCCTATGGCATCACGGTGGAACTGCTGCCCAGCGACGGCTCCGCCGACAACGTGGAGCTGCTGCGCAGTGGCCGCGCCGACCTCGCCTTTGTGCAGGGTGGCAGCGGCCACCTTCAGCGGGATGACGAAGACCGCTTCCAGACGCTGGGCAGCCTGTTCGTGGAACCGCTCTGGCTGTTCTACCACGAGACATCGGCGCAACGCCTCAACGGCAGCGAACGGGTGTCGGCCCTCACCGATCTGCGCGGCTGGCGCGTCAGCGTGGACACCGAAGGCAGCGGCGTTCCACAGCTTTTCAACCGCCTGCTCGACGCCAACCGGCTGGAGCCGACCGACCTGCACCTGACCCAACTGGCACAAACCCCGGGCACCGTGGCGTTCCTGGAACAGGAAGTGGATGCGCTGGTGTTCGCCTCCGCCCCCGAATCGCCACTGGTGCAAATGCTGCTGCAGACACCGGGCGTGCGGCTCATGAACTTCCAGCAGGCTCAGGCCTACGCCCGGCGCTTCGGCTTCCTCACGCCCGTGGTGCTGCCCCAGGGCGTGGTGGACCTGGCGGCCAACCGGCCCGCGCAGGATCTGCACCTGGTGGCGTCGACCACCAGCCTCGTCACCCGCAACGAGACCCATCCTGCCATCCTGCAGCTGTTCGCGCAGACCGCGTTGGACCTGCACGGCCCGCCGGGCTGGTTCAACCGCACGCGTGAATACCCCAACCTCCAGCTCGGCGAGCTGCCCGCCTCGCCGGAAGCCGAGCGCGCCATCCGCAATGGCAAACCGCTGCTGCAGCGCTACCTGCCGTTCTGGCTGGCCAATCTGGTGGAGCGCATGTGGCTGGCCATGGGCCTGATCATTGCGCTGGTGCTGCCGCTGTCGCGCATCCTGCCGCCGCTCTACAGCTTCCGCATCCGCTCACGGGTGTTTCGCTGGTACGCTGAGCTGCGCGACATCGAAACCCGGGCCGAAGCCGAAGTGGCGGCCATCGAAGGGCTGCTGCACGAGCTGGACGACCTGGAGCACCGCGCCGAAAAAATCAGCCTGCCGCTGGCCTACACCGACGAACTCTATGCCCTGCGCCACCACATCGAACTGGTGCGCCAGCGCTTGCACCGGCTGGGCGAACAGGGATAATCCCTCACAGGAGCACTGTCATGACCTCTTTCGTCGATGCCCACCTGATCGCCGCCGACAGCGCCTTGCGCACGCTGTTCGCCCCCCACCGCGCAGGCCGCGCCTGTCCCACCGTGCCCGACGCCCAGCAGGCCGATGCCCACCCCCTCAACGACGAGGAAAAGCGCCACGCGGGCGCACTGATGCGCGTCAACCACGTGGGTGAAATCTGTGCCCAGGCGCTGTACACCTCGCAGGCCCTGGCCGCGCGCCTGGGCCCCGGCCACCCCACCACTCGCGAAAGGCTGGCCCGGCACCTGGAAGCCGCCGGGCAGGAGGAAACCGATCACCTCGCCTGGTGCAAGCAGCGGCTCGACGAACTGGGCGACCGCCCCTCCCTGCTCAACCCCCTGTGGTTTGCCGGTGCTTTCGGCATCGGTCTGGTGGCTGGCCGACTGGGTGACAAGGTGAGCCTGGGCTTCGTGGTGGAGACCGAGCGCCAGGTCGAAGCCCATCTTGACGGCCACATGGACCGCCTGCCAGCCCACGACCACGCCTCGCGCGCCATCGTCGCGCAGATGAAAGACGACGAAATCCGCCATGCGCGCGACGCACAGCACGCCGGCGCGGCGGAGCTGCCCACCCCGGTCAAGGGTCTGATGCGCCTGGCAGCCAAAGTCATGACCACCGTGGCGCATCGGATCTGAATCTGGCGGGACAGGGCTGAGACCCGCGCACATGGTCCCGTCATCGGGCCTCAGAACCCCCACCCGCTGGCTGGTGGTGGCGATGGTGTACTGCGTGGTCGCGGCGATTGCCGCCATCGGCCTGGCCCTGCAAACCCCTTGGCTCGGCCTGCGGCTGGTGGCCGAACCAAGCGGTGTGGTCCGCGTCGCGGACAGTCGGGGCCCGGGCACCGACGTGCCAATGGGGGCCCTGCTACTGGCCCTATCCCGAACCGACGGCGGAGCCTATTTGCCGCTCGAGGCCCAGGATGTCATGGAAGAGCCTGACATCCTGGACACGTACACGGCCATCGACCGCTTCTTCGACCGCCAGCAATCCCTGCACGAACGGGTGTCTGCCCCTGAGGTTCGGCTTCACTGGCGAACGGACGATGACCCCTCTCCACGGTTTTCCGACATCCGGCCCGGCTCCCGTCCCCTCACGGCGCTCCCGGCCATGTTCTGGTTTCAATTGGGCGTCGCTATCCTGGGGTGCCTGATCGCCACCTGGGTCTGGGTGTTGCGTTCGGCAGACTGGGGGGCCCGCATGTTCGGCATCACCGGACTCATGTTCCCGCTGTTCGCGATGTCGGCCGCCGTCTACAGCACCCGTGAGCTGGCCTTGCCCGGCCACTGGTTCGCGGCACTCAGCGGACTGAACCACCTCAGTTCGCTGGTGTACGGAGCGGCGTTTGCGGGGATTTTTTTCGCCTACCCGAAACGGCTGGTGCCGCCACAGGTGCTGATCGGCCTGCTGCTGGGTTTCGGGCTGTGGTGGCTGGTGTCGGCGTTCCGGCTCACCGACAACCCGGACTGGGGCTTTCGCTTCCCCATCTTCACCGAACTGCTGCTCGCCATGGGGCTCGCGGTCGTCCAGTGGCGGCAGAGCCGGGACCGCCCCCATGACCGGGCAGCCCTGCGCTGGCTCACGCTGTCGCTGATGACCGGCGGCGGTCTGTTCATCGTCACGCACATCGTCACCGCCAGCCTGGGTTGGCTGCCCCCAATCCCCCAAGGCTACGCCTTCGGCTTCTTCCTCATCATCTACGCCGGTGTGGCGCTGGGCCTGCGGCGCTACCGGCTGTTCGAGTTGGACCTCTGGGCCTACCGCCTCCTGCTGTGGATCGGAGGCGCTCTCGCCGTGCTGGGGCTCGACGCCGTGCTCATCCTGGCGCTGGACTGGTCCGCCGGGCCGGCGCTTGGCGTGTCGCTGTGGGTGTGTGGCGCCTTGTATTTCCCGGCCCGGCAATGGCTCTGGGCCCGGTTGATGCACCAGCCCCGGCTGCGCCCACACGAACTCCTGCCCGATCTGGTCCAGATCGCCTTCAGCCCGGACCGGCGCAAGCGGGAACAGCAATGGGACACGCTGCTGCAGCGACTCTTCGACCCACTGGAACTCAAACCGCTCACCACACCGGGACACACCGCACACGACCTCTCGGAGGAAGGCTTGGCGCTCACCCTGGCGCCGTGCGGCAGCCTGGGGGGCCGGCTGCTGCGTTTCCCCGACCGAGGCCGCCGGCTGTTTTCTCCACTGGATGTCCGCTTCGTGAGCGCCCTGTGCAAGCTCATGGACCAGGCCGAGGCTGGACGAGAGGCCCACGAACGAGGCGCACAGGAGGAACGTCGACGCATTGCTCGCGACATCCACGACGATGTCGGCGCGCGACTGCTCATGCTCATCCACAGCGCCACCACGCCCCAGCAGGCGGAGTTGGCGCGTGTCGCCATGACCGACCTGCGCACCGCGCTGTCGGCGATCGACGGCCAACCCATGCCGATGGGCGACGCGATGGCCGACTGGCGCGCCGAAGCCCACCAGCGCTGCGAAGCCGCCCATGTCGCACTCGAATGGGAAACCGATGCTGCGCTTGAGACGTTGACGCTGGAGCCACGCGTGCGTTCGCTGCTTGAACGGGCCTTACGTGAGTGCCTCACCAACGCCCTGAAACACGCAGCGCCTCGGTCGATCCAGATACGCTTGCGGCTGGCCGGGGGCGGGAGCATCGAACTCCACGTTCACGACGACGGACCGTCCGGGACAGGTCCCTGGACCCTGGGCCGAGGCCTCAGGGGGCTGGAACAGCGCCTCGCTGAACAGGGCGGTACCCTGATGCTTCAACGCCCCGGGCCAGACACCCTGGCGGGGCATACTGTGGTCCTCCACCTGCCGACCGATCCGGGCGCAAAGGCTGCACAGTGAACCAGATCCTGCTGGTGGACGACATGCCCGAAGTCCTGGCACTGCTGGGGCCCTCGGTGGCGAGCGCCTTTCCACACGCCCAGCAGACCCTGGCCACCAACCTGGCCGATGGACGGGCGCTGGTGCACCGACACCGTTTCGATCTGGCGCTGGTCGATCTGTGCCTGGGCGATGGCAACGGGCAGGACCTGATCGCCCTGCTCACCCAGGTCCAGCCTCACTGCACCGTGGTCGTGTCCACCATTTACGGCGATGACGACCACCTGTTCAGCGCCCTGCAAGCCGGTGCCCAGGGCTATGTACTCAAGGACCAGCCGCCCGATTTGTTGATCCGCCAACTCCAGGGCATCGCAGACGGTCACCCACCCCTGTCACCGGCCATTGCCCGGCGCCTGCTGCGTCACTTTCAGCATACCGGGCCAGATGCGGCCGAAAATTTGTCACTGAGCGCCCGGGAGCGTGAAGTGTTGGGGTTGCTGGCCAAGGGGGTGCGCATCGTCGACATCGCGCAGGCGCTGGAGATTTCTCGCTTCACCGTGGGTGACCACGTCAAGGCCATCTACCGCAAGCTCAACATCGGTAGCCGGGCCGAGGCCGCACTCAAGGCCCGCAGCCTCGGGCTCATCTGAGACGGGTATCAGGCCTCGACCAACTCGAAACTGGTGGTGATGTCCGCCGTCTTGCCAAGCATGATGCTGGCCGAGCAGTACTTGTCGTGGCTCATGGCGATGGCCCGCTCCACCGCCGTGGCCGGAATGCCCTTGCCCGTGATCGTGAAGTGCATGTGGATCCGGGTGAAAACCTTCGGGTCGGTGTCGGCGCGTTCACTGGTGAGCTGGACGCTGCAGCCCCGCACGTCGTGCCGCCCACGCTTGAGGATCAGCACCACATCGTAAGCGGTGCACCCTCCGGTGCCCGCCAGCACGGTTTCCATCGGGCGTGGCGCCAGGTTCGCGCCACCGTTCTCCGGTTTGGCCGCATCGGGTGCGCCATCCATGGTCAGGACATGGCCACTGCCGGTTTCTGCAACAAAGCCCATTGCGGATCGGGTGCCGGCGCCGCCGGTCCAGGTCACAGTGCATTCCACGAGGCATTTCTCCATAAAAACAACAGCCGGACAGCGGAAAATGTTGCATCGCAACAAAAACCGGCATATACTAGAACCATTGTATGCAATTGCCGTGTACCGGTCTTGCATCGCCCGGGGGGCCTCCCCCTGTTGTCAGTTGTCTCCTCTGCCCTCAACGGGTGGTTCAGGCCCGGTCATCACGACCGGGCTTTTTTTTGGTCATTGGGCAATGGACGAAAAAAAGCCGCCCCGAAGGGCGGCGTGAAGTCCATCAGGACGTCGTTGGGAACCTTTCCATAAGTGGCCGGCTTCCTCTTTGATGCCAGCCACTCCCTGAATGCCCTCGTACGGGCTGTTATCGTGTTGTGCTGACAGCGTTGGTGGATATTGTGCAACCGCAGCACGGTTCTGGACATCCCCTGTTTGGGGGATGTTCGTCAAACTGACATCAAATTGACAACGAAGCAGGCACCACCGTCCGGTCGGTCGGTGCAACGGACTTCACCCCGGTGGCGACGGGCGATGGCCCGCACGAGGGCCAAGCCAAGCCCTACACCGCCTTCGCGCTCGCTCTGGCCAGGGAGCCGGAAAAAGGGCTCGAACACCCGCTCCTTGTAGGCATCGGGCACGCCCGGGCCCCGGTCGGCCACGGTGATGCGCCACAGGGGGGTACCCGCCACATCCTGCAAGGACTCGATGGTGCAGGTGACCGCATCCGGTGCCTGCACCCCGCCGTGGCGGCGGGCGTTCTCCAGCAGGTTGCGCAAGAGGCGGCGCAACAGGCGTGGATAGCCGCGCAACAGCAACTGAGGCGTCTCTCCTGCCGCCTCCAGGGTCGCCCCGACGCGGGCGCACTCTTCGGCGGCCAGTCCGAGCAGATCGACATCTTCCGCCGCCCCCAGCGCTCCGGGATCGTTAGGATCCGTCAAATCCAGTCGGCTGGCCAGCAGGATTTCGTCGATCAGTTCGTCCAGTTCTGCGATGTTGCGGGAAATTTCCGACCGTTGCCGCTCACGGACAACCGTGTCAGCGGAAGGGTTGCCCAAGAGCTCCAGCCCCATGCGGATACGGGCCAGTGGCGAACGCAGTTCGTGCGAGGCGTTGGCCAGCAGCGCCTTGTGCGACGCCAGCAGGGCCTGCACACGATCGGCCGCGGCATTGAAGCGCTCGGCCAGAAAGGCGACCTCGTCCTGCCCCTGCACGGGCAGGCGGGTGTCGAGGCGGCCATCACCCCAACGCTCCACCCCCCGCTGCAGGACTTCCAGGCGCTGCGTGAGACGACGCACCACCGGGTAGGCGCCCAAGGCCACCGCCAAGGCAATCAGCAAGAGCAGGGTGGTGAACCCCCAGAACGACTGGATGAACCGAAACGGATCCGTGCTGCGGGCGTGGGGCGGGCGACTCGGGCGCGGCAACTGGATGGTCAGTGTCTGGCCATCGGCCAGCGGGACCTCGAATTCCACTCCCTGCCCAGGCACCCACTGGCGGCGGGCCTGGGCACGCCCCACTTCCTGTCCGGCGGCATCGCGCAGCACCACCACGCCGCCCGGACGCTGGGCACGCTCGTGCTCCCACTGGGCTCGCCAGAGCCACCCCAGCAGCAGGGTCATGACCACGATCACCGCCGTGAGCGCGAGCCAGATGCGCAGATACAGGTGCTGGTGCAGGCGCATGCGCAGTGCCCTTCAATCCTGCTGTTTGGCAAACACATAGCCCACCCCACGCACCGTCAGGATGCGGCGTGGGTTTTTGGGGTCGGCCTCGATCGCCTGGCGAATGCGTCCCATGTGCACGTCGATCGAGCGGTCGAACGCCTCCAGCTCGCGGCCACGCACGGCTTCCATGATCTGGTCCCGCGTGAGCACCCGACCGGCGCGCTCGGCCAGCACCACCAGCAGGTCGAACTGGTGGGAAGTGATCTCGCACGGTTGACCCGCCACGGTCACGGTCCTCGCATCGCGGTCGATTTCGAGCGAACCGAAGCGCAGCGGGGGACGTGCGCCCGCGTCCGGGCCAGGTCCCGGTTCGGCGCGACGGCGCAGCACGGCACGAATGCGGGCCAGCAGCTCACGCGGCTCGAACGGCTTGGGCAGGTAGTCGTCCGCGCCCATCTCCAGGCCGATCACCCGGTCCATCGGATCGCCCTTGGCGGTGAGCATGATGACCGGCACACGGCATGCGGCCCCTGGCAAGGCACGCAGCCGCCGGCACACCTCCAGGCCATCGATGTCGGGCAGCATCAGGTCCAGGATGACCAGATCGGGCAGGCGATCCTGCAGGCGCTGCACGCCTGCGCCCCCCTCGGGCGCCTGCTCGAAGGTGTAACCCGACTGCTGCAGGTACTCACCCACCATGGTGGCCAGGCGCGTGTCGTCCTCGATCATGAGCAGATGCGGCATGTTCATGGCCCGATGTTGCCACGGCCTTGTGATGCACCGTGCAAGCCTGTGTAAAGTTGCATGAAGCCCGGTCGTCCCGAGAAAGTCGCGGCCTTAGGCCCTGGGCGGCTCCGCAATCTCCAACCGATGGCCCGCTAGCCACACCAGTCCCATCACCGGCAGACCGATGAGCGCGGTGAACAGGAAAAACCCCGGGTAGCCCAGTCCGTCCACGATACCCCCTGAATAGCCCCCGAGCGTCTTGGGCAGCAGCGTCATGAGCGAGCTGAAGATGGCGTACTGCACCGCCGTGAACGACACATTGGTCAGGCTGGACAGGAAAGCCACGAAAGCCGCACTGGCGAAACCGGCAGCCAGGTTGTCGGCCGACACGATCAGGTACAGCAGCGTGAGGTTGTGCCCCGCATAGGCCAGCACGATGAAGGCCAGGTTGGTGCCCGCCGCCAGAATGGCACCCCACATGAGCGAGCGCATCACGCCGAAGCGGGTGGCCAGGATGCCCCCCATGAAGCCCCCGAAGATGCTGATGACGACCCCATAGGTTTTGACGGCGTAGGCGATCTCAGGCTTGCTGAAACCCATGTCCTGGTAAAACACGTTGGAAATCACACCCAGCACGATGTCGGATATGCGGTACAGGCCCACCAACGCCAGCAGCAGCCAGGCGGTGCGCGCACCGTAGCGCTGGAAAAAGTCCAGCACCGGCTCCACCCAGGTGATGCGGGCCTGTGCGCGGCTGGCGAGCCCGGCACAAACCAGCGCCCAGCCCACGCCAAAGGCCGCCGCCAGGCCCAGCGCCATACGGCTGGCCTCGAACAACAGGTTCAGCAACGGCCCCTGACCTGCCACCGACGAAGCGCCCACCTGGCCTGCCGTGTAGAACACGCCCACGAACGCCAGCACGCTGGCAACGAACACCCCCAGCAGTCGCGCATGCTGGCCGGAAGGGGCGGGCTCGGATGCGCGTGCCGAAGCCGGTGGCTCGGGCGTGATCAGCGTGGTCAGCATGCCCACCCCCATCACCGCCGCCATGACCAGATACGTCCACTGCCAGGCCTCGTAGCTGTAGCTGCCGCGCGCCGAACCCCAGTACGAGGCCAGGAACAAGGCCCCAGCACCGGCCACGATCATGCCCACCCGATAACCCGCGATGTAGGCCGACGACAGCAGCCCCTGCTGCTCGGGTCGGGCGATTTCGATGCGGTAGGCGTCGATGACGATGTCCTGCGTCGCCGACATGAATCCCAACAGCACCGCGAACAGCGCCATGGTGGTGAGTGTGTGCCCCCCACTGGCAGGGTCCGTCAGCGCCATGCCCACGATGGCGCACGCCACGCCCACCTGCGCCAGCAGCATGTAGGCGCGACGCCGGCCCAGCCATGCCGTGAGCAACGGCAAGGGCAAGCGGTCCACCAGCGGTGCCCAGATGAACTTGAACGAATACCCCAGTGCCGCCCAACTGAAGAAGGTGACCGCGCGGCGCTCCACGCCGGCTTCGATCAACCACAGAGAAAGCGAGGAAAAGATCAGCAGGATCGGCAAACCGGCTGAAAACCCGAGCATGAGCATGCTGAGCACACGCCAGTCCCACAGGGCGGCCAGGCTGTCTCGCCACGTGCGGGCGGATGGCTGCGCCTCAACGGCGGAATCGGGCGTGGTTACAGCTGGTGACACTGGCATCCCACGATTTTGCCTATGATTCCGGCATGTGCTGGCTTTGTGAAGCGAAATCCGCCCTCAACGATTCCTCGACTCCAGCCTCGACGCATCGATGGTCGTCGCGGCGGGGCTTTCTGCTGGCCTCCGGCGCGGCGGCGGCCAGCACGCTGCTGCCTACCGAGGCAGAAGCCCAGGTGGAGGTGGGCAGTGCCTCTGGCATGCGGCGCCTGGTCCCGGCGCAGCAGCTGGAAGGCGCCGCCTCGCAACAGTACCGGCAGATGATGGAACAGGCCCGTCGGCAGGGTGCCCTGGCCCCAGACGGCCATGCCCAGGTGGTGCGGCTGCGCCGGATTGCCCGCGACCTGATCCCATTCACCCCGCCCTGGAACCCTCGGGCGCGCGACTGGCAATGGGAGGTCAACCTGATCGGCAGCGACCAGATCAACGCCTTCTGCATGCCGGGCGGCAAGATCGCTTTCTACACCGGTATCCTGGACAAGCTGCAGCTCAACGACAACGAGGTGGCCATGATCATGGGCCACGAAATGGCGCACGCCCTGCGCGAGCACGCCCGGGCCCGCCTGGCCAAGACGCAGGCCACCAGCATCGGTCTGTCGCTCGGTGCCCAGTTGCTGGGCCTGGGCGATCTGGGCAACGTGGCCGCCAATCTGGGCACGCAATTGCTCAGCCTCAAATACAGCCGCGACGATGAAACCGACGCCGACCTGGTGGGGCTGGAACTGGCCGCGCGCGGGGCCTTCCACCCACAGGCCAGCGTCACACTCTGGGAAAAAATGACCGCCCAAGGCGGCGGCAGCGGGCCGGGGTTCCTGTCCACCCACCCCAGTGGCCCCAACCGCATCCGCGAACTGCAAGCCAATGTGCCCAAGGTGATGGGCCTGTACGAGCAGGCCCGGCGCGGGGGCTGACGCGCCCCACTGAGTCAGAGGCCGTCGCGCACGAAGGGGTTGCTGCGACGCTCCCGCCCGAAGGTGCTTTCCGGGCCGTGACCGGGAATGAACACCGTGTCATCACCCATAGGCCACAAGCGCTCGCGAATGCTGCTGATCAGTTGCTCGTGATCGCCCTGGGGGAAATCGGTGCGGCCGATGCTGCCGGCAAACAGCACATCCCCCACGAAGGCACGCCGGGCTTCGACCGAGTGGAACACCACGTGGCCGGGCGTGTGCCCCGGACAGTGGCGCACGTTCAAGGTGCTGCGGCCCACCTGCACCGTGTCGCCGTCGGCCAGCCAGCGCGTGGGCGTGAAATGGCCGGCAGGCGGAAAACCGAACATCACGCTCTGTTGCGGCAACCCGTCGATCCAGAACTGGTCGCCGGGGTGCGGACCCACGATGGGCAGTTGCAGCCGTTCGGCCAGAGCGGCGGTACCGCCCGCGTGATCGATGTGCGCGTGCGTGAGCAGGATCTGCGTCAGCTTCAGCCCCAGGCGCTGGGCCTCGGCCAGCACCATGTCCAGATCGCCGCCGGGATCGATGACGGCGGCGTCCTTCGTCTCGTCGCACCAGACGAGCGAGCAGTTCTGCTGGAAAGGCGTGACGGGGATGGTGAGGTATTGGAGCATGCGGCGATTGTAGGAAACGTCACAGATTCGTCGCCGCGATCACCTCACTGATGTCGGTCAGCCCCTGCACGACCTTTTCAATGCCGTCCTGCCGCAGCGTTTTCATGCCAGCCTGCAGGGCGCTGGCGCGGATGTCACCCGCCGAGGAACGGTGCCGGATGTGGTGGCGGATGTCGTCGCTGTTGAGCATGAGTTCGTAAATGCCCAGCCGGCCCTTGAGGCCACGGCCTTCGCAAACATCGCAGCCCTTTTTGGTGAAGACGCGCAGATACCGCCCCCCGTGCCCGTCGTCCACGCCGTACTGGTCCTTCCAGCGTTCGATCTGCGTGGCCAGGTCGCGGTCATCGTAGTGCTGCACCCCGTCGAAATACTGCACCGCGAGGGCCTGCATTTCCTCGTCGGTGGCGGGGCGGTCCTGCACGCACTTCTTGCACAGGCGCCGCACCAGCCGCTGCGCCAGGATGGCGAGCAGCGAATCGGAGAAGTTGAACGGGTCGATGCCGATTTCCAGCAGGCGTGTGATGCTCTCGGGCGCGCTGTTGGTGTGCAGCGTGGACAGCACCAGGTGCCCCGTCAGCGAAGCCTCCACCGCGATGCGCGCGGTTTCCTCGTCGCGCATCTCGCCGATCATGATCACGTCCGGGTCGGCACGCAGGAAGGTGCGCATGGCCTGTGCGAACGTCCAGCCGATGCGCGGGTTCATCTGCACCTGGCGCAGTCCTTCCTGGGTGATCTCGATCGGGTCTTCAGCGGTCCAGATCTTGCGGCTGTCGTCGTTGATGTCGGAAATGAGCGAATGCAAGGTGGTGGTCTTGCCGCTGCCCGTCGGCCCGCACACGAGGATGAGGCCGTAGGGTTTGAGCGCCATGCGGCGCAGGTCGGTCAGGTTCTGCGGGCTCAGGCCGATGCCGTCCATGGGCATGGGCTTGGAGCCCGCCAGCAGACGAAGCACCACGTCCTCCAACCCTCCCGTGGTGGGCACGGTGACCACGCGCAGTTCGGTCTTGGAGCCCCCAAAACGCGCAAAGTCGATCTTGCCGTCCTGCGGCTTGCGGTGCTCGGAAATGTCCATGCCCGCCATGATCTTGATGCGGGCCACCAGCGCGTAGCGAAAGCGCGACTCCACCTCCAGGTAGCGCACCAGCTCACCATCGAGCCGGAAGCGGATTCTCACGGGCTTGGGCGCGGGCTCGGTCTCGATGTGGATATCGGACGCCTTCTGCGCGATCGCTTCCTCGATCAGGCTGTTGATGAGCCGGACCAGCGTGTTGTCGGATTCGCTGACCACGTCGGCTTCGGGCTCGTTGCTCACATCGGTGGCGGATTGCAAGTCCAGCGCCAGATCGCGGGCGGCGGCCTGGTTCTGCACACGGCGCCCCGAGGGCACGCCCGCCACCGCGGGTCGCTCGTAGGCACGGGCAATGGCCGGCGGCAGACTCCCCGGCGCGGCCAGCACGGGCACGATGCGACGCTGCGTCATGAAACGCAGTTCGTCGAGCAGGCGCTGGTCCAGCGGGTCGGCCATGAGCACCACCAGCAGGTCCTCGTGCAACATCAGCGGCAACACCGCCTCGCGCTGGGCCACGGCCTGGGGCACCAGGGCCACCGCGTCGGGGTCGAAACGGAAGTGTCTGGGGTCCAACACCCGGTTGCCCAACCAGCCGGCGATCACGTGGCGCAACTGCTGCTCCGACAACAGGCCCTTGTCCACCATCTGCTGACCCAGCGGCCGGTGAATGCCGATCTTGCGCTCCTCCAGCTGCGCCCGCAGGGAGTCGCGCAGCTGGTCCAGCGTGATCACGCCACTGTGCACCAGGGCCTCGCCCAAGTGCCGCGCCCCGTGGGCCCTGGATTGCGGATCCTGCAGCAACTCCCAGAGCTCATCGGGCGAGCGGGGTTGCGGATACGGCGTGGCGGCCAGACGGGACAAGGTGGACTCGGTCATGCGCATGCGTTCCAACGGCGGGGGGTATTACCATTGTGCCCTGACTCACGACCCTTGCGGCGGCACAGGCCTCCGCTCCCTTGCATGACCGACTCCCCTGCCCTGCTCGGCCCCGCCAGCACCGCCCAAGCGCTGCCCTACCCCGCACTGGCCCGGGCCATCGAAACCGTGCTCCGCGACCCGGCGGTGACTGTGCCACCACGGCTGATCCAGCCCCTGCCCGGTGGCGGCAGCCTGTTCGTCATGCCCGCCGTGAGCCCCACGGTGACCATCACCAAACTCATCACCTTCGTGGCCGACAACGCCCAGCGCCAGCTGCCCACGATCCAGGGCGACATTGTGGTGTTCGACACCGCCACCGGTCAGCGGCGCTGCATCGTCGATGGCCCCACCGTCACCGCGCGGCGCACGGCAGCGGTGTCGTTGCTGGCCGCACAGAAGCTGGCACCCCGTACCGACGGCCCCCTGCTCATCGTGGGCGCCGGGGTGCAGGGTCGCGCCCACCTGGACGCCTTTGCCGACGGGCTGGGTGTCCGGGAAGCATGGGTGGCCTCGCGCAGCGCCAGCAGTGCCGACGCCCTCGTGGCCCACGCCCGGGCACGGGGCCTGCAGGCCCGCCGGGTGGACGACGCCGATGCCGCCCTGTCCGACTGCCCGCTCGTGGTGAGCTGCACCTCGGCCCAGGCCGTGGCGCTGCGCGCCTTGCCACGAGACGACGCCTTCGTCGCTGCCGTGGGCGCCTTCACCCCGCGCATGGTGGAGTGGGCACCCGAGGTGTGCCAGCAACTCGCCGAACACGGCACCCTGGTGGTGGACACCCGCGACGCCGACCACGAGGCTGGCGACCTGCTGCAGGCCGGCGTCGACGTGACCGCACTACCTACGCTCGCCGACGTGGTGCTCGACACCCCCACATGGCAACGCATGCAGCCACGCCAGGGCCCCGTGTTCTTCAAAAGCTGCGGCTGGGCCGGGTGGGACCTGGCGGCGGCACGTTGTGTGGTGGGCTGAGCCCGCCGTTATCCAGAAAGGAACTTCTCCATGATTCAACGCTTCGATGTCGGCCCACGGCTTTCGGAAATGGCCATCCACAACGGCACCGTGTACCTGGCCGGACAGGTGCCCGAAGACGCCAGTCTGGACATCGAAGGCCAGACACGCCAGGTGCTGGCCGCCATCGATGCCCTGCTGGCCCGTGCCGGCACCGACAAGACGAAACTGCTGATGGTCCAGATCTTCATCGCCGACCTGGCCGATTTCGAGGGCATGAACCGCGCCTGGGACGCCTGGGTGCCTGCAGGGCACACCCCGCCGCGTGCCACGGTGCAGGCTGCGCTCGCGAATCCAGGATGGCGGCTGGAAATCGTCGCCACCGCCGCGCTCTAATGCCCGCTCGCTCCCGCCGGCCTCAGAAGAGGTGGAGCCGGGCGCTGTCCTTCACCTCTTCCATCACCGCATAGGTGCGGGTTTCACGCACCCCAGGCAACTGCCAGAGCACATCGCCGGCAAAGCGGCGGTAGGCGTTCATGTCGGCCGCGCGCGTCTTGAGCAGGTAGTCGAACCCGCCAGCCACCATGTGGCATTCCAGAATTTCCGGGCGCACCTGCACGGCGGCCTTGAAGGCATCAAACACATTGGGGGTGGTGCGGTCCAGCAACACCTCCACGAACACCAGCATCCCGGCCCCCAGCTTCATGGGGTTGAGCCGCGCCTCGTAGCCCAGGATGTAACCCTCTCGGGTCAGGCGTTGCACGCGCGCCAGCACCGCCGTGGGCGAGAGGGCCACGGCTTCGGCCAACTTGAGGTTGCTGATGCGCCCGTCGCGTTGCAGCACGTCGAGGATGCGCAGATCGATCCGGTCAAGGTCTTCCATTTGCCGAATTATTCACCATAAAACCATTGAATAATGGTTATTCATTCGTCTCAATTGGATTGAGCATACACACATCATCCACCATGTGCCATTGCTCGCCATGAACGCTTTCTTGCCCTCCCAGGCCTTGCCACCCAGTGCCAACCCCTTTGCCCATGGGGTCGACGGACCACTGGAACGCAGCCCATTGCGCGCAGCCATCACCACGGCCTGGCGCCAGCCTGAAGCAGCCCTGCTGCCCACCCTGCTGGAACGCGCACGACCGACCTCCGTACAACAACAAGCCACACAGTCCCTGGCCCGGCAACTGGCCCAGGCCATGCGGGACCACCCACCCGCCGCCGGGCGGCAGGGCTTGGTGCAGGGTCTGCTGCAGGAATACGCCCTGTCTTCACAGGAGGGGGTGGCCCTCATGTGCCTGGCCGAAGCGCTGCTGCGCATCCCCGACGCCGCCACCCGCGACGCCCTCATCCGCGACAAGATCGGGCAGGGGCAGTGGGCCACGCACCTGGGCCAGAGCCGCTCGCTGTTCGTCAACGCCGCCACCTGGGGCCTGCTGCTCACGGGCAAGCTGGTGGCCACCCACAGCGAACAAGGCCTGCAACGGGTGCTGGGCGGGCTGCTGCGCAAGGGCGGGGAACCCCTGGTCCGCAAAGGGGTGGACATGGCCATGCGGCTGATGGGCGAACAGTTCGTCATGGGCGAGACCATCACCCAGGCCCTGGAGCGCGCCCGCAGCCGGGAGGCCGAAGGCTTTCGCCACTCCTACGACATGTTGGGTGAAGCGGCCCTCACGGCCGACGATGCGGAACGCTACCGGCGCGCCTACGAAGCCGCCATCCACGCCATCGGCCAGGCCGCGCAAGGCCGCGGGGTGATCGAGGGGCCGGGCATCTCCATCAAGCTCTCGGCCCTGCACCCTCGCTACAGCCGGGCCCAGTACCAGCGCGTGATGGACGAGCTCTACCCGGTGCTGCTGGAGCTGGCGCGGCTGGCTGGCCACTACCGGATCGGCCTGAACATCGACGCCGAAGAGGCCGACCGGCTGGAGCTCTCGCTGGACCTGCTCGAACGCCTGTGCCAGGAACCCGATCTGGCCGGTTTCGACGGCATCGGCTTCGTGGTGCAGGCCTACCAGAAACGCTGCCCCGCTGTGATCGAGCACCTCATCGACCTGGCTCGGCGCAGTGGGCACCGGCTGATGGTGCGGCTCGTCAAAGGCGCCTACTGGGACAGCGAGATCAAGCGCGCCCAGCTCGACGGGCTCGATGACTACCCTGTCTACACCCGCAAGGCCTACACCGATGTCGCCTACCTGGCCTGTGCACGCCAGCTGCTGGCCGCCCCCGATGCGATCTACCCCCAGTTCGCCACCCACAACGCCCACACCGTGGCCTCCATCGTACACATGGCCGACCCGGCCCGGTACCACAGCGGCCAGTACGAATTCCAGTGCCTGCACGGCATGGGCGAGCCCCTGTACACCCAGGTGGTGGACCCGAGCGGCCTGGGCCGGCCGTGCCGGATCTACGCCCCCGTCGGCACCCACGACACCCTGCTCGCCTACCTGGTGCGACGCCTGCTGGAAAACGGGGCCAACTCCTCCTTCGTGCACCAGATGGCCGATCCCCACACGCCCATCGCCGATCTCGTGCAGGACCCGGTGGAGCGGGTTGAACAATGGGCCCGGGAGGAAAGCGGTCTGGGTCTGCCACACCCGGCCATTCCCTTGCCGGCCCGGCTGTACGGCACCGTTCGAGCAAACTCGGCCGGGGTCGACCTGGCCAACGAACAGGTGCTGGCTTCACTGCTGGGCACCTGGGAGCACACCCTGCAGGAGCCCTTCCGGGCCTCGCCGATGCTGGCACCCGGCGCCCCCGAAGCGGGCGCCCGGGCACCCGCCATCCGGCTCAACCCGGCCGACCGGCGCGACCCCGTGGGCGTGGCCCTCGACACCACCCCGGCCCTTTGCGAGCACGCCCTCGCGGCGGCGACCACCTTTGCCCCGAGCTGGGCCGCCACACCGGTGGAAGAACGCGCCGCCGCGCTCAACCGCGCAGCCGACCACCTGCAGGCCGAACTGCCGCGCCTGCTCGGCCTGCTGATGCGCGAGGCCGGCAAGACCGCCGCCAACGCCACCGCCGAGGTGCGCGAGGCCATCGATTTCCTGCGCTTCTATGCCGCCCAGGTGCGCCAGCATTTCCATCACAGCACCCACCATCCGCTGGGCCCGGTGGTCTGCATCAGCCCGTGGAATTTCCCGCTCGCCATCTTCACCGGGCAGGTGGCCGCCGCGCTGGCCGCCGGCAACACGGTGCTGGCCAAACCGGCCGAACAAACACCGCTCATTGCCGCCGAAGCGGTGCGGCTGCTGTGGCAGGCCGGCATCCCGCCGGCCGCGCTGCAACTGCTGCCCGGCCCTGGCGACACCGTGGGCGCCGCCCTCGTGGCCGATGCCCGGGTACAGGGCGTACTGTTCACCGGCTCCACCGAAGTGGCGCGGCTCATCCAGGGCACGCTCGCCCAGCGCCTGTCCCCACGCGGGCACCCGATCCCGCTCGTCGCAGAAACCGGGGGCCAGAACGCCATGATCGTGGACGCCTCGGCGCTGCCCGAGCAGGTGGTGCAGGACGCCATCGCCTCGGCCTTCGACAGCGCGGGCCAGCGCTGTTCGGCGCTGCGCGTGCTGTGCGTGCAGGACGACGTGTACGACCGGGTGCTGGCCCTGCTCAAGGGCGCCATGGCCGAACAGCGGTTGGGCCCACCGACACGGCTCGCGGTGGACATCGGCCCCGTGATCGACGCCGAGGCCCGCGCCGGTATCGAGGCCCACATCGACCACATGCGCCAGCGCGGCCACGCGGTGTTCCAGGCCGCCCGGGTCGAAGGAGATGAAACCGCCCATGGCCATTTCGTGCCACCCACGCTGATCGAAATTCCCCACCTGAACGAGCTGCAGCGCGAGGTGTTCGGCCCGGTCCTGCACGTGCTGCGCTACGCCCGCCGCGACCTGCCCCAGGTCATCGAACAGATCAACGCCACCGGCTATGGTCTGACGCTGGGCGTGCACTCGCGCATCGACGAAACCATCACCCAGATCACCGGCGCCGTTCAAGCCGGCAACCAGTACGTGAACCGCAACATGGTCGGGGCCGTGGTGGGGGTTCAGCCCTTTGGCGGCGAAGGCCTCTCGGGCACCGGCCCCAAAGCCGGTGGGCCCCTGTACCTGTACCGGCTGCTGGCCCAACGCCCGGCCGACGCACTGGCGCAGGCGCTGCGCTTCATCGGTGCCAGCGAACCCGGCGTTCCTGGCACCGACATCACCCTGCCCGGCCCCACGGGAGAGCGCAACCTCTACCGGCTGGTGCCACGCCATGTGGTGCACGCCTCGGGTCCGCTGGATGAATCCTCCCTGCACCAAGCGCTGGAAGCCGTGCTCTTCACCGGCACCACCGATGCGCTGCGCACCCTGCTGACTCAGTTGGCACAACGCCCCGGCCCGATCGTCAACGTGTTCGTGCTCGACGACCCTCACGCCCCGCCCCCCGCCGAGGCCGTCTGGGCCGAGCGCAGCCTCAGCATCAACACGGCTGCCGCCGGTGGCAACGCCAGCCTCATGATGCTGGCCACCTGAATCCACCCGCACCTGCCCTACCCGGGCCTGGTCCACAATCGCGGCTGGCATCAATCAACGGAGACGAACAGATGAGTCAGATCGCGATGGTGACGGGCGCGGGCAGCGGGATCGGCAAGGCCTGTGCGCTGGCCCTGCTGGCCGAAGGCTGGCAGGTGTTTCTGGTGGGGCGGCGCGAGGACGCCCTGCGGGCCACCGCCCAGGCGGCAGAAGGCTTCAGCGGCATGGCCCACATCGTGCCTGCAGATATCAGCAATGAAAGCGAAGTGGCCCATGTGTTCGCCGCCATCCGCGAGCGCTGCGGGCGGCTGGATCTGCTGTTCAACAACGCCGGCATCTTCACCCCCGCCAGAACCCCGGACGAGATGGCGTTCGAGGACTGGCGGCGCAGCGTGGACGTGAACCTCAACGGGGCGTTCTACTGCCTGTCGCACGCCTTCCGGCTGATGCGCGAGCAATCACCGCAGGGCGGGCGCATCATCAACAACGGGTCGATTTCGGCGCACGCTCCGCGCCCGGGGAGCATCGGCTACACCGCCACCAAGCATGCCATCACCGGGCTCACCAAAGCCGCAGCGCTGGACGGCCGGGCCTTCGACATCGCCGTGGGGCAGATCGACATCGGCAACGTGGCCAGCGACATGACCGCAGCCATGGCCGCTGGCGTGCCGCAGGCCGATGGCAGCGTGCGCCCCGAGGCGCGTATGGACATGTCCGCTGTGGTCGATACCTTCATGACCATGGTGCGCCTGCCCCTTTCGGCCAACATCCTGTTCACCACGGTGATGGCCACCAAGATGCCGTTTGTGGGCCGCGGCTGAGCGCCCCGCTGTATTCACCGGCGCTGCACGGCGCCGGCGGATTCAGACGCAGCGCCCGCCGTCCACTTCCAGGCACACGCCGCTGATGAATGCCGCCTCGTCGCTGGCGAGGAAGAGAACCGCGTTGGCCACGTCCAGTGCTGTGGAAAAGCGCCCCAGCGGGATCGTGGCGCGGAATTTCGCCAGACGCTCTTCGGTGAGTTCACCGCCCGCGAAGGCGGTGCCCAGGCCGGTGGTCGGGTTCATGACCGGGTTGATGCAGTTGACCCGGATGTTGTCGGGGCCGAGTTCGGCGGCCAGCGATTTGGACGTGATGATGACCGCCCCCTTGGACCCGTTGTACCAGGTCAGGCCAGGGCGCGGGCGCACACCGGCGGTGGACGCGATGTTGATGAAGCTGCCCCCACCGTTGGCGCGCAAGTGCGGCACGGCGTGCACCGTCGAGAGGTAGATGCTTTTGACGTTGACCGCGTAGCAGCGGTCGAACTCTTCTTCGCTCACGTCGAGTGCCGGCTGGTTGCGGTGCGTCCAGCCGGCGTTGTTGACCATCGCGTCGAGCTTGCCGTGGCGCTGCACGGCTGCTTCGACCAGGGCCTTCATGTCGGCCGAGCGGGTGACGTCTGCGGCGAAGAAAGTGGCCTGCCCGCCGCTGGCGCGGATGCTGGCGGCCACACCCTCGCC
>JAUVXK010000112.1 GCA_030603635.1 Burkholderiales bacterium | reverse complement strand
GCAAAAAACTCCACCCGCATGCCCAGCTTGCCGCCCAGCGTGTACTCCAGGCCGGCCGCGCCGGCCGAGGCGCAGATGGTGCGATCGAGCCGGGAAGCGCCGAGGCGATGGAAAAACCGCGCGGCAATGCTCTCGCCCTGCACCAGCCCCATGGTGCCGGCGTAGCTGTACGGCAGGATGGCCTGGGGGTCGCGGGTGGCGATGGCTGTGAGCCGCGAGGCGATGTCGTCCAGCGCCTCGGCCCAACCCACCGGCTCGAACCGGCCACGGCCCTTGGGGCCGATGCGCCGCAGCGGGGTGAGCACCCTCTCCGGGTGGTAGGTGCGCTCGGCATAGCGCGAAACCTTGGTGCACAGCACCCCACCCGTTTGCGGATGAGCCGGATTGCCCTGCACTTTCACGGCCACGCCATCGACCACCTGGGTCACGAACGAACAGGTGTCGGGGCAGTCGTGTGGGCAGGCACCCAGAATGCGTCGAGTCGTTTCCGTCATGCACAAATTGTGAAGCATGCCCACAAACGCCGCCAGACACCGCCTTTTTGGTTACCATGGCCCTGTAAGAACCGACGAGGCAACGGCGATGAAACTGAACGATTCCATCCTGGCCCAGGCCCCGAGCCTGGCCCAGATCCGGCGCGATCTGCACGCCCATCCCGAACTGTGTTACCAGGAGGTGCGCACTGCCGACATCGTGGCGGCCAAACTCACCGAATGGGGCATCGAGGTGCATCGGGGCCTGGGCATCACCGGCGTGGTGGGCGTGGTGCACGGGCGCGACGGTGGCGCCTGCGGCCGTGGTGTGGGCCTGCGTGCCGACATGGACGCCCTGCCCATGACCGAGCTCAACACCTTTCCCCACGCCAGCCAGCACCCCGGCAAGATGCACGCCTGCGGCCACGATGGTCACACCGCCATGCTGTTGGCTGCGGCCCAGTACCTGGCACGGCACCGTGACTTCGACGGCACGGTGTACCTGATCTTCCAGCCGGCGGAGGAAGGCGGCGGCGGGGCCCGTGAAATGATCCAGGACGGCCTGTTCGACCGTTTCCCCATGGAGGCGGTGTTCGGCATGCACAACTGGCCCGGCTATCCCGCAGGCACCTTTGCCGTCAGTTCGGGCCCGGTCATGGCCTCCAGCAACGAATTCAAGATCACCATTCGCGGCAAGGGCAGCCACGCCGCCCTGCCCCACAACGGCATCGATCCGGTGCCCGTTGCCTGTCAGATGGTGCAGGCATTCCAGACCATCATCACGCGCAACAAGAAGCCGGTGGACGCGGGCGTGATCTCCGTGACCATGATCCACGCCGGCGAAGCCACCAACGTGGTGCCCGACCATTGCGTGCTGCAAGGCACGGTCCGGACCTTCACCCTGGAGGTGCTGGACCTGATCGAGCAGAGGATGCGGGAGGTGGCCCAGCACACCTGCGCCGCCTTCGGAGCCCAGTGCGAATTCGAATTCCGGCGCAATTACCCGCCCACCGTCAACACCCCCGCCGAAGCCGAGTTCGCCCGCGAAGTGATGCGCGCCATCGTCGGCGAGGAGCAGGTCTGGGTCCAGGAACCTACCATGGGTGCGGAAGACTTCGCCTTCATGCTGCAGGCCAAGCCGGGAGCCTATTGCTTCATCGGCAATGGCGACGGCTCGCACCGGGGCCGATACGAGGGCGGCGGGCATGACGCCGGCCCCTGCACCCTGCACAACCCGCGCTACGACTTCAACGACGAGCTCATCCCGCTGGGTGGGACCTACTGGGTCGAACTGGCCACGCGCTGGCTGGGCACACCGAAGCGCTGAGCAGCGATCGCCAGCAGTCCGTCGAAGATCAGGCTTTCCACGAGTTCGAATGGCACCGTCATGCTGGGTGCCATCTTCCAGGCGGCCCCGCCCGTCATCACGCAGACGGGCTCGTCGCCGGTGTGCTGGCGCAGGTTGTCCACCATGCGCTGCACCGCGCCGGCGATGGCGAAGGTGCCCCCACTGGTGAGGGCGTCGCTGGTGTTGGTCGGGAAGTTGCGCACCTCCCCGGTGGGTACGTGCAGGCCAGCCGTGCCCGATTCCAGTGCTCGCAGCATGATCCCGTGCCCTGGCAGGATGATGCCGCCCAGGAAGCGTCCCTGCCCGTCGATAGCCTCAACGGTGACGGCGGTCCCCACCATGACGAGCACGCACGGCTTGCGCTGATCACGGGCCAGCAGGCGCTGTCGTGCACCGATCATCGCCACCCAGCGGTCCGAGCCGAGCCGGGCGGGATGGTCATAACCGTTTTCCAGGCCGGCTTCCTCGCTGCTGGAGACGACCCACTGGGGTGACACGTCCCACAATTCAAGCTGCTCCTCAACCCGGCGCTTGACCGCATCTCCGGCGACGATACAGCCCAGCACATGCACCGGCGCACGCAACTGGGCCCAGTCGCCTTCGGCGAGCTTCTCGATGTTTTCCAGGAACTGCACGCCGTGTGCCAGCATGCGCGCTCCCACACCGGGCTCCTCGTACAGCGCCCATTTCAGGCGCGTGTTCCCCACATCCAGTGCAAGCAGTGTCATGCGCGGATGATAGCCTGCACCGTGCCGATACCCAACCTCAACAACGGATCAGTTCTGCCGCCAGGGCAAGCCGTGGAAGCGCCAGCCTCCTTTGCGGCCCCGCTGAGCCGCACCGTCGGGGTCGCCTTCGAAGCCCTCCAAGATGTTGTAGGCCTCGAATCCGAGTTCGGTGGCCCGCTTGGCCGCCGCTATCGAGCGCGCCCCGCTTCGGCAGAGCATCAGCAGTTTCTTGCCTTGCGTCCCCAGCGCCTGCAACCCCTCATCAAACGCGGGATTCGGCACCATGCCTGGCCACTGCTTCCAGGCCAGCGGCGCTGCACCTGGCACGAAACCCACCCACTCGCGCTCGGCATCGGTGCGCACGTCCACCAGCACCGCCTCACCCGATTCCACCCATTTCCACGCAAGCTGCGGCGACACGTCGCCGGCATATCCGGTGGCGGGGCGAGGGTGCTGGAGCATGGCACCGTCGGCATCGTGGCGCAGGCCAGACGTGAGGTTGGCCGGGACGGCCTCGTCAATACGCTTGGGCTTGGGAAGGTTAAGGCCGTTCATGATGGCCACAAAGGCTTCCAGCGTCTTGCCCGCCACACGGGCGTTGCCGGCCTTCTCCTGGCCAATGGTGCTGTGGGTCCTCCCCTGGTAGTCGTGACCGGGCCACACGGTGGTGTCCTCCGGCAGTTTGAACAACACCTCGGTGAGGCTGTGGTACATGGCCTCGGGACTGCCGGATTGAAAATCGGTGCGGCCGCACCCGTTAATCAGCAGAGTGTCACCCGTGAAGACGTGCCGTTCCCCATCCACTTCCCAGGTGAAGCACATGCTGCCCGCGGTATGGCCGGGCGTGGCCAGGGCACGGATCGACTGCTGACCGAAGACGAGTTCATCGCCGTCCCGCAGCTGGCGCGAAGCGGTCGTTATGCCGCAGGCCGCCGGGGCCGCGGTCCGGGCCCCCGCATGCTCGGCCAGCTTGCCCGCGCTGGTAATGTGGTCGGCATGCGCGTGAGTCTCCACGGTCCAGACCAGCTTGAGCCCGTACTCCCTGAGCACGGTGAGGTCTCGTTCAAGCTGGAGGTCCACCGGATCGATGATCAGGGCCTCGCGCGTGACCACGTCGAACAGCACATAGGTATAGGTGCTGGAATCGGGGTCGAACAGTTGAATCGGTCGCATCTTCGGCTTCCTGCGCAAAGGGGGGTCAGGAAAAACGGGCCAGCATGTCAGCCACGTCATCGGGCGGGGTATCGCCCTGTGCAATCAGACAGCCCACCATCATAAAGAATGTCTTGTCCAGCGCCTTGCGTGCGGCGGCCAGTTGCTGAGCCACCTTGTCGCAGTCGGTGTCGGTCTCAATCAGCCGCTGGATGCCGCGCAACTGGCCCTCGACGCGGCGCAGCCGCAGCAGCAGGGATTTCTTGCGTTCCGGATCGCTGACGGGAATCATGGGAGACCTCGATTGTCTTGATACTACATGGGGTATTTTAGGGATTTGCCCTCCTCCCCGCAATCCCGGCGGTTTTCAAGGTCGGCAATTGGCAGTAATATTGACGTTTACGTAAACGTCAACAAACCGCCCATCCCGGGCACCGCTTCCACGGAGACATCGATGACCGACCTGTCCGCCGAATTCAAGGCCCTGGCCGAGTACCGCCCCACGCACAAGGTGCGCTTCGTCACCGCCGCCAGCCTGTTCGACGGGCACGATGCGGCCATCAACATCATGCGGCGCATCCTGCAGAGCATGGGGGCAGAAGTGATCCACCTGGGGCACAACCGCTCGGTGGACGAAGTGGTGACGGCCGCCTTGCAGGAGGATGCACAGGGCATTGCCATCAGTTCCTACCAGGGTGGGCACGTCGAGTATTTCAAGTACATGGTGGACTTGCTGCGCCAGCGTGGCGGCGAGCATGTGCAGGTGTTCGGCGGCGGCGGCGGCGTGATCGTGCCCAGCGAGATCCGCGAACTGCAGGCCTACGGCGTGGGCCGCATCTACAGCCCGGAAGACGGCCAGCGCATGGGTCTGGCCGGCATGATCGGCGAGATGGTCATGCGCTGCGACAAAGACCTGTCGCCCTTCGCCCCGCAGTCCATTGACGCCATTCAGGGCCACAGCGACGCAGCCTGGCGTGCCTTGGCGCAATTGATCACCGTGCTGGAAAACCAGACGGCAGACGCGGGTCTGGTGGACAGCCTTCGCTCGGCAGCACAGGAACTGAAAGTGCCGGTGCTCGGCATCACCGGCACAGGGGGCGCGGGCAAATCCTCTCTCACCGATGAACTGATCCGACGCTTCCGGCTGGACCAGGACGACCGCCTGCGCATCGCGGTCATCAGCATCGACCCGTCGCGGCGCAAGAGCGGCGGCGCGCTGCTGGGCGACCGCATCCGCATGAACGCGATTTCACCCTGGCAGCAAGGTTCTCGGGTGTACATGCGCAGTCTGGCCACGCGAGATTTCGGCTCCGAAATCTCCGCTGCCCTGCCAGACGTGGTGGCGGCCTGCAAGGTGGCTGGATTCGACCTCGTGATCGTCGAGACCTCGGGCATCGGTCAGGGGGATGCCGCCATCGTGCCGCACGTGGACGTGCCCATGTACGTGATGACCCCGGAGTTCGGCGCGGCCAGTCAGCTCGAGAAGATCGACATGCTGGACTTTGCCGAATTCGTGGCCATCAACAAGTTTGACCGCAAAGGGGCGCTGGACGCGCTGCGCGACGTGAGCAAGCAGGTCCAGCGCAACAAGGAAGCCTGGGGTACGCCCACCGAGCAGATGCCGGTGTTCGGCACCATGGCCGCACGCTTCAACGACGACGGCGTCACCGCGCTGTACCAGGCCCTGAAACAGCGTCTGGCTGAACTGGGCCTCCAGCTCACCGATGGCCGTCTGCCGGTGGTGAGCGTGCGCCACAGCAGCAACCAGACCCCGATCGTGCCGCCGGCGCGGACCCGCTACCTGGCCGAGATTGCCGACACCGTGCGCGGCTACAAGCGCAAGGTGCACCAGCAGGCCCGACTGGCCCGGGAAATCCAACAGCTTCGCGCCACCGCCGCCATGCTGAAAGTGGACAAGGCGGGTCGACCCAAGGCGGCCGAAGCCGTGATCGACCTGGCCCAGCAAAGGGAACTCGATCAGGACCCCGCCGCCCGCAAGCTGCTGCAGCAGTGGCCTGCCATGCAGCAGGCCTATGCCGGCGACGAGTACGTGGTGAAGATCCGCGACAAGGAAATACGCACCCAGATCACGCACACCACCTTGAGCGGCAACAAGATCCGCAAGGTCGTCCTGCCCCCATACGAGGACCACGGTGAGCTGCTCAAATGGCTGATGCTGGAGAACGTACCCGGCAGCTTCCCCTACACCGCCGGCGTGTTCGCCTTCAAGCGTGAGGGCGAGGACCCAACCCGCATGTTCGCCGGCGAAGGCGACGCCTTCCGCACCAACCGCCGCTTCAAGTTGCTCAGCGAAGGCATGCCGGCCAAGCGCCTGTCCACCGCCTTCGACTCGGTCACCCTGTACGGTGCAGACCCCGACGCAAGACCCGACATCTACGGCAAGGTGGGAAACTCGGGTGTGAGCATTGCCACGCTCGATGACATGAAGGTGCTGTACAGCGGCTTCGACCTCTGCAACCCCAGCACCTCGGTCTCCATGACCATCAACGGCCCGGCGCCGACCATCCTGGCGATGTTCATGAACACCGCCATCGACCAGCAACTCGAGAAGTTCAAGGCCGACAACGGCCGAGAGCCCACCGACACCGAGGCCGAAAAGATCCGCGAATGGGTGCTGGCCAACGTGCGCGGCACGGTGCAGGCCGACATCCTGAAGGAAGATCAGGGCCAGAACACCTGCATCTTCTCCACCGAATTCAGCCTGAAGGTGATGGGCGATATCGCCGAGTACTTCGTGCACCACGACGTGCGCAACTTCTACTCGGTCAGCATCAGCGGCTACCACATCGCCGAAGCCGGGGCCAACCCGATCAGCCAGCTGGCCTTCACGCTGAGCAACGGTTTCACCTTCGTTGAAGCCTACCTGGCGCGCGGCATGCACATCGATGACTTCGCGCCCAACCTGAGCTTCTTCTTCAGCAACGGCATGGACCCGGAATACACCGTGTTGGGCCGCGTGGCGCGCCGCATCTGGGCCGTGACCCTGCGCGACAAGTACGGCGCCAACGAACGCAGCCAGAAGCTCAAGTACCACATCCAGACCAGCGGCCGCTCGCTGCACGCGCAGGAAATCGCGTTCAACGACATCCGCACCACGCTGCAGGCGCTCATCGCCATCTACGACAACTGCAACAGCCTGCACACCAACGCCTACGACGAGGCCATCACCACGCCCACCGAGGAGTCGGTGCGCCGCGCCATGGCGATCCAGCTCATCATCAACCGCGAATGGGGCCTGGCCAAGAACGAGAACCCGAACCAGGGTGCGTTCATCATCGACGAGCTGACCGAACTGGTGGAAGAAGCCGTGCTGGCGGAGTTCGAGCGGATTGCCGAGCGCGGCGGCGTGCTGGGCGCCATGGAGACCGGCTACCAGCGCGGCCGCATCCAGGACGAGTCCATGCACTACGAGATGCTCAAGCACACCGGCGAGTACCCCATCATCGGCGTCAACACCTTCCGCAACCCGCACGGCGACCCGATTCCCGACACGCTGGAGCTGGCCCGCTCCACCGAAGAGGAAAAGCAGAGTCAGCTGCAGCGCCTGAACGACTTCCACACCCGCCATGCGGCCCAGGCCCCGGCCATGCTGCAGCGGCTGAAAGACGCGGTGATCGAGAACAAGAACGTCTTCGAGGTGCTGATGGACGCGGTGCGCGTGTGCTCGCTGGGCCAGATCACCAGCGCGCTGTTCGAGGTGGGCGGCCAGTACCGGCGCAACATGTGATTTCCGGCAACCTGCGCAGCATTACCGCCATGCTGGTGGCGGTAGGCTGCTTCTCGCTCATGGACACCGTGCTCAAGCTGCTGGCAGCGCACTACCCGGCGCTCCAGGTGGCGGCCTTGCGGGGCCTGGTGGCGCTGCCCCTGGTGGTCCTGTTCGTCACGTGGCGGCGCGCCTGGGGGCGCATGTGGCAGCTGCGCTGGCCGCTGCACCTGCTGCGCGGTGTGCTGGCGGTGGGCATGATCGGCCTGTTCACCTACGGTGTGCGTGGCCTGCCGCTGGCCAACGCCTACACCCTGTTCTTCGTGGCGCCCCTGATGATCACCGTGCTGGCGGTGCCGTTTTTGGGTGAACGCGTGCCGCCGGCCCACTGGTGGGCCGTGGCCATCGGCCTGGTGGGGGTGCTGGTG
>JAUVXK010000032.1 GCA_030603635.1 Burkholderiales bacterium | reverse complement strand
CATCGGCCAGGCGTTCGTCGGTATCCATGGCCTGGGTGCGGGCGGTGAGGCCCACGACGACACGCCCTACACAGTCAGCGGCATCCTGGCGCCTTGCGGATGCGTGCTGGACCGTCTGGTGCTGACCTCGACAGAATCCGTCTGGCAGGTCCACGACGACCTGCACGGCTACGACGACATGAGCCCTGCCGAACGCGAGGCGCTGCAGGCGGATCGCGAGATCACGCTGGCGCTCATCGCCTACCGCACGCCGCTGGCGGCGGTCACGTTTGCGCGATACGTCAACAGCGCCACCTCCATGCAGGCCGCCGCTCCGGCCAGCGAAATCACCCGCCTGCTGACCCTGCTGAGCGCGGGCACCCAGGTGCTGCAGGGCTTCGGGTTGACGCTGCTGCTCGTGGCCGGGCTTTCGGTGTTCGTGGCGCTGTGGTCGGCCGTACGCGAGCGCGAAGCCGATCTGGCCATGCTGCGCATGCTCGGCGCCCCACCCGCGCGGGTGGCGGGCCTGCTGTGTGTCGAAGCCTGGTGCCTGGCACTGCCCGCTGCGGTGGCCGGCCTGGTGCTGTCCCAACTGCTGCTGTCGGCCCTCGGCCTCTGGTTGCCGCCCGGTGCCGACAGCCTGCTGCAAGCGTGGCGCTGGACGCCCACCCTCGGGTGGGTGCCCGTCACCGCGATGGTTCTGGCCACCCTGGCCGCCCTGCTCCCCGCATGGCGTGCCTGGCGGCTGGATGTGATTACCCTTCTCAACCGGAGATAACCCATGAAGAAAGCCCTCCTCACCCTGATCGCCGCCGGCTTCGTCGGCCTGCCCGCCTGGGCTCAACACACGCAGAAACAGATCGAGGAAGACATCAAGCGCCACCGGGCCATGGCCGCCGCCCATGAGGCCGCTGCCCAGTGCCTGGAGTCGGGCCGGGGCGACAAGGTCTGCCTGCAGGAACTGCAAACCGCCTGCCGTGGCCTGGCCATCGGCAAGTACTGCGGCATGCGCCATGCCCACTGACCTCCTGCAGGCCAGACGCCGCACCTGCCTGCGGCTGGGGGCCGCCCTGGGCCTTAGCCCGCTCATGCTGAGCATGCCCAGGCAGTTGCAGGCCCAACCGGCACCAGCGGGAGCCGACGCCAACCCGCTCACGGGCGGGCACGGCGAGGGTGTCCACAGCCCCCTGAGCCCCTTCGCTCCATTGCCCAAGCGCGACGATGTCGTGCCCTGGTCCACCCTGGCCCAAGTGGAGCAGCGGGTGGAGAAATCGCGCATGGTGCAGGTGTATGCCCCAGCCATCCTGGCGCTGAACCAGAAAACGGTGCGACTGCAGGGCTTCATGGCACCGCTGGACCCGGGAGAACGCCAGACGCACTTCCTGCTTACCTCGGTACCGCTGACCTGTGCCTTCTGCACCCCGGGGGGTGCCGAGAGCATCGTGCAGGTGCGCACACGCACGCCCATCCGCTACACCATGGAGGGACTGGTCGTCGAAGGACGCTTTCACGTCCTCCAGAACGACACCTTCGGGTTCTACTACCGCCTCACCGATGCGGTGGCCGTGCGCTGACGCTCAGGCGCCGCGAATGGTGTCGCGGCGGTGCGCGTCACGTTCACGACCCAGCGCGGTGTCGAGCGCATTCTGCAGTTTCTCGCAAGCACCAGTGAGTGCATCGGCCACCTTGCTAGCCACGTGCGTCACAGCCATCGGCTGGCGCCCCGCCAGGCGCACCTCCAGCAGGCAGCGCTTGTCCAGTTCGCCACCCTTGTCTCCGTTGATGTCGCTCAGGTGCACCTCGACCCGGGTGATGTGGTCACGAAAGCGTGACAAACGTTCGGTCAGCTCTCGTTGTGTCCACTCGTTCATCGAGTCGGAGCCCTGGACACTGGTGTCGGTGTTGAGTTGGATCTGCATGTGGCATCTTTCCTTGGTTGAAAACGGTCTACTCTCTGAGCCGAGGAGACCTTGCAAGTTCAGGAAAGTCTATTGCGAGCAGGCCAGCATCCGCTGACGATCCAAAGACAAAACGGGTCAGCTCCCGAGGAAGCTGACCCGTTTTTCAATATGGCGCGGCTGGCAGGATTCGAACCCACGACCCCTTGGTTCGTAGCCAAGTACTCTATCCAACTGAGCTACAGCCGCTTGCTGAAGCTGAAAGTATACAACGATTTTCAGCCTCCCTTCAAGACCCGGTAAAAATTCTTGGCCTTCCGGGTGGTAGGGCGTGAGGGACTTGAACCCCCGACCAAGGGATTATGAGTCCCCTGCTCTAACCAACTGAGCTAACGCCCCGACCAGACCGGTGATTGTAGCCACTCACTTGTGGTGGCTCAGGGCGTTGCTGACCAGTTTAGAGGTGATGTCCACGATCTGGATCATGCGGTCGTAGGGCATGCGCTGCGGGCCGATCACACCCAACGTGCCGACAACCTGGCCATCGACTTCATAAGGGGCGCTCACCACCGACAGGTCCTCGTAGGGCACGACCTGGCTTTCGCCGCCGATGAAAATGCGCACCCCTTCGGCCTGGTTGGACACCTCCAGCAAGCGCATGAGCTGGGTTTTCTGCTCGAACAGGTCGAACATCTTGCGCAGGTTGCCCATGTCACGCGAAAACTCGCTGACCGACAGGAGGTTGCGCTCGCCCGCCACGACCACCTCCTCCTGTTGATCGATGGCCTCTGAACCGGCCTCCACCGCCTTGACCATGAGAGAGGCAATCTCGCCACGCAGGCTCTCGACCTCGGTGCGCAGGCGTTCCTTGACCTGATCGATGGTCAGGCCTGAGTAGTGGGTGTTGAGAAAGTTGGCGGCTTCCTGCAGCTGGGCCTGGGTGTACTCGGCCTGGGTATGGATGACCCGGTTCTGCACGTCGCCATCGGGCGACACGAGAATGACCAGCACACGCCGGTCCGACAGGCTCAGGAATTCGATGTGGCGGAACACGGTGGGGCGCTTGGGCACCATCACCACGCCAACGAACTGCGACAGGTTGGACAGCATGAGCGCGGCCTGGCTCAGCACCTGCCGCGGTTGCTCGGCCTGCAGGGCTGTACTCGGCAGACGTTCCCCGGGGTGAAGTTCATCGCGGCGCACGGTCAGCATGGTGTCCACGAACAACCGATATCCTCGGGCCGTGGGGATGCGCCCTGCCGAGGTGTGGGGACTGGCGATCAGGCCGAGTTCCTCCAGGTCGCTCATCACGTTGCGGATGGTGGCTGGCGACAGTTCCAGCCCCGCCGCCTTGGAAAGGGTACGCGAACCCACGGGCTGGCCGTCGGCGATGTAGCGTTCGACCAACGTCTTCAGCAGGAGTTTGGAGCGGTCGTCTAGCATCGTCGCATTGTAAAAACCTTGTGCTCTAATTTGAGCATGGATTTCCCCAGCCCGCTGCCTGCGCCGCCCACTTCCGAAGGTCCATTGCGCTTTCACCACGTCGCCGTGGTCGGGAAGTACCACGCCGTCGGCTCGCGCGACGCGATCGAAAGCATCGTGCACTTCCTGCACGACCAGGGCTGCGAAGTCACGCTGGAGCGGGAAACAGCCCTCAACACCGGCCTCAGTGGACACCAGGTGCTCGACGTGCCAGAGATCGGCCGCAGCTGCGATCTGGCGCTCGTCATGGGGGGTGACGGCACCATGCTGGGCATCGGCCGGCAACTCGCCCGATACAAGGTGCCGATGGTGGGTGTGAACCAGGGTCGGCTGGGTTTCATCACCGACATCCCTTTCAGCGGTTTCGAGAAGCCGCTGTCCGCCATCCTGCGCGGCGCCTACGAAGAAGACCGACGCGCCCTCATGCAGGCCGGCGTGTGGCGCGACGGACGTTGCATTTTCGACACCATCGCCATGAACGACGTGGTGGTCAACCGCGGAGGCTCCCCCGGCATGGTGGAGTTGCGCGTGGAGGTGGACGGCCACTTCGTGGCCAACCAGCGGGCCGACGGCCTCATCATTGCCTCACCCACCGGCTCCACGGCGTACGCGCTGTCGGCAGGAGGGCCGCTGCTGCACCCCACCATCGCCGGCTGGGTGCTGGCTCCGATCGCCCCACATACCCTGTCGAACCGCCCCATCGTGCTGCCGTCCACCGGCGAGATCGCGGTGGAGGTGGTGGCGGGCCGTGAGGCCAGCGCGCATTTCGACATGCAGAGTTTCACCAGTCTGCTGCACGGCGACCGCATCACTGTCCGGCGCTCGGCACACTCGCTGCGGCTGCTGCACCCGGTGGGCTGGAGCTATTTCGATACCCTGCGGCGCAAGCTGCACTGGAATGAAGGAGTGGTCAGTTGAGTTGGCAACGCATGGCGCTGCGCGACTTCGTGATCGTGCCGTCGCTCGATCTGGATCTGCACGAGGGCTTCACCGTGCTCACCGGCGAAACCGGGGCCGGCAAATCGATATTGATCGATGCACTGCAGCTGGTACTCGGCGCCCGGGCCGATGCCTCCGTCGTGCGGGAAGGAGCAGCGCGCTGCGAGATCGTGGCGGAGTTCGACCTGCGCCCACCCGTGGCGCAGTGGCTGCAAGACAACGGCTTCGACGCCCCGGCTGGCGAGCCCCTGCAGCTCAAGCGTCAGGTGGACAGCCAGGGCCGCAGCCGCGCCTGGATCAACGGCAGCGCGGCCACTGCCGGCCAGTTGAAGGCGCTGGCCGATGAACTGGTGGACATCCACGGCCAGCACGCCTGGCAGAGCCTGACCCGACCCGACGCCGTGCGCCAGTTGCTGGACGACTATGCCCGGCTCGACACCCGCCCGCTTCGGTCATGCTGGACCGCATGGCGCGAAGCGCTGCGCACCCTTGACGACGCCCGTGCCCGGCAGAACACCCTGCAAGCCGAACGCGAGCGGCTGCAATGGCAGATCGGCGAGATCGACAAACTCTCCCCCTTGCCCGGCGAGTGGGAAGAGCTCAATCTGCAGCATGGCCGTCTGGCCCACGCGCAGGGCCTGATCGACGCTGCCCAACTGGTCCTCGGCGCCCTGGACGAAGACGACGACAGCGCCACCACACGCATCCACCGGGCGTTGAACGCCCTGCAGGAGCAACAACACATCGAACCACGCTTCGCTGAACTGGCTGGCGTGCTGCAGACAGCCCTGGCGCAGATCGAAGACACCTGCCACGACCTGCAACACCACGCCCACCACACCGAACTGGATCCGGCCGCCCTGGAGGCGCTGGACCAGCGGCTGGGCGCCTGGATGTCACTGGCGCGGCGGTACCGCTGCAGCCCCGAGGAGCTGCCGCAACGCTGGGAGCATTGGAAGCAGTCGCTGGCGGAACTGGACCGCAGCGCCGACCTGGAGGCTCTGCAGCTCGCTGAGCGCACCGCCCACAAAACCCTGATGGAGACCGCGCGCCGCGTGAGCCAGGCGCGCCTGAAGGCAGCGCAGCAACTGTCCGCCGCCGTGACCGATGCGATGCAGGGCCTGGGCATGGCCGGCGGACGTTTCGAGGTGCGGCTGCAGGCGCTGGACGAACCCCAGGCCTTCGGGCTGGAAAGCGTGGAATTCCTGGTTGCCGGGCATGCCGGCAGCACCCCCCGCCCGGTCGGCAAGGTGGCCTCGGGGGGCGAGCTTTCGCGCATCGCCCTCGCCATCGCCGTGACCACCAGCGAACTGGGGCAAGCCCCCACGCTCATTTTCGACGAGGTCGACAGCGGCATCGGCGGTGCGGTGGCCCACACGGTCGGGCAACTCATGCGCCGGCTCGGCTCCGCCCGGCAGGTGCTCGCCGTCACCCACCTGCCCCAGGTGGCGGCCTGTGCCCATCACCACCTGCTGGTGGAAAAGGTACGCTCCACCTCCGGCGCCGCCAGCGGCGTGGCCGTGATCGATGGCGAAACCCGGGTCCAGGAACTTGCCCGCATGCTGGGCGGCGACCGGCTCACCGATACCTCGCTGGCCCATGCCCGGGAACTGATATGCAGCTCGTCCTGATCACCGGCATGTCCGGGTCCGGCAAGTCCGTGGCGCTGCATGCCCTGGAGGACGCCGGCTTCTACTGCGTCGACAATCTGCCCCCCGAGCTGCTGGAGTCGTTGATCGAAGTAGAGCAGGCGCACCAGGCCGAGCGCGTGGCGGTGGCCATGGACGTGCGCAGCGCCCAGTCGCTGCCTGGGCTGCCCGAGCGCCTGCGGGCCATCCGCGAGCGCGGCCAGGCCCTGACCGTGCTGTTTCTCGACACCACCACCGAAACGCTGGTGCGCCGCTTTTCCGAAACGCGCCGCATGCACCCGCTCTCGCTCAAGGACACCCAGGACCAGCGCCGGGCCCTAGTTGATGCCATCGAACTGGAACGCGAACTCCTCAGCGAATTGCGCGAACGCGCGCTCGTGCTCGACACCAGCCAGCTCAGGGCCTCACACCTGCGCAGCGAAGTCAAGACCCTGCTGCACCGGGCGCCCTCGCCCTTGACACTCGTCTTCGAATCGTTCGCGTTCAAGCGCGGCATTCCCATGGACGCAGATTTCGTCTTCGATGTGCGCATGCTGCCCAACCCCCATTACGAACCCGAACTGCGGGCGCTAACCGGGCAGGACGCCCCCGTGGCCCAGTACCTGCAGACGGAACTGGAGGTTGCCGACATGGAGTCCCACATCCGCGGCTTTCTGGAGCGCTGGCTGCCCCGCATGGTGGCCGACCACCGCAGCTACGTGACTGTGGCCATCGGGTGCACGGGCGGGCAGCACCGCTCGGTGTATCTGGTGGAGCGTCTCGCCCGGCAGTTCAGCGCCCACGGCACGGTGCAGGTGAGGCATCGTGAACTCGACGCCCTGAAACACCGCTGATCCGAGGTTCAACCCTCGCTGTCCAGTCGCCCCCTCAGCCAGACCCGCAGTGGAGCCGGCAGCCCCAGCGCCAGATCATCGACATGCCGCACCCAGCGACCCAGGCCTGACGGTTGGTGCTGCAGCACTGGCCATTCCACCGGCTGGAGGATCAGTTCGCGGTGGGTGAGGCTGTGATGCACGGGCTCGTGCCAGATCGGTTCTCCGATGCCTTCCGCCCCCTGCGGGGGCTGTGCAGCGGCTTCTGCAGACGCCAGCACGGGAAAGGCATACAGACCTGACCAGATGCCCCGATCCGGCCGTGGCTCCAGCCAGACGGCGCCATCGGCGCGTCGCACCACCTGGAGCCACCATTGTTCGGTGCGACGCCGGAGCCGCCGTGTTTTCACCGGGAAGGTGGTCGGCTGCTGCCGCGCCCGGGCCTCGCACAGCGCCTGGGCGGGGCAGATCTCGCACGCTGGTCGGGAACGCTTGCACACCATGGCCCCGAGGTCCATCAGGCCCTGGGTGTAGGCCGCCATGTCGTCATGTGCGGCGTGAGGCGGCACCAGGCCTTGTGCCAGCTGCCACAAGGCACGCACCTGCCCGACCTGCGCCAGATCGCCCTCGAAAGCCTGCAACCGGGTCAACACGCGCTGCACATTGCCGTCCAGAATGGACACGCGCTCGCCAAAGCAGAAGGCTGCGATGGCCGCTGCCGTGGACGGGCCGATGCCTGGCAGCGTCTGCAGCACCTCGGCACGGGAGGGAAATCGCCCCTCGTGCCGTTCCACCACCTGCCGGGCACAACGGTGCAGGTGACGCGCCCGGCTGTAGTACCCCAGTCCGCTCCACAGAGCCAGCACCTCCTCGACATCCGCTGCGGCAAGCGCCTGAACGTCAGGAAAGCGGGCCACGAAACGGTCGAAGTAGGCCAGAACGGTACTGACCTGGGTCTGTTGCAGCATGATTTCCGACAGCCACACAAGGTATGGGTCGCGCGTGCCCTGCCACGGCAGGCCGTGCCGGCCATGCTGCCGCTGCCACCGCACCAGGGCGTCGAAAAAAAGGCTCATGCGGATTCAGGTGGGTGAGGCGTTATCGGCAGTCGGAGCTGGGCGGACAACCTGCGCCACGTCCGGCCATTCGACAGCATCCTCCTGCGCACCCGTTTCAGGCACGGCCTCCCCATCGGGCGATGTGAGGCGCATCAGCTCGGCCTGCTCGGCTTCGATCTCGCCCAGGCGCTCCTGGAGTTCGGAAAGCCGTTCGTCCAGCCCTCCGGCGGCCTCCTGTATGCGATGGACGGCTTCGATGCGGCGAGCGAAATTCTTGCGCCGCTCACGCAACTGGCCATCGAGCTGGGAGGCGGCCGTCTTGTTCCAGAGTTCGATCTCATTGGACGCATCGTCGTAAAGTGTGCGCAGCCGTGACAACACCGCCTTGGCCAGCCGGTCGGCAAACTCGGGCTGCGCCAGGCGGAACACGTTGGTCAGGCCCAGGTACTGCAGGTGGTTGCGCTCGATGACGGCCAGCTCCTCGGCGTAGGGGCTCAGGTCCAGCCGCTCGGGCACCTGCAACGCGAACCCGTATTCGGCATTGAGGCTGCGAAAGGCCCCGGCCAGCATGTCCTGCACTTCGGTGGCCATGCGCTGGGCCTCGACAAAGCCTCCGCGCAGCCGCCCGAACGCCTCTGCGTACACCCTCTTCACCCCCAGCTTCATGCCCGGCTGCTTGAGCGCCAGGGCCAGGTCGGCGATATCGACCTTGAGCCGGTTGCTGCCCAGCTGGGCAAACAGCTCCTTGAGCTGCTTCAGGTGCACCGAGCGCACCGCCTGGATCCGGGCCCCGCCGGCGTCAAACTCCTTTTGCTCCTGCTCGATGCGCAGGCGCATCTGCCGAATCACCGAGGCGTTCTTGCCCCGCAGCGCCTCCAGTTCCTGCACCTGCTCGACCAGCTCGCGGGTCCGGGCATGCAATTGCTGGCCCACCTCCTGCTGCAGCTGCTGCAGCGTGGCCAGCACATTCGCCTGCAGAATATCGCGGCGCCGTGACAGGACGTCATCGGCCAGCGCCTGCTCCAGATCGGCCAGACGGCTTTCGGCGAGCAGGGCTTGATCCTGCCGCACCTTGGCCAGCAGGCCTTTCTGGGCGGACACCGCGATCACCTGCCGTGGCTGCAGACCAAGCACCTCGGCAGAATGCTCGCGCTGGCGCCGGATTTGCGCCTCGATATAGTCCGGCGTGCTCAATTCGTCCCAGAGGGTGTCGATCTTGTTGAGCACCACCAGCCTGGAATCGCTGCGCTCCGCCGACGGCGCCAGATGCTCGCGCCACATGGCCAGATCGGACTTGCTCACCCCTGCGTCCGCCGCCAGGATGAACACCACCGCATGCGCCTGGGGCAGCAGGCTGACGGTGAGCTCCGGCTCGGCGCCGATGGCATTGAGGCCCGGCGTATCGAGGATCACCAACCCCTGTTTCAGCAGAGGGTGCGCCATGTTGATCAGTGCGTGGCGCCAGCGGGGAATCTCGACCAGGCCATCGGGCCCGCGCAGCGGGTTGTCATCGGGCTGTTCGTCGTGCCAGAAGCCCAGCGCGCGGGCTTCGTCCAACGTGACACGGCGCACCTCGGCCACCTTTTCGATGGCTTCGGCCAGTTGGGCCGGGTCGTTCACGTCCAGGTCGATGCGCTCCCACTGCTGTGGGGCGCTGCGCCACTCCAGCAGCGACTGCGTCTGCAGCCGGGTTTCGATCGGCAGCAGGCGCAGGCACGGCGGCACTTCGGGGTCATAGCCGAGCTCGGTCGGGCACATGGTGGTGCGCCCGGCACTGGCGGGCATGATGCGACGCCCGTAGCCAGCGAAGAACACGGCGTTGATCAGTTCCGACTTGCCGCGTGAGAACTCGGCCACGAAGGCGACCATCACCTTGTCGCTGCCCAGGCGTTCCTGCAGCTGGGCAAGGCGCTCCCGGGCGCCGTCATCCAGCAGGTCGTGAACGTCCAGCCACTCCGCCAAGGCATGCAGCTGGCGGGCCCGTCCGCGACGCCAGACGCTGTGCTCGTCGAAATCCTGGTTGAATGACATGGGCAGATCGCCCCTCAGGCTGGGGCATGCGGTAAAGAGACCGTGCCAATATAGCACCGCCCCTTCAACGCTTCTGACAGACCGGACAGAAAAAGGTCGAACGCTGCCCCTGGCGCATCTGGCGCACCGTCGATCCGCAGACCCGACAGGGTTGACCCTCACGGCCGTACACCCGGGTTTCGAGTTGAAAGTAGCCGCTGTCGCCGTGGGTATCGACGAAGTCCTTCAATGAGCTGCCACCCACTTCCAGAGCGCGCGCCAGCACCTGCCGGATCGCCGCGTGGAGACGCTCGGCACGCACCCGGCCGATCCGGTCGGCCCGGGTGGTGGGCCGGATGCCGGCCATGAACAGCGCTTCCGACGCATAGATGTTGCCCACCCCGACCACGATGCCACCGGCCAACAGCACCTGCTTGATGCTGCTGCGGTGCCGCCCAAGCGCCGCATGAAAGGCGGTTGGATCGAAATCGGCCGACAGGGGCTCCACCCCCAACCCGCCCAGCAGTTTGCGCGCCTCTGGTGCGGTCTCATGGGCGGCATGGACCACAGCCCCGAAGCGCCGAGGATCGTGCAGTCGCAACACCCCCCGGTCGGTCTGCAGATCGACATGATCGTGCGGGCCGGCCTCAGGCAACCCGGCATCGAAGCGCAGGCTACCGGACATACCCAGATGCATCAGCAACAGCCCGTCGTCCAGATCCACCAGGAGGTACTTGCCGCGCCGACGAACCCGCTGCACGGTGCGCCCCACCAGCGACTGCGGCTCCACGCCCAGAGGCCAACGCAACGGCTTGCCCAGCCGGACACCCGTGATCCGTGCACCTGCAATGCGGTCGGCAAAGCTCAGACGCGTCACTTCCACTTCGGGCAATTCAGGCATAGGCACACCCCCTGATGACAAGACGTGAATCCATTATCATGATCCGATGCTACAGGCCGCTGCCCACTCCCGCTCTGCCCCTTCGCGTACCCGACGGCGCTCCGGCTGGTTTGCGGGACTCGCCTGCGGGGTAGCGATGTCGGCCGTTCCGTTGCCGCCCCTGCTGGCCCAGCCGGGCCCTGCACTGAGCTTCCCGGCCGTGCCCGAGACGCTCAGCGCCGAACTGTTCTATCAGCTGTTGCTGGCGGAGTTCCAGCTCCAGAACCAAGACCCTGGCGCTGCCTACTCCTTGATGCTCGATGCCGCCAAGCGCACTCAGCGCCCCGAACTCTACCGACGTGCGGTGGAAGTCGCTCTGCAGAACCGCGCCGGCAACGCCGCGCTGGCCGCCGCACGCGACTGGTCTGCCGCCTACCCTGACGCCGACGAGCCCTACCGCTACGAACTCCAGATCCTGCTGGCGCTGAACCGACCTGCCGACGTCAGCCGCACCTTGCGCAACCTGATCCGACTGACGCCTGCCGAACGGCGCAATGAAGTGATCAGCGCCATCCCCCAGACCCTTTCCCGCACCAGCGACCGCGAAGCTGCGCTTGCTGCCGCGCGCGAGGCACTGCAACCCGCTCTGCGGGATTCCGCCACCGCAGCCGCTGCCTGGGCCGCGATCGGCCGCATGGAGCTTGAACGCCCGGCGCCAGAAGCCGCCCTCGCCGCCGCGCGTTCGGCACTACAGGCACAGGGCGACTCCCCATTCGGGGCTGCTCTGGCCGTGGAGCTGTTTGAACGCGAGATACCAGGTGCCGAACCCCTGGTGCGTGCCTATCTGCAGCGCACGGCCGGCACCGCCGTCGAGCACCGCAGCACCATCCACCTGGCCTACATCCGCGCTCTGATCGACCTGCGCCGACTGGCCGATGCCCAACAGGACATCGAACAGCTCATCGCGCTGGAGCCCAACCAGGCACAGGCCTGGCTGCTGCAAGGAATCTTGCTGACCCAGCAACGCCGCGCGACAGCGGCAGAAGCGGCACTGGGGCGCTTTCTGGAGCTCTCGCGTGAACTGCTGCCAGACGAGGCCCGCCCCGGCCAGACCCAGGCCTTTCTGCACCTGGCACAGATTGCCGAGCAGCGTCGCGATTTCGACGCCGCCAATGCCTGGCTGGACCGCATCGAGAACGCCGATGACATCCTCTCGGCCCAGATCCGGCGGGCCACCATCCTGGCCCGCCAGGGCCAGATCGAGCAGGCCCGGGAACTGATCCGTCGCCAGCCCGAACGCTCTGAGGCCGACACGCGCCGCAAGCTGCTGGCTGAAGCGCACCTGCTGCGCGAGGTCAAGGCCTACGAAGAAGCCTATCAGGCCTTCACCGCCGCCGCGCAGCGCTTCCCGGACGACCCGGACCTGATCTACGAACAGGCCATGGCCGCCGAACGGGCCGGACGTTTCGAGACCATGGAAGCCATCCTACGCGACCTGATCGCCCGCCAACCCGACTATCACCACGCATACAACGCACTGGGTTATTCACTGGCTGACCGCAACGAGCGCCTTAACGAAGCGAAATCGCTGATCCAGAAAGCGCTGGCGACGGCACCGAACGACGCCTACATTCTCGACAGTCTGGGCTGGGTCGAATTCCGGCTCGGCAACAAGCAAGAGGCACTGCGCATCCTGCAGGATGCCTTCCGCCGACTGCCCGACGCCGAGATCGCCGCCCACCTTGGCGAAGTGCACTGGGTCTTGGGGCAGCAGGACGCCGCCCTGAGCGTGTGGCGCGAGGGCCTGCTGCTCAACCCCGAGAACGAAACCCTGCTCAACACCCTGCAGCGGCTCCGGGTTCAGCCATGAGACCTGTCCGGCGTCTCCTTCTGCCCCTGTGCGCCCTGGTGCTGATCGGCTGTGCCGTGCCACAACCCCCGATGCGCGATGCATCCGCCCCCAACGACCGCTGGACCGGCCGACTGGCCTTGCAAATCGATGGCGATCCACCACAGCATTTTTCGGCCGGCTTCGAGCTCAGCGGCCAACCCACCCAGGGGGAACTCAGACTGATTTCCCCCCTGGGACAGGTGGTGGCCTCGGCCCGCTGGACCCCCGAAGCGGCCTGGCTGCAACGCGGCACCGACCAGCAGCGCTACACCGACATGAATGAACTCACCGCCACGGTCACCGGCACGGCACTGCCACTGGAGCTGCTGTTCCGCTGGCTGCGGGGCGAGACGGCCGAGATCGAGGGCTGGCAGGCCGACCTGTCACGGCACACCGAAGGGCGCCTGCTGGCGCGCCGAACCCAGCCATTGCCTGCTGTCCAGCTCCGCATGGTGTTCCACTGACAACGATGACGATGCGACAACTGCTGGACGTGCCCGCACCAGCCAAGCTCAACCTGTTCCTGCACGTGGTGGGGCGACGCCCCGATGGCTACCACCTCCTGCAATCCGTGTTCACGCTGATCGACTGGTGCGACACCCTGCACTTCGAACGCCGCCCCGATGGCCGCCTCACCCGTGAGGACTTGCACAACGACACCGACCTGCCTGAAGACGACCTGGCGGTGCGCGCGGCCCGCGCCTTGCAGGGTGCCACCGGCTGCCCCCTGGGGGCCCACATCGTTCTCGACAAACGGCTCCCCATGCAAGCCGGCCTGGGTGGCGGCTCCAGCGATGCCGCCAGCACCTTGCTGGCCCTCAACCGGCTCTGGGGCCTGGGACTGGATGCCGCAGCCCTCGCCCGCATCGGCATGACCCTGGGGGCCGACGTCCCCTTTTTCATTCAGGGACGCACGGCCTGGGTCGAGGGTATCGGTGAAATCATCACCCCCATCGAATTGCCACCGGCACGGTTTTTGGTACTGAAACCACCCGCCGGCGTGTCGACGCCAGAGATTTTTCGGCACCCAGACTTGAAGCGCGACACAAAACAGGCTATAATCGAAAGCTTTGTTGCTCTCGATGCCTCTGAAGCTTATGGCTTTGGTCGCAACGATTTGCAACCGGTTGCCGAGCGACTGTGCCCAGACATCACGCTGGGCTTGCGCTGGCTTCAGGCCAAAGGCCTGGAGGGACGGATGACCGGTTCGGGCAGCGCCCTGTTTGCGCGGCTCCAGTCCGATGTGGATGCATCGGATCTGCCGCACGGATGGATCGCTCGGCACTGCAACAATTTGAGGGATCATCCTCTGATTGGATGGCGATAGCGGTTATACTAGCGGTCGTTGTTCAACAGAGATGAACACACTGCATTCGGTGCGTTGCGTCAGCAGCGAACCAGTGTAGGGGAGTCGCCAAGTTGGTTAAGGCACCGGATTTTGATTCCGGCATGCGAGGGTTCGAGTCCTTCCTCCCCTGCCAAATTTCTTACCTGCGCCGGGTTATCCATGCAAACGTCCTCGCCAGTGCAAACGCCGGATTTCATGCTGTTCACCGGTAATGCCAATCCGGTCCTGGCCGCAGAAATCGCCCAGCATCTCGGAACCCGTCTCGGGGCGGCCAATGTGGGGCGCTTTTCCGATGGCGAGGTCACGGTCGAGATCACCCAGAACGTCCGCGCGCGGCACGTGTTCGTAGTGCAGTCCACCTGCGCCCCCACCAACGAGAACCTCATGGAACTCGTGATCATGGTGGACGCGCTCAAGCGCGCGTCGGCAGTCAGTGTGTCAGCCGTCATCCCCTATTTCGGCTACGCCCGCCAGGACCGCCGTCCACGCTCCAGCCGCGTGCCCATCTCGGCCAAGGTGGTCGCCAACATGCTGCAGGCCGTCGGCGTCAACCGGGTACTCACCATGGACCTGCACGCCGACCAGATCCAGGGCTTCTTCGACATCCCGGTGGACAACATCTACGCCTCCCCGGTGCTGCTCGGCGACCTGCGGGCCAAGAACTACCCGGACCTGCTGGTCGTCTCGCCAGACGTAGGCGGCGTGGTGCGCGCACGCGCGCTGGCCAAGCAGCTCAACTGCGACATGGCCATCATCGACAAGCGGCGTCCCAAGCCCAACGTCTCCGAGGTGATGCATGTGATCGGCGACATCGAGGGGCGCAACTGCGTCATCATGGACGACATGATCGACACGGCCGGTACCCTGGTCAAGGCGGCCGAGGTGCTCAAGGAACGTGGCGCCAAAAAGGTGTATGCCTACTGCACGCACCCGATTTTCTCCGGTCCCGCCATTGATCGCATCGCCAAGGGCGACGCGCTCGACGAGGTCGTCGTGACCAACACCATTCCATTGAGCCAGGCCGCCCAGGCCTGCTCGAAGATCCGCCAGCTTTCCGTGGCGCCGCTGATGGCCGAGACCATCGCGCGCATCGCCAGCGGGGAGTCGGTGATGAGTTTGTTCGCGGACGCCGATCACGCCGCCTGAGGCGTGATCGGCGGCTGCAGCAAAAGGCAGCGCCCCGATCATTGGGATCGACGGCGCTTTTTCAGTTTGGGCCCGTGCTGGTCGCGGCCAGGCCCCTTTTGGAGTTGAATCATGAAATTTGTCGCTTTCGAGCGCAGCAAGCAGGGTACGGGTGCGAGCCGCCGCCTGCGCAATGCCGGTCGCACACCGGGCATCGTGTTCGGTGGCAGCACCGATCCGGTCGCCATCGAGCTGGACCACAACGCCCTCTGGCACGCCGTTCAGAAGGAAACGTTCCACGCCTCCATCCTCGACATGGAACTGAGCGGCCAGGTGCAGAAGGTGCTCCTGCGCGACGTCCAGTATCACCCGTTCAAGCCCCTGGTCCTGCACGTGGACTTTCAGCGCGTGGACGACAAGACGCGCCTGCACAAGAAGATTCCGCTGCACTTCATCAATGCGGAAAACTCGCCCGCCGTCAAGGTGGACAAGTGCCTCGTCAATCACGTGGTCAACGAGATCGAAATCGAGTGCCTGGCCATCCAGCTGCCTGAATTCATCGAGGTGGATCTGGGTGAGGCCGTCAAGGGCCAATCCATCCACGCCAACGACCTGAAACTGCCGGTCGGCGTGAAGATCGTGACCCATGGCAAGCCGAACCCCACCATCGCCACGCTGGTCGAGCCGGTGGAAGAAGTGATTGCCGCGCCGGTGGCTGCCGCTGCCGACGACAAGAAGGGCAAGAAGAAGAAGTAAGCCTTTCGGCTCTCGTGGCCGATGGTTTTCGCCTCAGGCACTTCCCTCAGGGCCCGCACCATGCGGGCCCTTTTGCTTGAGGCTCCCGTCACCCCTTCGCGCACCTCTGCCCCATGATCAAGCTCCTCGTCGGCCTCGGCAACCCGGGCCCCGAATACGAAGACACCCGACACAACGCCGGCTTCTGGTGGCTGGAGGCCGTGGCACGCGAACTCCGGGCCGACCTACAGCCTGAGCGCAGCTATTTTGGCCGCTGTGCACGTGTCACTGTCGAGGGGCGGCCGCTGTGGCTGCTGGAACCCACCACCTTCATGAACCGTTCAGGCCAGGCCGTGGGTGCCTTGGCGCGGTTCTTCAAGATCACACCGGAAGAGATCTTGGTCGCCCATGACGAACTTGACCTGCCACCCGGCGAGGTCAAGCTCAAGAAAGGCGGTGGTCATGCCGGACACAACGGTCTGCGCGACATCCACGCCCAACTGGGCAGCCCCGACTACTGGCGGCTGCGCATCGGCATCGGACACCCGGGCGTCAAAAGCGAAGTCGTGCACTGGGTGCTCAAAAAGCCCGCTCCGGACCAGCGTGACGCGCTGCACCTGGGCATAGACCGGACCCTGAAAGCCCTGCCGGACCTGCTGGCCGGGCGCATGGACAAGGCGACCGCCCTGATTCACACCAGCAAGCCCCCACAGCCAAAACCCCCGAAACCGCAGCCAACCGCGCCTGGGTCGCCTCCCGCCGATTCCAGCCCCTGAGCCGGCTCAGGACGTGGCCAAGCCCTGCAGACGCCGGTACTTCTGCCAGAGCGTCTCGCGGCTCTCGACGTGTTCAGGATGGATGGGAATGCACTCCACCGGACAGACCTGCACGCACTGGGGCTCGTCGAAATGCCCCACGCACTCGGTGCAGCGCGCCGGGTCGATCCGGTAGTAGTCCACGCCCATGGAAATGGCCTGGTTCGGACACTCCGGCTCGCAGACATCACAGTTGATGCATTCGTCGGTGATCATCAGGGCCATGGCTCGTCCTTCCTCAACGCTGGGCGGCACCTGCGGCGGCGCGCAAACGCTCGACCACACCGGGGCTGACCATGCCACTCACGTCTCCACCCAGCTTGGCGATCTCACGGACCAGCGTACTCGAAATGCACTGGAGCTGCGGCTGGGGGAGCAAAAACAACGTGTCCACCGTGGGCAAGAGCTTGCGGTTCATAGCGGCCATCTGGGCTTCGTAGTCAAAGTCCGTGAGGTTGCGGATTCCCCGCACCACCGCACAGGCTCCGTGTTCACGGCAGAAGTCCATGATCAGCCCCTCGAAGGGCAACACCCGAACCTGTGGGCAGTGCGCCATGCTGCCCACCACCATGGCGATGCGCTGGTCAAGCGTGAACTGGGTTTTCTTGTGGTGGGCCACGGCCACCGCCACGATCAGTTCGTCGAACAGGCCTGCGGCGCGCTGGATCACATCCTCGTGGCCCAAGGTGATGGGATCGAAGGTACCGCTGTAGACAGCGATGCGGCGCGACGGCGTGGCGTGGGAAGGGTTCATGGCGTCGGATTATCGCCCGATGCCCCTGGGCCGGCACGCTTCAGCAGATGAAAGTGCACCATCCCGGCCTTGCCATGCCTGTGCACAGCCAGCGACAGGCCCTGCAGATCTTCGACGGTCCAGGCGCGCGGTGCTTCAAGATAGATCACGCCGTCGTCGGCCAGCAGCGGCACGGCCGCTTGCAGGGCCTGGCGGAACAACGGCTCGTTCCACTGTACCGAGACATCGCCAAACGGGGGGTCGAGAAAGATCACGTCCCAGCTTCGGGGGGTGGCACGGCCCAGCCAGCCGACCGCATCGGCTTGCACCACGGCCACCGCCGAGGCGTTCAGTCGGGTCACATGCCCGCTCAGGGCACGGACCAGTTGCGGGTCTCGCTCGATCAGGCACACCTGCACAGCGCCACGCGAGGCCGCTTCCAGCCCCAGAGCCCCGCTACCCGCGAATGCGTCCAGGCAACGCAGGCCGGTGAGGTCCTGGCCCAGCCAGTTGAACAGGGTTTCCCGCACCCGATCCGGAGTGGGTCGCAAACCCGGTCGATCCGGTACGGTCAGCCGGGTGCGTTTCCAGCGCCCCCCGATAATGCGGACTTCGCCTCCTCCAGCCCGGGGCGACCGGGTGGCCTCCACAGCCCCGGCGACACGGATGGGTGAACGTCGGCTCATTGCTCACGGCCCCCGACCACCACGGTCACCAGCCGCTGCGGCTGCAGCACACGCTGCATCGCCGAGCGCACCTGCTCCGTGGTCAGCGCAGCGATCTGCGCCGTCCAGGTGTCGAGGTAGTCCAGGGGCAGATCGTTCCATGCCATGGCCGCCACGTTGTCCAGCCACTTGCGGTTGCTGTCGAGCCGCAGGGAAAAACCGTTAATCAAGGCCTGCTGGGCCTCGGCCAGCTCCTGTGGCGTGGGGCCTTCGACCACGAAACGGCGAATCTCCTCGTGAATCAGGCGCACCGCTTGCTGCGCCTGGTCGGGACGGGTCTGCATAGACACGGTGAAGGCCCCTGCATGGCGGCCGGGAGAGAAATGGCTGTAGATGCCGTACGTCAGTCCCCGGCGTTCGCGGATTTCCTGCATCAGGCGGGAGGTGAAGCCGCTGCCACCGAGAATGTGGTTGCCCACCGTGAGGGCCAGGAAGTCGGGGTCACTGCGCGGGAACCCCGGCTGCCCGACCAGTATCTGCGCCTGGGCTGCATCGAACGGTTCGGCCAGGGTTCGGGCCTCGGTCAGCGGCATCACCTCGGCCACAGACGGCAGGGTATCGCACGGCCGCGAAGACCAGCCGGTCAACAAGCGTGCGACCAGGGCATCGGCCTGAGCGCGCTCGATGTTGCCCACCAGGGTGACCCGCGCATCGCAGGCCCGCACGTGCCGTTCAAAGAAGGCCCGCAGATCGGCCTCCTGGATGGCGGCCCAGGTGTCGGGCCTGGCCTCTCGGCCATAGGGATGGTCGGCATACACCGCCTCGGCAAAAAGCCGCCCGGCCAGCGTCCCCGGACGGGTCTGCGCCTGTTGCCAGGCCGCCACCAGACGCTCCCGTTCACGCGCCCACACCGCCTGGGGAAAAGCTGGGGCCGCGAGCTGGTGGGCACTCAGCGACACGGCCTGATCGAGCAGATCGGCGCGGGTGAGCGTGCGCAGCTGGAACGACAGGCGGTCGGCCGTGGCCTGCACCCGGAACTGCGCCCCCAGGTCGGCCCAGGCCTCGACCAGCTGGTTCTCGTCCATGGCCCGGTGCCCGTCGTGTGCCGAGACCCCCTTGTCGAACATCTGGGCCACGGCCTGAGCCAGGCCGGACTGCCCCTGGGGATCACGCCGGCTGCCGGCATCGACATCGATCTGCAGATCGAGCATGGGCAAGGCCACCGAGCGCACTAGGTAGACACGGGCGCCGCTGGGCTGGGTCCATTGTTCGATGGCGAGGGATGCCTGGGCCATCCCCATGTGCATGACCAGCCACGCCATGGCCAGCTGCGCCGAGGCACGCCGCCAAGCAGCCCATCGGGAGGAAATGGATGTGGCACTCATGGACGCTCCTGTGGCAGCAGCACGCCCACGGTCAGCTGGTCGTCCTGGAAATACCGGGCAGCCACCGCCTGGACCTGTGCGGGCGTGACCGCATCCAGGCGGCGCAAGAGCGTGGCCGACGCATCCAGCGGCCAATCCAGCACCCAGTGACTGCCGAGTTCCCGTGCCTGGGCAAAGAGGGAGTCGAGCTTGAACACCTCGCGTGCAGCCCACTGGTTCTTGACGCGACGCAGCTCTGCCTCGCCCACTCCTTCACGGGCGATGCGCTCCACCTCGGCCTTGAGGGCGGTCTCCAGCGCTTCGGGGGCGACCCCTGCGGCCGGCGTGCCACTGAGCATGAACAGCTCAGGGCCCCGGCCCATGAGCCCGAACGACGCGCCCGCCGAATCAGCAATGCGTCGAGGCTGCCCCTGGCCCTGCACCAACGCCCGCTCCAGGCGGGCGGCGCTGTGTCCGTCCAGAACGCCGGCCAGCAGGATGAGGGCGAGGGCGTCGATGGTGGCCTCATCGGTCGCTTCCGGATGCGCGATGCGGGGCGCCTTGTAGGCCATGACTAGGAGGGGGCGGTCGGTGCGGCCACGGTATTCGATGCGACGCACGCCCGTCTGCACCGGCTCGGCCTGTGGCTTGCGCGCCGGTACGGGACGTGCCTCGATGGCCCCGTAATGGCGCTCCGCCCAGGCACGGACCTGCTCGACCTCCACGTCACCCACCACGATCACGGCCGCATTCGCCGGCACGTACCACTGGCGGTGGAAATCGCGCACGTCCTGCGCGGTCATGGCCTCCAGGTCGCTCATCCAGCCGATGATCGGTCGGCGGTACGGATGGGCAATGAAGGCGTTGGCCTGGAACACCTCGAACATGCGTGCCTGCGGGGACTCCTCCACGCGCTGCCGTCGCTCCTCCTTGACGACCAGCATCTCGCGGACAAAGGCGTCGTCGGGCCAGGCATTGTTGGCAAAACGGTCGGCCTCCAGCCGCATCACCTCCTGCAGTGCGGAGGCCGGCACCTGCTGGTGGTAGGCCGTGACATCCCGGCTGGTGAAGGCATTCTCGCGTCCACCCAGCGCAGCCACGCGACGGGAAAATTCGCCTTCTGCCAGCGTCCGGGTGCCCTTGAACATCATGTGCTCCAGCACATGGGCCACGCCCGAGGTGCCATCCACCTCGTCCATGGAGCCCACACGCACCCACAGCATGTGAACCGCCGTGGGAGCGCGCCGGTCGGGCTGGACGATCAGCGTCATGCCATTGGAGAGCGAGAAGGCATGGGCTGCCGGTGCCGGCTCATCGGTACGGGGCGACGCGGCCTGAGCCAGTGGCAGGAGACAGGCCAGGACCAGCCATGACCACGGCATCCACCACGACCGAGAAGAAAGGGCCAAGGGTTTCATAGAATCCGAATGATTCCAGAAACGCCCCAAATGTTCAGCCTGCTCAAGAAAAAATTCTTCTCCTCCGGCGAGACCACCCCTGTGGCCGATCCGATCCCAGCCGATCCGCCCACCCCCGCACCGGCCGAGGAACCGCCCCGCCAGTCGTGGCTGAACCGGCTGCGTAGCGGCTTGCGCAAGACCGGGAGCACGCTCACGGGCGTGTTCACAGGCACACAGATCGACGACAACCTGTACGAGGAACTGGAGACTGCCCTGCTCATGGCCGACACCGGCACGCAGGCCACCCAGTTCCTGCTTGAGGACCTGCGACGTCGCGTCAAGGCAGCCAAGGCCACGGCGCCGGCTGAGGTCAAGGGCCTGCTGGCCGAGGCGATTGCCGAGCTGTTGCAGCCCCTTCAGAAGCCGCTCACCATCGGGACGGCCGGCGGTGGTCCCACCGTGCTCATGGTGGCCGGAGTCAATGGCGCCGGCAAGACCACCACCATCGGCAAACTCACCTGGCACCTGTCACGCTCCGGTGCTTCGGTGCTGCTGGCCGCGGCCGACACCTTCCGGGCGGCTGCGCGCGAGCAGCTCGGCGTCTGGGCCGACCGCAATACGGTGGAGATCGTCAGCCAGGAAGGCGGCGACCCGGCAGCGGTGAGTTTTGACGCCGTCACCGCCGGGCGTGCCCGTGGTCGCGACGTGGTCATCGTGGACACCGCCGGGCGACTGCCGACGCAGCTTCACCTCATGGAAGAATTGAAGAAAATCAAGCGCGTGGTGCAGAAGGCCGACCCAACGGCCCCGCACGAGGTGCTGCTCGTCATCGACGGCAACACGGGTCAGAATGCGCTGACCCAGGTCAAGGCGTTCGACGCTGCCCTCACCCTGACCGGGCTGGTGGTCACGAAACTCGACGGCACCGCCAAGGGAGGGGTGCTGGCCGCGATCGCGATATGGGCCCGCGAACAGGGCCGGCAGGTTCCGGTCTATTTCATCGGGGTGGGTGAGCAGCTGGAGGACCTGCAGACCTTCGATGCCCGAGAGTTCGCCTCTGCGCTCCTCGCCTGAGCCCTCGGACAGAAACAAGCACCTCAGGGTTTACGATGAAGCACGTTTTCACGGGGACGACATTGTGTAAGCTTCATGTCGGGTGCAGAATTAGAATACCCAAAGAATTCTAATATCTGCATTTGCTGATATATATCGGCAACTCCATCTTGGTTCCAGTCACAGGAGACATCACCAATGAAACCTATCGCGAAGATTTTGGCCGTCGGCCTCTTGGGCGTTTCCGCCCTGGCGGCTCATGCACAGGTCAATCAGGTACGCGTGTGGGCCGCGGCCTGCGCCAACTGTCACGGGACCGATGGTCGCGCCCAGCCAGGCATGGATGCCCTCGCCGGCAAGGACAAGACCGAGATCGAGCAGAAGATGCTCGACTTCAAGAACGGCCGCCGCCCGGCGACCATCATGCACCAGATCGCCAAGGGCTACAGCGACGAGCAGATCGCCGCCATCGCCGCCTATTTTGCCGCCCAGAAAAAGTAAGGAGACGAGATCATGAAACGCCGTCAGTTCGTCCAAACGCTCGCCGCCGGTTCGGCGCTCGGCTCCCTGGGTCTGATGACCGGATGCGCCACCACCGCAGGCGGCACCGGCCCCCACGTGGTGATCGTCGGTGGTGGCTATGGTGGCGCCACCGCCGCCAAGTACACCCGACTGTTCTCTGAAGGTAAGGTGCGCGTCACCCTGATCGAACCCAACGCCCAGTTCATCTCCTGCCCCATCTCCAACCTGGTGATCGGCGGTATCAAGGACATCGGCTACATCACCAACTCGTACGAGAACCTGGAAAAACGCCACGGCGTGAAGATCGTGCGCGACATGGCCACCGCCATCGATCCTGACAAGCGTCTGGTCAAACTCGCTGGAGGCGGCGAAGTCGCCTACGACCGCCTTATCGTCTCGCCCGGCATCGACTTCATGTGGGAAACCCTGCCGGGGATGGCCTCGGCCGACGCCAAGGCCAAGGTGCTACACGCCTGGAAAGCCGGCGAGCAGACGGTGGCCCTGCGCAAGCAGCTTGAAGCCATGCCCGATGGCGGCGTCTACGCCCTGTCCATCCCTCGCGCACCGTACCGCTGCCCTCCCGGCCCCTACGAACGCGCCTGCCTGGTGGCCAACTACTTCAAGAAGGCCAAGCCGAAGAGCAAGGTCATCATCTTCGACGCGAACGACGACATCCAGTCGAAGAAGGGGCTGTTCACCAAGGCCTGGGACGAACACTACAAAGGCATGATCGAGTACCGTCCGAAACACAACGTGGTGGACGTCGATGCCGCGACCAACACCCTGAAGTTCGAGTTCAACGACGACTTCAAGGCCGCCGTCGCCAACGTCGTTCCCAACATGCGCGCCGGTGACATCGCCGTCAAGACCGGGCTGGCCACGGCCAATGCCCGCTGGTGCGAAGTGGACTTCCTGACCTTCGAATCCAAGGCGGTGAAGAACGTCCACGTGCTGGGCGACTCCATCCAGATCGCACCGGCCATGCCGAAGTCGGGCCACATGGCCAACCAGCACGGCAAGACCTGCGCGGCCGCCGTGGTCAACCTGCTGATGGGGCACCAGCCTCCCCAGCTGCCGCTGTATGCCAACACCTGCTACAGCTTCGTGAACGACGAAGATGTGGTTCACGTGGCGAGCGTGCACCGCTATGACGCGGAGCAAAAGACCATGCTCGCGGTCCCGGGCTCCGGTGGCGTATCTGCCGCCGCCACCGAACTGGAGGGTCGCTACGCCCTCGCCTGGGCCCAGAACATCTGGGCCGACATGCTGGCCTGAGCCTTCGAGCGCCCCTGCGCCAGGCATGGCGTGGGGGCGCTCTTCCCTTTCAAAGTCCCCATGTCCGAGGCTGCCGCATGCCCTCCTCTGTCCTTTCCGCTCCGACCGTCCTGCGACACCTGATCCTTGCCCTCATCGGCACGGCCATGGCCGGGACCGTGCTGGCCCAGGCCGACGAGGCCCGCGCCAAACGCATTGCAGGTGGCTCCTGCTTCCTGTGCCATGGGGTCAACGGCGAGTCCACCAGCGAGGTGTTTCCCCGCCTGGCTGGCCAGGATGCGCAATACATCGCCAAGCAGCTCGAGGCCTTCAAATCGGGCCAGCGCAAGAGCTCGGCCATGGCCGACCTGTCGGCCCGCCTATCCTCCGACGAGATGCTGGCGCTGGGCAAGTACTACGAGAAGATGGAGCCTCCGCGTGAGCCACCCAAGGACGCAGCGCTCGCGTCGGTCGGCCAGTACATCTACCATCAGGGCAACCGCTTCAGCGGTGTGCCGTCGTGCGCCAGCTGCCACGGCGCCAACGGTGAAGGCGCGGCCAACCTCCCCCGACTGGCCAGCCAGTTCTCTGGCTATCTGTTCACCCAGCTCAAGCAGTTCAACAACCGCCAGCGAACCGACGACAACCAGGTCATGCACGTGGTGGTGCAGAAAATGACCGAATTCGAGATGGCCGCCGTGTCCGAGTACCTCAGCGGCAAGTGAAAGGGCAATCGCCTCAGTCTGCCGAGTGCAGCTTCTGATGGATGCGCCGGGTGGTCCGCCACACGGCCCACAGCACCAGGGGAATGAGGGCGCCCGCTGCCATTTCCGGATGGAGCGGGACACCTGCAGACTTCAATGCCTTGGCGCCATACAGCAGCAGGCTGACCACGTAGTATGAGATCGCCGCGATCGACAGACCCTCCACCGTGGACTGCAGCCGGAGCTGCAATTCCTGCCCACGGGTGAGCTTTTCCAGCAACTGCTGGTTCTGCCCTTCGGTGGCAATGTCCACGCGCGTACGCAGCAACGCACTGGCCCGGGACACCCGCTCGGACAAGGACGTGAGGCGCTGCGCCGTGGAGGCCACCGTGGCCATGGCCGGGGAGAGCCGACGCTGCATGAATTCGCCGATGGTCTGGGTGCCGGGGATCGGCGTTTCGTGCAGCTCGACGATGCGCTGGGCGACCAGATCGTCGTAGGCCCGGGTCGCGGAGAAGCGGAACACGTGCTGGGCCATGGCCTTCTCCACTCGGGCCGCCAGCGACATCAGCGTATCCAGCATCCCCTGGTCGGAAGAGGACTTCTGCTCCAGTGCCGCCGTGATCTGGGCCAGTTGCTGTTCGGCCTGCGCCAGCTCGGGCAATAGTTGCTTGACGACAGGCAGCCCCCGCAAAGCCATCAAGCGATACGTTTCCAGCTCCAGCAGGCGCTGCGAAATCCGTCCGGCCCGCATCTCGGTCGTCTCGGGCGGAGCGATCACCAACATGCGCTCAAAGCCCGTGTCCTTCAACTGGAAGTCGGTCACAACCATGGCGGGGGAAAAACTGCCCATCAGCGATCCGACGACAAGGCGGTGACCAAACCATTGCCTGGCTCCTTGGAGGCAAGCCGCGGGGTCGGACAGGTCCCCATGGACCATCCCGAGGGCAATGGCACAGAAGGTGCGACCTGGGACGGCAGCCAGCCATGCCTTCGGAACCACGAGATGGGACAGCAGATCGGGCTCGACCGCACCCAACGCCGCCCCCTCAGGCAAGGACTGGACCAGGGTATAGCGGGTGAACTCGGTGTGACGCTCCCATTTCAGCGTGTAGCCAGGCAGGCGCAAACTGAGAAAATGGGCCTGCAGGTCGTTGACGGACAATCCGTCCTGGCCAGGCAACCGACGCAGGTGCTCACATTCCTGCTCACGAGCGATGCCGTCGTTGTACACGGCGAGCAACACGACCAGCGCCGGCAGGCGGATGCGGGCCGATGGACGGGCATGTACCTCGTTGTGCAGCAGCAGCCGTTCGGCATCGTCGGGTGGGAGGATCCGGGCGTTCGGAAAAGCGGGCTTCGTGGCCCCAGTGTCGATGGGCATCATGGCATCCATCATACCCATAGGGGTTTGATGGACAAAAACGACGGACAGAAAAAAACCGGAAGGCTCACGCGTTCCGGTTTTTTGTCGGGGCCAGCAGGGGACTTACGCGCCCAGCTTTTCCTTGATGCGGGCCGACTTGCCGCTGCGGTCGCGCAGGTAGTACAGCTTGGCGCGACGCACGTCACC
>JAUVXK010000179.1 GCA_030603635.1 Burkholderiales bacterium | reverse complement strand
CCGGCTTCGATCAGTTGCGTGCTGCGCACCGCCGCCTCGTTGTTGCCCTGGTTCGGGCGGTGCTGCTCGCTGGTCTGCTCCGTGAGCGAGAAGTCGACATCGGCCGTGACCTGGGCACGCACGTTCTGGCGGCCCAGCACGGGTTCGAGCAGGTCGAGAATGCGCTGGGTGTACATCTGCTCCAGCATGCGGATGTATTCCAGTTGCTTGGAGTCGATCCCGTCGTTCTGCTGGTTGGTGGTCTGGGAGAGCAGGTTGCCGTGCTGGTCCACCACGCTCACGGCCGCAGGCTGCATTTCCGGCACGCTGCTGGCGACCAGGTGGACGATGCCGGCGATCTGGGTGCGGTCCAGCGAGCGGCCCGGAAACAGGGTCACGAGCACACTGGCCGAAGGCTTCTGCTGTTCCCGGAAAAAGCCGTTCTGGTTGGGCAGGGCCAGGTGCACACGCGCTTCGGCCACCGAGTTGAGCGATGAAATGGAGCGGGTCAGTTCTCCTTCCAGGCCGCGTTGAAAGGTCAGGCGTTCCTGGAACTGCGTCATGCCCAGACGGGAGTTGTCCATCAGCTCGAAGCCGGTCACGGCACCGCGCGGCAGTCCCTGCGAGGCCAGACGCAGCCGCGTGTCGTGGACGCGGTTGGCCGGTACCAGGATCGCGTTGCCACCGTCCGCATGGCGGTAGGGAATGTTCATCTGCGAGAGCTGGGCCAGCACCGCGCCGCCGTCCTTGTCGGACAGGTTGGCGTACAGCACGCGGTAGTCCGGCCGGTTGGCCATGTAGAAAGCGGTGGCCAGCACAGCCACCATGGCCAGCGCACCCAGGCCCAGCATGACCTTGCGGGCGGTGTCCAGGCGTGAAAAACCCTGAGCCAGTGGGTTGGGCGCTTTCTCGGGCAGCGAGGGGGCGTCGATCTCGGCAACGGCAGTGTTCATGAGGCTTCAGCGTGGGCTTGAGCGGAATCGTTCGCCGATTATGGAAGCCCGCTCCCGAAACTAAAGCGGGAAAAGGTGGCACCCCACCCATTTATTCGCGGTTAAGTTTTGCCGGAAGGCGCCTTAGCATCCGTCCATCGAATCCAACGCCTCAAGGACACTGCCATGGACCTGCGCCTGACTCCCTTGACCTCCGTCAACGCCGCAGGGCTGAAGCCGGCGGTCAATGCCGCCGCCAAGCTCGGTGGGGCAGGCCTGGCCGCGCCCTCGGGCCGCGTGGCAGGTGCCGGGTTCGGAGAGGCGTTCAAAACCGCGTTGCAGAACGTGAGCGCCGCCCAGAACCAGGCCAGCCAGCTCCAGACCGAATTCCAGATGGGCAACCCCAGCGTGAGCCTGGAGCAGACCATGCTGTCCATGCAGAAGGCCCAGATCGGCTTCCAGGCCGCGCTGCATGTGCGCAACCGCATGATGCAGGCCTACACCGACGTGATGAACATGCAGGTGTGATCAGCTGTTTAGACTGGCACCATCGCCTTGAAGCATCAGGCTGGAGAACTGCAAAAAGTCACCCAGGTGGTGCTCGATGATGTTGATGGTGATGGGCAGTTGCAAACGCTGATAGTCATGGACTGCCACATTGCGAAACCCCACCATGTTCTTGAGTCTTTGTGCCAGTTCGGTGGGTAGGCGCTGATTCTGCGCAAGCAGATCCAGCGTGTCACGGGCGCTTTGGGGAGCGCCGAGCCGGTCTCGCCTGACCACATGGGCGGCCATGTCCAGCACGGCCTCGCAGGCGCGCTGGATGTTGAGGATGGCGGCGTCCTGTCGCGTGTAGTCAGTGGCAAAGTTCGCCCCTGCCCGCTCAAACTCTTCACGCACCCGGGCCACGCAACGCTCAATGGTGGCCGCTTTGTTGATCAACACGTCATCGTGGGCCATACACGGAGCCTTCCCGCAAAATGTCGCGCACCAGCGGCGCGCGCCATTCGTCCAGCCGGAATTTTTCGGCCACCACATAGCATTCGAACAAGTCGGCTTGCAGGGGTGGGTCTGCCCACAAGCGCACCCCACTGGACAATATCTGGTGCTGCATGACCGTGCTTGCGGCCCGGAAGTCCAGCAAATCCACTTCGTGCCGAAACCGGCTCGCCAGCTCGCCTGCCACTTCCCACAGCTTGACCGGGTCGGCATAACCCGGGACCAGAATCGCGAGGTCCAGGTCACTGTCCGGGGTTTGGGTGCCCGTTACTCGGCTGCCAAAAGCATAAACGGCCATCGCTTCCGGGAAGCGTGCCCGCAAATGCGTGACCACTTCCTCTGCCCCCGCCGGTGGAGACCCGTTGCTGTTGAATGCGGTATCAGGGGTGGGTGACGCTGACATGCAGGCAGTTTAGCGTCAGTGCAGCTGCACCGGCTTGACCGGGTGCTGCAACTCCCCCAGATCGTCGATCCAGGGTTCGACCAACTCGCGGATCTGCGCGTCGTGGCGCAGGATGGTCATCATGATGCGGTGCTTTTCGGCGCGTTCCTCGGCCGACAGGTCTCGCCCAGCCGACTGCTCCCGCAATTGCTCGATCAGCACGGCGCAGGCACCCTCCAGGCGGACCACCTCGTCCCAGTCTTCCATGCGCGCGGCCACCACCATCAGCTCGCTGGTGGTCTCGATGGCCTTGTAGTAGTCGATGAGGGGGGTCGTCATGATGGTGAAGTCTCAGTGCTTACCCTGAGTATCGGCCGAGTATGCGTCAACTTGACCGCTCCGTGAAGGGGCGAGCCACTCTTCCACCAGCACCCAGCCGGGCTCTGCGAGGCGGCGCACCTGGGCGTCCAGCCGCAGCAGGGCCTTGAGCGCGTTCAGCCGGGCTTCCCGCTCGTGAGGGGTGATGGCAGGAAGCGTGCCTGCCTGGCGCAGCGTCTGTACCTGTTCCAGGGCCACGCCCTCCAGGCGCGTCACCTCCGCCCAGTTGCCCTGCTGTGCGGCGGCCACCATCTGCTGGCCAGTGTGTTCCAGGGCTTGGTAGTGGGGCAGAGGGGTGGTCATGGTCCGTGCATCTGTTTGAGGTTATGTCTTCTTTATCGACCAACGCGACAGGGACTTGACCTTGGCAACGCCCGGAATAGGCGCCTGCGATGGGGGGTGTTGGCGCTTTAGGGGTGGGGAAGGCCACGTCTTCATACACGGTGGCCATGGGCAGCGTCAAGCCCACGCTCGCCAGCTCCACATCGGCCTGGCGACCAAAGGGGTGCAACACCCACTGGCCGGCATCGTTGCGGCGAAACACCTCCACGCTGGCCCGCTCGGTGTCGATCAGCACATACTCCTGCAGGCTGGGTAGGGTACGGTAATACTCGAACTTCAGCCCCCGATCGTAGGCCGCCGTGGAAGGCGAGAGCACTTCCACGACCAGGGTGGGGTCTTCCTTGGTGTCGTTGCGGGCGGCGTCGGCGGCGGAGCAGGTCACGAACACGTCCGGGTAGAAAAAGGCGTCCCCCGCATTTGCCCTAGCCGTTCCGTTAAGGAGTTGCTAAGCGCCCGCCGGGACCTCATTGATTGCCCCTCCAGCCTCGTGCTGTGAGGGGCTTTCTTCTGGGGCTCGACGTGCTGCCGGCGCCCGCTGCCGAGGCGGTTCGCCGGGCACG
>JAUVXK010000028.1 GCA_030603635.1 Burkholderiales bacterium | reverse complement strand
GACGCATCCGCCGGTGGCGTGCCCTGGAGATAGATGGGGACGTAGATGAGAAACCCGGGCTGGGTGTCCTGGTCCGTTTCCTGGACCCGTGTGACACGACCGGACAGACTGGGTTCGCCGGTCTCGACCGCGCGGTACATGGCCTGTTGGCGCACAGGCTCCGAAAACATGTCAAATCCCATGGCCCTCTGGTTGCGCCAATTGAAGGGCTCTATATAGACGATGGCGCTGCGGTGGGTGTCCGGGGGGCGGTCGGGTTGGATGCGGTAGCTGGGGAAACCCTCGTCACGGACTTCCTGTTCGTGCCGGACCCGCTCGTGCGGGCGTATCCACTGACTGAAGCCCACACCCTGTATGCCAGGGTAGTTGGACTCCAGCATCAGGGTTTCCACATAGGCGCGGAATTCGTCACGGTCCACATGGTCGCTGGCCGCAAACAAACCGGCTACGCCACGCAGCAGGTCTGCGTTGGCTTGGAGCCGATATTCCAGACGGGTGGTGATCCCGCTGGCCTGGATCTGAAACCGGGTGCGATCGAGTTCCCGCTGGCGCTGCTCGGTGGTGGTGTGCTGGTGCCAGGTCAGCCAGGCGCCCAGGGCGAGTATGATCCAGGGCAGCCAGCGCAAGCGGTGGCTGAAACGGGTGGCTCCGGCGGGTGCCGGTTCGGCCTCCGCAATGGATGCCCCGGAACGGTTCATGCGCGCATGTTACGGGTTTTCCGTGACATGGTCACCGAGCGAATCGCGCAACCCCTCGACCACGCGCTGTGCGACGGCCGTGTCGTCACAGGCCCACACCCGGCGTCCGGTCATGCCGCGCAGCCAGGTGAGCTGGCGTTTGGCGAGTTGACGGGTGGCGAAGATCCCGCGGTCGCGCAGAGCGGCGAGGCGCTCGTCGGTCAGCTCGGAGGGCTCACCAGACGGCACGCCATCGAGCGCTTCCCAGGCCTGTCGGTAGCCGACACAGCGCATTGAGGGGAGGGCGGGCGAGAGATCGCCACGCCGGCGCAGGCGTGCGACCTCGTCCAGGAAGCCGGCGGCCAGCATGGCGTTGAAGCGTTGCTCGATGCGCCGGTGCAGCCACAGGCGTTCCGAGGGTTCCAGGGTCCAGAGGGCCCCGGCGAGGCCATTGATCAGCGGGGGGCCGGTCACATCGGTTGTACCCCGACGGTGAAATGCCGAGATCGGTCGTCCACTCGCCCGGTACACCTCCAGGGCGCGGGCAATGCGCTGGGCGTCGTTGGGGGCGAGGCGGCCGGCGGTTTCGGGGTCCACCCGTGCCAGCTCGGCATGCAGGGCTGGCCAGCCCTGTTCAAGGGCTTGCTTTTCAATGGCTTGCCGCAGGGCCGGCTGGGCCGCTGGCATGTCGTCGAGCCCTTCGAACAAGGCTTTGAAATACAGCATGGTGCCGCCCACCAGCAGGGGCAACCGTTGCCGGGCATGAATGGCGTGGACCAGCCGTGTCGCGTCACGCACGAATTCGGCGGCGCTGTAGGCCTCGGTCGGGTCACGGATGTCGATCAGGTGATGCGGAACCAGGGCCTGTTCCGCCACCGAAGGCTTCGCGGTGCCAATGTCCATGCCCCGATACACCAGTGCCGAATCGACGCTGATGATCTCCACTGGCCAGTGCCGGGCGATTTCCAGGGCCAGCGCCGTTTTCCCGGAGGCGGTCGGCCCGGCGATGGCCAGCCAGTGCAGCGCTGTCATGAGGCGGCCTGAGGTTGGGTGCGCTGGGGAGGTAGCCGGGCTTCGCCGTAGCGCTGGACCAGCGTCCAGGCGATCGCGGCGATGACCACGCTCCAGAACCACAGGCCATGGGTGAGTGGCAGCACTGTGGCGTTTTCGGTTCCCACCGGCATGCGGCTACCCAGCCACTGACCCATGGCAAAGGCGGCGACCATCATCAGGAAACCGCTGAGGGCCGATGCCGTGCCAGCTGCTTGAGGGAAGGGGGAGACAGCTCCACTCTGGCCACAGGGCTGGTGCACCCCGTGCGCCAGAATGAACAGGTAATAAGGCAGCATGATGGCCCAGGTGTTGTGCCACCCCAGCCAGCCGAACAGTCCCATCAATGTCCCACCCGAGAGGGTGAAGGCGGCAGCCAGGGCCACCGTGCGGCGCACGCCGAGGCGGGGGATGAGCCGGCGGCACACGACCGTGCCCACGATGTACACGAACGACATCGAGAACATGAGGAGCCCGTAGTGGGTCTTGCTCAGGCCGAGGGCGTTGATGAACACGAAAGAGGAGGTGGCCAGAAAGGTGAATAGACCCCCATACGAGGCGGTGGCCAGCAGGGCGTAGGTCCAGAACGTGGGGTGGCGCAGGATGTCCCTCCAGACGCGTATCCTTTCTGGCCAGCGCAAGACCTGTCGCTGGTCAGGAGGCAGCGTTTCCTCGAAACGCCAGGCGAGCAGGACCAGGGTTCCCGCCGCAAAGACGGCGAGGGCACCCAGGGTCGCACGCCAACCGAACCAGTCCGACAGCAGTCCGCCCAGTGGAGCGCTGATGCAGGCCAGCACGCCCAGTCCGGTCAGTCCCTTTGACATCATGCGGGCCCCCTCGGTGGGACCGTACAGGTCGCGCACGATAGCCCGTGCGCACATCACGGCCGCTCCCATCGCGGCCCCTTGCACGGTGCGCCACCACACGAGTTGCTCCATGCTGGAGGCCAAAACGCTGCCCGCCGAAGCCAGAGCGAATGCCCCCATGCCCCACAGCAGGATGGGGCGGCGTCCCAGACGGTCCGACAAGGGGCCCCAGACGAGTTGGGACAGCCCGAATGCCAGCAGCAGCGCAGTGAGGGTCAACTGGGCCTGGTGCATCGAAGCGCCGAAACCTTCGGTCATGGCGGGCAATGCCGGCAGATACAGATCGGTGGCGATGGGCTGGACGCCGAGAAGCATCGACAGCACCAGCACGACCAGGCCGGAAGACATGGGCGGGCGAGAAACAGAAGTCATTGCGGCGAGCGTAACAGAACGGACACCGCCCCGTGCCCAAAGCCGATGAGGCCGTGCACAATGTCAGCCATCAACCATCCAAGAGAGGAGACCGTGCATGATTCCCAGTGTGTTCACCCGTATTGCCCGACGTGAGTTGCCTGCCGCCATCGTTTACGAAGACGATCTGGTGATTGCCTTCATGGATGCCGGCCAGTGCAATCCCGGTCATGTGCTGGTCGCGCCCAAGCAGCAGGTGGAGACCCTGATGGAGCTTGACGAAGACGTGGTGGCTCACCTGTTCCGCATCGTTTCGCGCGTGGCCAAGGCGGTGCAGGCGGCCTTCGAACCCCAAGGCATGACGCTGCTGCAGGCCAACAAGCCGGCCGGCTGGCAGACCGTGCCTCACATGCACGTGCACGTGTTGCCGCGTCATGAAGACGATGGTGTGGGGCTGGTGTGGCCGCGCAAGGATCCTTCGCTGGAGACGTTGCAGGCCTACGCGGCCCGCATCCATCTGTAAACTCCCAGCGTTCAGATCACGCCCTGCGCCAGCATGGCGTCGGCCACTTTCACGAAACCAGCGATGTTGGCACCATCCACGTAGCTCAGCGTGCCGTCGGCGCGCTGGCCGTGACGCACGCAGGCTTCGTGGATGCCCACCATGATCCCGTGCAGGCGCGCGTCCACTTCTTCGCGGGGCCAGTTCATCCGCATGGCGTTCTGGCTCATCTCCAGCCCGGAGGTGGCCACCCCGCCGGCGTTGCTGGCCTTGCCCGGGGCGTAGAGTACCCCATGGTCTTCGAACAGCTTCACCGCCTCCATGGTGGTGGGCATGTTGGCGCCTTCGGCCACGCATTTCACGCCATTCTTCAGCAGCGTGTGCGCGTCGGATGCGTCAAGTTCGTTCTGGGTGGCGCAGGGCAGGGCCACATCTACCGGGATGGCCCAAGGCTTGACGCCGGGTTCGAACCGGGTTTCCGTGCGGGCGGCGTAGTCGCTGACGCGGCCATACAGATGGTTCTTCACCTCCATCAGCTCGGCCAGTTTTTCGGGGGTGAAGCCGTCCTCGTCGACGACGGTGCCGCTGGAGTCCGACACGGTGACCACCTTGGCCCCGAGGGCCATGGCCTTTTCCACCGCGTACTGGGCCACGTTGCCTGAACCGGACACGCTCACCCGCAGACCGTCGAAACCCATGCCTCGGCGCTTGAGCATTTCTTCGGCGAAGTAGACGGTGCCGTATCCTGTGGCCTCGGGGCGGATCAGGGAGCCCCCGAAGCTCAGGCCTTTGCCGGTGAACACGCAGTCGGCGCGGTTGCTGAGCTTCTTCATCATGCCGGCCATGTACCCCACCTCACGCCCCCCCACCCCGATGTCGCCGGCCGGCACATCGGTGTCGGAGCCCACGTGGCGGAACAGTTCGGTGACGAGCGCCTGGCAGAAACGCATCACTTCGCCCGGGCTCTTGCCCTTGGGATCGAAATCGGAGCCGCCTTTGCCACCGCCCATGGGCAAGGTGGTGAGCGCGTTCTTGAAGGTCTGTTCGAAGGCCAGGAACTTGAGGATGGACAGGTTCACCGAGGGGTGGAACCGCATGCCACCTTTGTACGGACCGATGGCAGAGCTGTGCTGGATGCGGTAGGCACGGTTGACCTGCACGTCGCCGTGGTCGTTCACCCACGATACACGGAACATGACCACGCGTTCGGGTTCCACGAGGCGGTCGAGCAGACCCTGCTCGGCGTACCTGGGGTGCTGTTCGATAAAGGGCCAGAGGCTTTCCATGACCTCGGTGACGGCCTGCAGGAACTCGGGTTGGCCGGGGTTGCGGTGGGAAACGTGTGCCAGGAAATCGTGCAGGGAGGCGTATTTCATCGGGAAAGCCCAGGGTCGTGTTGGTTATGCGGGATACGCATTTTGCACGATTTGAGGGTGATTTTTCCCGAAATTGGGGCGTTGATGGGCGTGATTGGTGCGGTTTGCACCAATGTGAGTCGCCTGGACTCAGCGCCCACGCAGGAACAGCGCATCCAGTTCACGCAGGCTGAGCTGGCGCCATGTGGGGCGCCCATGGTTGCATTGGTCGCTTCGTTCGGTCTCCTCCATCTGGCGCAGCAGCGCGTTCATTTCTTCCAGCGTCAGACGGCGGTTGGCCCGGACCGCCCCGTGGCAGGCCATGGTGGCCAGCAGTTCGTTGCGGGCCCGTTGCACCACGGTGGCTGCATCGTGCTGCGACAGTTCAGCCAGCACGCTGCGCGCGAGCTCGACCGCATCGCCCTGGGCAAGCGCGGCCGGTACCGCCCGCACGGCGAGGGTTTGCAAGGAAAACGGGGTGATGTCCAGCCCCAGGCGCAGCAGCGTGGCTTGATGCGCCTCGGCGGTGGCCACTTCGGTGGGGGTGGCCGCGAAGGTGGCGGGAATCAGAAGCGGTTGGCTGGCAAGCGGTTGATCCCCTTCGGTGTCAAGCTGGGTTTTCAGGCGTTCGTAGACGATGCGTTCGTGGGCGGCGTGCATGTCCACGAGCACCAGCCCCTGGGCGTTTTCCGCCAGCACATAAACGCCGTGCAACTGGGCTATGGCTCGACCGAGGGGCCAGGTGCTGTCGGCGGTTGGCTCGGAAGGGGTGCTGGCCAAAGGCGAGGGTGTGGTGGAGGGCGGATTCCACCCCTGAGTGGGAGCGGCGGGGCGCCACAGGGCAGCAAGGTCGTTGACCACATGCCCTGAGACAGGCGTGTCGTGCACCCGGCTGACGCTGGACCAGGCAGGAGCGGGGTGCGGGCTACTCACATCCAGTCCCATCTGGGTGTGCGGTCTCGGGGTTGTCGGTGCCGGGCCGAGAAGAGGGACGGTGGACGGGGTCGTCAGGGAGACGGCCGCGCGCGGTGCGGCGAGGGCATGCTCTATGGCATGCCGCACGGCTTGGTGCACCTCGCGGCTGTCACGGAAGCGGACCTCGATCTTGGTGGGGTGCACGTTCACGTCAACGCGGCTTGGGTCCATGGCGATGAACAGGGCATACACGGGCTGGCGTTGGCCGTGGAGCACGTCCTCGTAGGCACTGCGAGCGGCATGGGTCACCACCTTGTCGCGCACGAAGCGGCCATTGACGTAGGCGAATTGCCGGTCGGCCCGGGCCCGTGCTGCATCGGGCAGCCCCACGCGGCCCCAGACCTGAACGCCCATGCCATGGCCATGCAGCGCGACACTGGTTGCCAGGAAGTCCTCTCCAAGCACGTCGGCCAGCCGCCGGTCCAGTGCCCGGTGGGGCTCTTCGTCGGGGACGGCACGCCACTGTTCCAACAGTTTGCCTTCATGCCACACGGCGAAGCCGACTTCAGGTCGGGCGAGGGCATGCCGGCGAACGGCCTCCAGGCAATGGGCCAGTTCGGTGGCGTCGGTCTTGAGGAACTTGCGACGGGCCGGGGTGGCGTAGAACAGTTCCCGGACTTCCACGGTGGTGCCGGGTGTTCGAGCCGCAGGCGTGAGTTCTCCCGTGCGTCCTTGCAGCAGCCAGGCATGGCCTTCCGGGGAGTCGACGCTGCGGGACAGCAGGCTCACCTCGGCAATCGAATGGATGGCGGCCAGGGCCTCCCCGCGAAAACCCATGGTGTCCACGGCTTCGAGTTCGGTGAGGTTGCGTATCTTGCTGGTGGCGTGCCGTTTGAGTGCCGTGGACAGTTCCTCACGGGGAATGCCGTAGCCATCGTCCTCGACGGATATCAGGCGAACGCCGCCGGCCTGCAGCCGCACGGTGATCTGGGTGGCGCCGGCGTCTAGTGCGTTGTCCACGAGTTCCCGAACGACCGAGGCAGGGCGTTCGACCACTTCGCCAGCGGCGATCTGGCTGATCAGTTCATCCGGCAGTTCCTGGATGGGGCGTCGGGGTTGCAGGTGAGAGCGGGTCGGGGTGGCGTGGTTCACTGGTTGATTGTAGGAGGAGGGATGGCTGGAGTGGGTGCTCTCGGGCGTTGACGGTTCAAGCCGTTTGCAGCTCCAGGTTTGTGGGTGGCCAAGGCGTGTGCGCCCAGGCGCTGGCGCGCCTGCGAGGTACCGAGAAGCGCAGAGGCCGTGGCCGCACGCGCAGCGTGCATCAACCTCTGACTTGCGGCGGTTGTTTGAACGGAGCGCTGCAAGCGCGCAGTGAGTTCCGCCGCGTGGCCACGGCATCGAGCATCGCAGGGAAGCCCCTGCTGTGCAGGGGCCACCTCGCTGAAGCGCCAGTGCCTGGGCGCACACGCCTTGGTCACCCGCAACAGACGCCTTGGCCCACCCACCAACCTCGAACAAGGAAACCCCAAGAAAATGGCCGCCGGATGGAAATCCAGGCGGCCATAGCAAGTTGTATGGTGCCGGTTGTCGGATTCGAACTGACGACCTACCGCTTACAAGGCGGTTGCTCTACCAACTGAGCTAAACCGGCACGGTCTGGATTCTACTTCACGCGCTTGAGCGCTGGCCGACCTCCACCGGGGCTCGCGGGGGGCGGGGCATCGGGCACGTCGGCATCGGCCCCGGGGTCGGACGATACCACCTGCAGACTCGGGCCAGCAGGCGCCTGTGCCTGTGTCTCGCTCTGGAGCACGGGTGCTGGAAAGGCCATGCCCTGCCCGTTCTCTCGGGCGTAAATGGCCACCACATGGTCAATGGGCACCATCACCTCGCGCGCGACACCCCCGAAACGGGCCTTGAACTCGATGAACTCGTTACCGAGCTGCAGGTTGCTGGTGGCGTCGTAGCTGACGTTGAGGACGATCTCGTTGTCCTTCACGAACTCGCGCGGCACCTGCACCGAGGCGTCCACGGCCACGGCCACATACGGCGTGAAGCCGTGATCGGTGCACCACTCGTGCAGGGCACGAATGAGGTAGGGTCGCGTGGAAGGGGCTTCGTCACGGGTCATGGCGGCCACCCGTTTACTTGCGCATCACCTTCTCGGAAGGCGTCAGCGCCTCGATGTAGGCCGGGCGCGAGAAGATGCGCTCCGCGTACTTCAACAGGGGTGCGGCGTTCTTGCTCAGTTCGATGCCGTAGTGATCCAGGCGCCACAGCAAGGGGGCGATGGCCACGTCGAGCATCGAGAAATTGTCCCCCAGCATGTACTTGTTTTTCAGGAACACCGGAGCAAGCTGCGTCAACCGGTCGCGGATGTGGCTCTTGGCCTTCTCGATCGCCTTGTCGTTGCCTTTGATGCTCCGCGACTCCAACACCGACACATGGGTGAAGAGCTCCTTCTCGAAGTTGAGCAGGAACAACCGGACGCGGGCACGGTCCACGGGGTCGCCCGGCATCAGCTGCGGATGCGGAAAGCGTTCGTCGATGTACTCGTTGATGATGTTCGACTCGTACAGGATCAGGTCGCGCTCCACCAGAATGGGCACCTGCCCATAGGGGTTCATCACCGCGATGTCTTCCGGTTTGTTGTACAGGTCGACGTCACGGATCTCGAAATCCATGCCCTTCTCGAACAACACGAAACGGCAGCGGTGGGAATAGGGGCAGGTGGTGCCCGAGTACAAGACCATCATGGGGATTGCTCCTCAACAAAAACAAAAACAGTGGTTTGCCATGGCAGCCCCTGAAGGCTTGGCACACCACTGTGTCGGGCCGCCCGCCGTGGCGGACGGACGAAACCTTACTTGACGTCTTTCCAGTAGGCCGCGTTCAGTCGCCAAGCCACGACGGTGAACACACCCAGGAAGATCAGCACCCACACACCCAGGCGAACCCGGTCGTTGCGGTTGGGCTCGGCCATCCACTCCATGAATGCCACCAGTTCAGCCACAGCACGGTCATATTCCGCAGGCGAAAGGGTTCCGGGCTTCACTTGCTCCCAGCCACGAAGCACCTGCACCTCCTGACCATGAGAAGTCACGGTTTCGAGGATCGGACGACGCTCCCCCTGCAACTCCCACAAGGGATTGGGCATGCCGATATTCGGAAACGCGAGATTGTCCCAGCCGGTCAGTTTGCTGTCATCGCGGAAGTAGGTTCGCAGCAACGTATACAGGTAATCCGGCCCGGAATGACCACCGATGGCTGCACGGGAACGGGCCACCAGCGTCAGATCAGGCGGCTGGGCGCCGAACCATGCCTTGGCTTGCGCCGGATTGATGTTGGCCTTCATGGGATCACCAACGCGATCCGAGAAGAACATCAGGTTGTCGCGGATCTGGCGTTCGGTCAGGCCGATTTCGGTCAGGCGGTTGTACCGGAAGAAAGACGCCGAGTGGCAGCTCAGACAGTAGTTGACGAACAGTTTGGCGCCGTTTTGCAGGGCAGCCATATCATTGGTCAGGTTCGGGGCCTTGTCCATGGGGAAGGTGCTGCCCGCCGCCAGCGAGTTCGACACCAGACCCAAGGCCATCAGGCAACCCACAATCCATTTTTTCATTTCTAGAAACTCCGGTGGTGATGCATCAGTGGGGCTGGAAAGTCACGCGGTCTGGCACAGGCTTGAATTCACCCAGACGGCTCCACCACGGCATCAGGAGGAAGAAACCAAAGTAGAACAGCGTGCCTACCTGGGAAATGCGCTCACCCACAGGGAACGGAGGCAGGATGCCCAGGTATCCCAACACCAGGAAGTTGATCACGAACACGGCGTAGAGATACTTGTTCCACGTGGGACGGTAGCGGATCGACTTGACCGGCGAATGATCCAGCCAGGGCAGGAAGAACAGAATGATGACGGCACCACCCATGACCACCACGCCCCAGAACTTGGCATCGATCGACAGCATCAGGACAGACACCACGACAGCAGCACCGACTACGGCCCCCTTGCCGATCATGCCCAAAGACGACTTGAGCACACCGAGAACGGCACCCAGCACGACGCAGGCCACCAGAACGTACATCATTTCACTCGTCACGGCACGCAACATGGAGTAGAACGGCGTGAAATACCAGACGGGGGCGATGTGCGGCGGGGTCTTGAGCGGATCGGCCGGGATGAAGTTGTTGTACTCCAGGAAGAAGCCGCCAAACTCCGGCGCGAAAAACACGATGGCCGAGAAGACCATGAGGAACACGGACACACCCAGGATGTCGTGCACCGAGTAGTAAGGATGGAAGGGAATGCCGTCCACCGGCTTGCCGCTCTCGTCCTTGTTGGCCTTGATCTCGATGCCATCGGGGTTGTTGGAGCCCACCTCGTGCAGCGCGATGATGTGCGCCACCACCAGACCCAGCAGCACCAGCGGGACAGCGATCACGTGGAAACTGAAGAAGCGGTTCAGGGTGGCGTCACCGACCACGAAGTCGCCACGGATCAGCAGGGCCAGATCGGGACCGATGATCGGCACGGCCGAGAACAGGTTCACGATCACCTGGGCACCCCAGTAGGACATCTGGCCCCAGGGCAGCAGGTAACCCATGAAGGCTTCGGCCATGAGCACCAGGAAGATGGCACAGCCGAAAATCCATACCAGCTCGCGCGGCTTGCGGTAGGAACCGTAGATCAGGCCCCGGTACATGTGCAGGTACACCACCACGAAGAACATGGAGGCGCCGGTGGAGTGCATGTAGCGGATCAGCCAGCCCCAGGGCACATCGCGCATGATGTACTCGATCGAGGCGAAGGCCACGGGCACACCGGCCTCGTTGAGCGAGGCGTCGGGCTTGTAGTGCATGACCAGGAAGATGCCGGTCACGATCTGGATCACCAGCACCAGCAGTGCCAGAGAGCCGAAGAAATACCAGAAGTTGAAGTTCTTGGGTGCGTAGTACTCGGAAAGGTGTTCCTTGTACAGCTTGGACAGCGGGAACCGGTTGTCGATCCAGTTCAGCAGCTTTTCGCCCGCCGGGGCGTTGGGAGAGACTTCCTTGAATTCAGCCATGATGGTCCTCTAAACGCTGGTCAGGCCTGCTTTTCTTCGCCGATGAGCACCACCGAGTCGGAAAGGTAGTAGTGCGGCGGGATTTCCAGGTTGTCGGGGGCGGGCTTGTTGCGGAACACGCGGCCGGCCATATCGAACGTGGAGCCGTGGCAGGGGCACAGGAAGCCGCCGAGCCAGTCGTTGGGCAACGAGGGCTGCGGACCGGGCTGGAGCTTGTCGACCGGGGAGCAGCCCAGATGCGAGCAGATACCCACGGCGATCAGGAACTCGGGCTTGATCGAACGGTGACGGTTCTGCGCATAGGGGGGGGTGGGATAGGCCGTGCGCAGCGAGTTCGGGTCGGCAAGTTGGTCTTCCACCTTTTCAAGCGAGGCCAGCTGCTCTTCGGTGCGGCGCATGATCCAGACTGGCTTGCCACGCCATTCCACGACGATCTTTTCGCCAGGCTGCAATCCCGACACATCGACTTCGACGGAGGCGCCTGCGGCACGGGCCCGCTCGGAAGGCTGGAACGAACTGACAAATGGTACGGCGACGGCGGCTGCCCCCACGCCACCCATGGCGCATGAGGTGATCAGCCAGGTTCGGCGGCCGTTGTCTACGGTTGCTTCGCTCATGGGGATCTTTCTGTGACTTGGCTACTCAGATTCGGGACCTGGCGAGTACAGACGGTCGGACCGCTACTCGGGTCAACCCGCATTGTAAAGGATAGCCACCACCTGTTTCCGAATGTTGCAGCTTGGGGCATCTCGCTCAGCCGTTGCAGGTCGCAGACAGCGCGGCACACAAGGCTGCCTCCAGACTCGACGGATCCGCCCGCCCCGTGCCGGCCAGATCGAACGCCGTGCCGTGGTCGGGGCTGGTGCGCAGGAACGGCAGGCCCAGCGTGGTGTTGACGCCATGCTCCAGGCCCAGATACTTGACGGGGATCAGCCCCTGGTCATGGTACTGGGCCACCACGACATCGAACGCTCCCTGGCGAGCCCGCATGAACACCGTGTCGGGGGCGTAAGGCCCCTGGGCATCGATCCCCTCGGCCCGGGCCGCCGCCACGGCAGGTGCGATCACGTCGATCTCCTCGCGCCCGAACAACCCCCCCTCCCCCGCATGCGGATTGAGCCCCGCCACCGCGATGCGCGGCGCGGCCATCCCCAGGACCCGGCGGAAGTGCCGGTCGGTGATGCGCACGGTCTGCAAGACCCGCTCAAAGGTGACCGACTCGACGGCCTGACGCAACGACACATGTATGCTCACCAGCACGGTACGCAACACATCGTTCGACAGCATCATGCGAACCGGCACCTGCTCCACCGCCACCCCCAGGTGACGAGCCGTCAGCGCCTGAAGCAATTCGGTGTGCCCCGGATGCGGCAGCCCGGCCAAATGCAGAGCCTCCTTGTGCACCGGTGCCGTGACCACCGCCGCCACCTCGCCTTGCAGCGCAGCCGCGGCGGCCCATTCGATGGCAGCCACAGCGGCACGCCCGGCAGACGCGCTCACCTGACCCCAGATCGGCGGAGCCTCCAGCTGGACGGCGGGCAGTACCGGCAGGGTGCGTGGAGGCACCCGGGACACGTCGCTCCAGTTCTCGAGCACGGCCAGGGGCAACGCGCCACCGGTGACCTCCGCTGCACGGCGCAGCACGGCCACGTCCCCCACCACCGCGCAGCGCGACGACCACGCCGGCTGACGGCGGAACAACTGCGCGACGATCTCGGGACCCACGCCGGCGGGGTCGCCCATGGTGATGGCAACGGGCCGCACGCCGCTCATGCCGGGTTGTCCACATCGATGAAGCGGTGCTCGATCCCGAACTGCTGGGACAGCCACGCCCCGACGGCCGGCGCCCCGTAACGTTCGGTGGCATGGTGCCCGCAAGCCAGGAAGGCCACTCCGCACTCCCTGGCGTAATGGGTCTGCGGTTCCGAGATCTCCCCGGTGATGAAGGCATCAACCCCCGCGTCGATGGCGGCCTCGAAATAGCCCTGCGCCCCTCCACTGCACCAGCCGACACGGCGCACGGGTCGCCCCGGCGCGTCGATCAGCGTCACGCTGCGGCCCAGCGCGGCCTGGACCCGATCGGCCAGGGCCTGGGCGCTGGGCAGATCGGTTTGTCCGATGAAGCCCAGGCTCTGTTCGCCAAAACACGACCAACCCTCAGGCCCCGGGGTGAACCCCAGGCGCCCCCCGAGTTGGGCGTTGTTGCCGAGCGTGGGGTGCGCGTCCAGCGGCAGGTGGTAGGCAAACAGGCTGATGTCGTGCTGCAGCAGCAAGGCAAGCCGCTGTTTCATCCAGCCCACCACACAACCGGACTGCCCGCGCCAGAACAGCCCATGATGAACCAGCAAGGCGTCGGCACCCACTTCAATGGCGCGTTCGATCAGCGCACGGCTGGCCGTGACACCGGACACCACACGCCGGATTTCTGCACGCCCCTCGACCTGCAGGCCGTTGGGTCCATAGTCGCGAAAGCGCTCGGGTTGCAACAGTTCGTCCAGACGGGCCCGCACGGTGTCGCGGTCCACAACCTGCACGGCCGCTGCCTGGGGATGGTCGGAGGACATCGGCTTTTCCATAGTGGATGGCAATCCCGATTGTCGCACCGCCTGCGACGCTGCCTGACGCTCAGCGCTCGATGCGCCCCACCTCGCGTTCGGACTCCTCCATCTTCTTGACGAAGAAACGATAGAACCAATAACCCATCGCGATCACGAACACGATCACCGTAATGCTGAACAACCCGTAATCGGTCGAAAAAAGATCGACAATCGCTTTCATGGCTTCTCCGTTTGATTTTTTTCAGGCGAGCGCCATTTTGAAACGAGCAGACCGGCGCATGTATTGATACAGGTCAAGCCGGCGTGCATGAGGGCTTTGATCATAATGAAACGCTATTGGCTGTTGTTCTCCCAGACCGTCACCGTCCTGCTGGCGGTCTGGTTTGTCGTCGCAACCCTCAAGCCCCAGTGGCTGCACCGCCGGCCCACACTGGCCAGCATCGTGCCGGTTTTCGACGTCAGCGGCATCGGCCGGACAGATGCTGTCCAGGCCTCCAGCCTCAGCCATGCCGCCAAGGTGGCCTCTCCGGCGGTGGTCAGCATCAGCACCAGCAAGGCGCCGCAGCGCCCCCCTCATGTGGACGACCCGTGGTTTCGATTCTTTTTTGGTGACTCATTCGAACGCCAACCGCAGACCGGCCTGGGTTCGGGTGTGATCGTGAGCCCGGAGGGCTACATCCTGACCAACAACCACGTCGTGGAAGAAGCCGACGAGATCGAGGTCCAGCTCAGCGACGGCCGCCAGGCGCTGGCCCGCGTCATCGGCACCGACCCCGAAACCGACTTGGCGGTACTCAAGATCGAACTGACCCAGCTGCCCGTGATCCTGCTCGGCGACTCCGACGGACTCGAGGTGGGCGACGTGGTGCTCGCCATCGGCAATCCTTTTGGGGTCGGACAGACCGTCACCAGCGGGATCGTTAGCGCGTTGGGCCGAACCCAACTCGGCATCAACACCTTCGAGAATTTCATCCAGACCGACGCCGCCATCAACCCTGGCAATTCGGGCGGTGCACTCGTCGACGTGAATGGACACCTCATGGGCATCAACACGGCGATCTACTCGCGCTCCGGCGGTTCGATGGGCATCGGCTTTGCGATTCCGACCTCCACCACCCGTTACGTACTGGAAGCGATCGTGCGCGACGGCTCCGTGACCCGCGGCTGGCTGGGCGTGGAGCCACAACAACTCAACCCGGAACTGGCCCAGCACTTCGGCAGCCAGCGGGCCGAGGGCGTGATCATCACCGGCGTGTTGCAAAACGGCCCTGCGGCCGCTGCAGGCCTGCGACCCGGCGATGTCATCACCCAGGTCAATGGCCAGGCCATCCGCGACGTGGCCGGCCTGCTGGCCGCCGTGGCGGCGCTCAAGCCAGGTGAGCCGGCAGAGGTGGTGGTCGAGCGGCGCGACGGACGCCAGACGCTGCGCGTGGTTCCTGGGCGACGCAACCCGAACGGCAACTCGCGCTGATCAGCCCTGGTCCGCCGCCTCTTCCTGGGCCTTGGTGGCCTTGGCAAACCACTTGGAACCGATGATGCCCAGCTCATAGAGCAGACACATCGGTACGGCCAGTGCGATCTGGGAAATCACGTCGGGCGGTGTCACGACGGCAGCAATCACAAATGCCACCACGATGAAGTAGCCGCGAAACCCTTTGAGCTTCTCGACAGTGACCATCTCGAACCGCACCAGCAGCATCACCACGATGGGTACCTGGAAAGCGAGCCCGAACGCCAGATACAGTGACAGGATGGCCTCAACGTAGGAAGCGATATCCGGCGTGGCATTCACACTTTCCGGCGTGAAGCCCTGGATGAAGCCAAACATCTTGTCGAGCACAAAGAACTGCACGAAGGCAATCCCCAGGTAAGCCAGAGCGCTGCCAATGACAATCAGCGGAATCGCAAACCGCTTCTCGTGGCTGTACAGGCCGGGGGCCACGAACGCCCAGAGCTGGTACATGACCCAGGGAAGCGCCATGAGCAAGCCCGCCATCATCAGCACCTTCAGGGGTACGAAGAACGGCGTGAACACGCCCACCGCGATCAGCTTCATGTCCGGGGGCATGTGGTTACGGATCGGCACCGCAATGAGATCGATCAGGCCACTGGGCCCTGGCCAGATCGCGAGCAGGATCATGCAGACGGCGACCCCTGCAATCGCATAGAGAATGCGGTCGCGCAGCTCGATCAGATGCTGCACGAAGGGTTGCTCGGTACCGGCGAGTTCGTCAGCCTTGTCGTTCGGGTCGGCCATGAGGAAGGGTGTGAATAGCGGTCAGAGCGATCGGGACTTGGGCCGGAAACGCGCCACACGGGCGGCTCCGGAAAGGGCGCGGGTCCGGATGCCGCTGCGGGCCTTGAACCACTGGGGAACCGCCTTCTGCTTGAGCCGGAAGCTCTTTTTCGGATGCCGGTATTCAGGATACACCGGTGAACCGATGGAATACGCGTCGGTGGGATTGAAGGTGCTGGACGAGGCGTTCTCGAGCCCGGCAGTCGCGTCCGACCACTCTTTCTCGAAATCGCTGGTGGTCTGGTGGATCGAGGTTTCGACGTCGCGGGCTGCGCTTTCCACCGACTCTTTCATCTTCTTGAGCTCTTCGAGCTCCATCGTGCGGTTGACCTCGGCCTTCACCTCGGCCACGTACCGCTGTGCCTTGCCCAACAGGGTGCCGACCGTGCGAGCCACCTTCGGCAGCTTCTCCGGTCCGATCACCACCAGTGCGACGACCCCGATCAGGGCCAGCTTGGAGATGCCCAAGTCAATCATGCAACGCCTTCAGAGCAAGCGGTTCACGCCACCGGGGCCGATGGCGGCAGAGGGAGACGGTCGGACTCAGCTCTTGGTCTTGGCCTCGACGTCAATGGTGGCCTTGTCGGCCGCCGGCTTGTCCTGGCCCACCTGAGCGGTAGCCGTGGTCTGCTCGGCCTCGGCCGAGCCACCGTCCTTCATGCCGTCCTTGAAGCCTTTGACGGCCCCCCCCAGATCGGAGCCGATGTTCTTCAGTTTCTTGGTGCCGAACACCAGCACCACGATCAGCAGCACGACCAGCCAGTGCCAAATGGAAAACGTACCCATGTCTAACTCCAGAATCGGGGCACAGGCCCCATGATGAAGGGATTCTATGTCGGGCTCGGGGTTCAACCCGGGCGCATTCGCTTATTGTCCCAGATATGCGTGACGGCTGATGGAAACTCAAGTCCAGACGACCCCGGAATCCCCGGGTTCAGCCCTTCAACCAGGGTCGCGGACCGCCCATCACATGGACGTGCAGGTGGTGCACTTCCTGTCCACCCTCGGCCCCGGTATTGCAGACGATGCGGAATCCACCCGCCGGATAGGGGTTGCACCCCTGCTCCAAGGCGAGCTTCGGCGCCAGCAGCATGATCCTGCCCATGAGGCGCTCGTGTTCGGGCGCCAGCTGCGCCATGGACGGCAGATGCAGCTTGGGCACCAGAAGGAAATGGACCGGTGCCCACGGGTGGATGTCGTGAAAGGCGAAGAGGTCGTCGTCCTCGTAAACCTTGCGGCTCGGGATCTGGCCGGCAATGATCTTGCAGAAGATGCAGTTCGGATCGTGGCTCATGGCGGAATCGGAGGGAAACAGGGCATCAGACGGGCATGGGTCTGCGGTCGTTCCAGTAGAGCCAGCCCTTGACGATGCGGTAGATCGACCAGACGGCGGCGGCGAACAGGATCGCGAAACCAATCAGAATGACCATCGACAGCACCCCGATGACGCACCAGAGCAATGCCCACCAGAAGGTGCGTATCTGCCAGGTGAAATGACTCTCGTAGAGGGTGCCCGCGGCGTCTTCGCGCATTCCATAGTTGATGACGATGGCCACGCTGGCACTGATCCCGATCAACCACGACAACGCATAGAGAATGTAGATCACCAGTGTGATCTGGCGCAGGCTGGCCAACTGCTCCGGGGTCTTGGCGACCACGTCGAGGGTGCGGTAATCGGACATGCGTTGCCTTTCAAGGTGGGGAGGATCGGCCAGACTCCTGGCTCTCGCGTGCTTTCGCCTTCCGCAAGGCCTTTTCTTCAAGGCCGCCGAGACCCTCCCGCCGAGCCAGCTCGGCCACCACGTCGGCAGGGCTCAGCCCGAAATGGGCCAACGCGATCATGGTGTGAAACCACAGGTCGGCCACTTCACCCACCAGCGCCTGGGACGTGCCCTGGCCGTGCTGCAGATCCTTGGCGGCCATCATGGCCTCGCCCGCTTCCTCGCCGATCTTCTTCAGGAAGGCATCGGGTCCCTTGTGCAGCAGGCGGGCCACATAGCTGGTCTCGGGATCGCCACCGTGGGTGGGCTTGCGCGACTCGATGACGGTAGCGAGGCGATCAAGGACATCCATGTTGTTCATCGTTACAGCGGCTCGAATTCACCACGAACAATGCGGGCCCGCATGTCGCTTACTGCCTGGTCGAAGCTGGCAACGATGTCCTGTGCGCAACTCTCGACGCGGCTGGATCCACAGCGATACACGCCATGGTTGATGTGATAGTCGTAATAACCCTTGGGCCTGAAATTCAAGGCCACATAACTGTAGGAAAAAATGGAACGGACACCGATTTCACTGGAATCTGGCTTCGAACACACAATGCTGATCTGGTACCCGGCCTTCACATATTCGTCCACCAAACGATAAGCGGACGATTTCCTGATGGATTCCCGCACGAAGTAGGCGACGCGATTCCCGACGGAATCCTCATCACACTGAGCATAGACATTGACTGCCGCAACGTTATTTTGCGCTACCGCCCCGGCAGATAGACAGAAAAGAAAAACAATCCAGGCAAGTGCTTTCATATTCCCTCGCTGCATCGTCAGTAAATGTCTTTCGGATCTTTCAACACCGGGTCGATCACCTCCCAGCGTTCGTCTTGCAAGCGCTGGAAGAAACAGCTGTGACGGCCGGTGTGGCAAGCGATGCCGGGCTCGTGGCCCAACTGGGTCACCTTGAGCAGGACCACGTCGTTGTCGCAATCCAGTCGGATGTCGTGCACCGTCTGGACGTGGCCGGATTCCTCGCCCTTGAACCACAGTTTGCCACGCGAGCGGCTGTAATACACCGCACGCCCCAGTTCTGCCGTTTTCTGTAACGCTTCGCGATTCATCCACGCGAACATGAGCACGTCACCCGTGGACTGCTCCTGCGCGATCACAGGCACGAGACCCTGCGCATCCCATTTGACTGCATCCAGCCATTTCATGTGCGTCCCCTTCACAGGCGCACCGGAATGCCGCGCTCGGCCATCCGCTGCTTGGCCTGGGCGATGGTGTATTCACCGTAGTGGAAAATGCTGGCGGCCAGCACCGCGTCGGCCCCGCCCTGCTGCACACCGTCGGCCAGGTGGTCCAGGTTGCCCACGCCACCGGAGGCGATCACCGGAATATCGATGGCGTCACTCACGGCGCGGGTAAGGGCCAGGTCGAAGCCGGCCTTGGTGCCGTCCCGGTCCATGCTGGTGAGCAGGACTTCACCGGCGCCATGCTCGGCCATCTGGCGCGCCCAGGCCACCGCGTCGAGGCCGACGTTCTTGCGGCCACCGTGGCTGTATACGTCCCAGCCGGGACCCACGGGTTTTCCGTCGGCATCCAGGCGCTGCTCATCATCGGCAGAGCGGCGCTTGGCATCGATGGCCACCACGATGCACTGCGAACCGTATTTGGCCGATGCATCCCTGATCACCTGCGGGTTGGCAATCGCCGCCGAGTTGAAGCTGGTCTTGTCAGCCCCTGCATTGAGAAGTCGGCGCACGTCGTCCACGGTCCGCACGCCCCCACCCACGGTCAGCGGAATGAACACCTGGGAGGCCACCGCCTCGATGATGTGCAGGATCAGGTCGCGGCCGTCGCTGGTGGCGGTGATGTCGAGGAAGGTGAGTTCGTCGGCACCTTGTTCGTTGTAGCGCGCGGCGATCTCCACGGGGTCACCGGCATCGCGCAACTCCACGAAATTGACGCCCTTGACCACGCGACCACCGGTCACGTCCAGGCAGGGGATGATGCGTTTGGCCAGCATGCCTTGGGGTTCTTTCAGCCGTTCAGGTCGTCGGCGAGTTTCTGCGCGGCTTCGAAATCGAGGTCGCCACTGTAGATGGATCGACCACAGATCACGCCCTCCACCCCTTCGTCTTCCACCGCGCACAGATTGCGGATGTCCTCCAGGTTGGACAGGCCACCGGAGGCGATCACGGGTATGGTCAGTGCCTGCGCCAGCTTCACCGTGGCGTCAATGTTGATGCCGCTGAGCATGCCGTCGCGCCCGATGTCGGTATAGATGATGGACTCGACGCCATAGTCTTCGAACTTCTTGCCCAGATCCACCACTTCGTGGCCGGTGAGCTTGCTCCAGCCGTCGGTGGCCACCTTGCCGTCCTTGGCGTCCAGGCCGACGATGATGTGACCGGGAAAGGCGGTGCAGGCATCCTGCAGGAAACCGGGGTTCTTCACCGCAGCGGTGCCGATGATGACGTAACGCAGGCCGGCGTCGAGGTAGCGCTCGATGGTGTCGAGGTCGCGGATGCCCCCGCCGAGTTGCACGTCCACCTCGTCGCCCACCTCCTTGAGGATGCTGCGGATGGCGGCCTCGTTCCTGGGCTTGCCGGCAAAGGCACCGTTGAGGTCGACCAGATGCACCCGGCGCGCGCCCTTGTGGACCCAGTTGCGCGCCATGGCGGCGGGGTCGTCGCTGAATACGGTCGATTGGTCCATGTCGCCTTGTTTGAGGCGTACGCATTGGCCGTCTTTCAAGTCAATGGCAGGGATCAGCAGCATGGCGGTCAGGGGTTCCAGTGCAGGAAGTTGCGGTACAGCGCCAGTCCTTGGTCGGCGCTTTTCTCGGGGTGAAACTGGGTGGCAAACAGGTTGTCACGCGCCACGGCACAGGTGAAACGGGTGCCGTAGTCGGATTCCCCAACGCTGTGCGCGGGATTGGCCGGACGAGCGTAGAAGCTGTGCACGAAGTAGAAGTAACTGCCGTCCGGGATACCCTGCCACAGGGCGTGGGCGGGCCCTCGGCCCAGAACGTGGAACACGCGGTTCCAGCCCATCTGGGGAACCTTGTAACGGCTGCCGTCGGGCTGCGTCTGGCCTTCGAGTCGGAAGCGCACCACCTCGCCCGGGATCAGGCCCAGGCCGGGCGTGTCGCCCTCCTCGCTGTGGTCGAGCAGCATCTGCATGCCCACGCAAACGCCGAACAGGGGTTTGCGGGCGGCCGCATCAAGCACGGCCTCCTGCAGGCCGCTGCGGGCCAGCTCGGACATGCAATCTGGCATGGCACCCTGGCCAGGCAACACCACGCGATGGGCATCGCGCACCGCCCGCGGATCGGACGTGACCACCACGTCCACATGGTCCACGGCAGTGGCCGCGTGGATGACGGCCTGCGCCACGGATCGCAGGTTGCCCATGCCGTAGTCGACCACGGCCACGGTCTGTCGGTTCATCGTAGGAAACGGTTCAGGCGAGCGAACACGGTGTCAGGGATTTACAGGGAGCCTTTGGTGGAGGGAATCACGTCACCGAGGCGCGGATCGTGCTCCAGAGCGGCACGCAGGGCGCGGGCAAAGGCCTTGAAGATCGTCTCGCACTGATGGTGCGCATTCACGCCCTTGAGGTTGTCGATGTGCAGCGTGACACCGGCGTGGTTGACGAACCCCTGGAAGAACTCGAAGACGAGCTGGGTGTCGAGCTGGCCGATCATGCCCGCCGTGAAGTGGACATCCATGTGCAAGCCGGGCCGGCCCGAGAAATCGACCACGACACGGCTGAGCGCCTCATCCAGCGGGACGTAGGCATGCCCGTAGCGGCGGATGCCGCGCTTGTCCCCCACGGCCTGCGCAAAGGCCTGCCCCAGGGTGATGCCGATGTCTTCCACGGTGTGGTGCCCGTCGATGTGCAGGTCACCGTCGCAGTGCACGTCCAGGTCGATCAGGCCGTGGCGGGCGATCTGGTCGAGCATGTGATCCAGAAAGCCAATGCCGGTATGCAGACGCGACTGCCCCGTGCCGTCGAGGTTGACGGCAACACGTATCTGGGTCTCCGCAGTGCGGCGCTGCACGTCGGCACGGCGGGCGGCGGCGGACGGAAGGGTGGCGGGCAGTTGTTGGGTCACGGTGTTACAGGGCTAGACGCAGGGCTTGGAGCATCTGCGCGTTTTCGGCGGGCGTGCCCACGGTCAGGCGCAGGCAGCGCGCCAGCAATGGGTGCATTTTAGAAACATTCTTGACCAGGACGCCAGCGGCCCTCATGCCGGCAAAGGCGCGATCGGCATCGGGGACCCGCACCAGCACCATATTGGCCTCACTCGGATAGGGATGCACACCCGGCAAGGCAGACAGGTCAACGATGAGTTTTTCACGTTCGGCCCGGATGCTGGCCGCCTGGGCCGCGAACACCTCGGCATGCTCGAGAGCGAACAGGGCACACTCCGCATTGAGCACACTGACGTTGTAGGGCGGCCGCACCTTGTCGATCTCGTGCACCAGCGCCTCGATACCGATCATGTAACCCAGGCGCACCCCTGCCAAACCAAACTTGGAGAGTGTGCGCATGAGCAACACATGGGCGTTGGCCTCGGGATCGGCACGCATCTCGTCAAGCCACGTGCGGCTGGCAAAGGGCTGATAGGCCTCGTCGATGACCACCAACCCGCTGAATTCGGCTGCAGCGGCAATCAGGCGACGCATCACCGCTGCGTCCCACAGGTTGGCGGTGGGGTTGTTCGGGTAGGCCAGATAGGTGATCGCGGGCCGGTGCTGGCGCATGGCGGCCAGCATCGCTTCTTCGTCCAGCTCGAAATCGGCCGTCAGCGGCACACCGTGAAATGTCAGCCCCTGCAACTGGGCACTCATCCCGTACATCACGAAACCGGGCACGGGCGCCAGGATCGAGGCGCCGGGCACATCGCAGGCCATGGCCAGCAGCGAAATCAGCTCGTCTGACCCGTTGCCCAGCATCAGCGTACAGCCAGCCGGCAGGTTCACATATTGGGCCAGGGCCTGACGGAGGTCGTTGATGCGCGCGCCGGGATAGCGGTTGATGGCCACCTGCCCCAGCCGCTCACCCAGAGCGACCCGCAGCTCGGGCGGGAGACCGTAGGGGTTTTCCATGGCGTCGAGTTTGACCATGCCGGTGGAGTCCTGCACGGCATAGGCATGCATGCCTTGAATGTCGTTGCGGATGCGGGCACCCAGAACACTGTCGATGGCGGACATACGGTTTCCGGTCGTCATGGCTTCAACCTCATCTCCGCCGCACGCGCATGCGCCTGCAAGCCCTCGCCATGGGCGAGCACCGAGGCAATCTGCCCCAGCGTCTGCGCACCCGTTTCACTGACTTCAATCAAGCTGCTGCGCTTCTGGAAGTCGTACACGCCCAAGGGGCTGGAAAAGCGCGCGGTACCGCTGGTGGGCAGCACGTGGTTGGGGCCGGCGCAGTAGTCACCCAGACTTTCGCTGGTGTAGGCCCCCAGGAATATGGCCCCGGCATGCTTGAGCAGCGGCTCCCAGCGATGCGGCTCGCGGCTGGACACCTCCAGGTGTTCGGGCGCAATGCGGTTGCTGATGGCGCACGCCTCTTCCATGCTGCGCGTGAGAATGAGCGCGCCACGACCGTTCAGGCTTTTGGCAATGATGCCGGCGCGCGGCATTATGGACAGCAGGCGGTCGATGGCGGCCTGCACTTCATCGATATAAGCGGCATCCGGGCACAGCAAGATGGATTGCGCCAACTCGTCGTGCTCGGCCTGGGAAAACAGGTCCATCGCCACCCAGTCGGCGGGTGTGGTGCCATCGGCCAACACCAGGATTTCGCTGGGGCCGGCGATCATGTCAATGCCCACGGTGCCGAACACGCGCTTCTTGGCACTGGCCACATAGGCATTGCCCGGACCAGTGATCTTGTCCACCTTCGGTACCGTCTGGGTACCGAAGGCCAGCGCGGCCACGGCTTGCGCCCCACCGATGGTGAAGGCGCGCGTGACGCCGGCCACACAGGCGGCGGCCAGCACCAGCGGGTTCTTCTCGCCACGCGGGGTGGGCACCACCATGACGATCTCGCCCACGCCCGCCACATGGGCCGGAATGGCGTTCATCAGCACCGACGAGGGGTAGGCCGCCTTGCCACCGGGCACGTAGATGCCGACGCGATCCAGCGGCGTGACTTTCTGGCCCAGGAGGGTGCCCTCTTCGTCGCGGTACGCCCAGCTTTCGCCAGTGGCTCTCTTCTGCGCCTCATGGTAACGTCGCACCCGGTCCGCCGCCTGCTGCAGGGCATCGCGCTGGGCGATGGGCAGGCTGTCGAATGCCGCCTTCAGTTCCGCCTGGGTCAGCTCCAGTTCGACCAGGGTGGCGGCACTCAGGCCGTCGAAGCGCTGGGTGTACTCCAGCACGGCCGCGTCACCGCGGGCTTTCACATCGGCCAAGATGTCGGCCACCCGCTGCTCGATGGCAGCGTCGGTGTCGGCCGACCAGTGCAGACGCTGCTGGAAACGCACCTCGAAGTCGGGTTCGGCGGTGTTCAGGCGCAGCGGCGTGGCTTTGAGGGCGGTATCGGTCATGCAGCCACTCCCTGCGGCTGGCTGGCTCGTGCAAAGGCGTCCAGGATGGGGCGCAGTGCTTCGCGCTTGACCTTGAGCGCCCCCTGGTTCACCACCAGGCGCGAAGAAATGTCCATGATCTGCTCCACCTCGACCAGGTGGTTGGCCTTGAGGGTGTTGCCGGTGGACACCAGGTCCACGATGGCGTCGGCCAGGCCAGTGAGCGGCGCCAGCTCCATGCTGCCGTAGAGCTTGATCAGGTCCACGTGCACGCCCTTGCTGGCGAAGAACTCACGGGCAATGGCCACATATTTGGTGGCCACCTTGAGGCGAGCCCCCTGGCGCACAGCGCGGGCGTAGTCGAAGTCGGCCCGCACCGCCACGCTCATGCGGCACCTGGCGATGCCGAGGTCCAGTGGCTGATACAGACCCACATTGCCCGCCCCACCCCACTCGGCTTCATGTTCCAGCAGGGTGTCCTTGCCGCACACACCCAGGTCGGCCCCGCCGTATTGCACGTAGGTGGGTACGTCGGAGGCGCGCACCAGCACCACCCGGACCTCGGGCCGGTTCGTGGGCAGGATCAGCTTGCGGGATTTCTCCGGGTCTTCCAGTACCTTGATGCCGGCGGCCGCCAGCAGCGGCAGGGTTTCCTCGAAAATACGACCCTTGGACAGGGCCAGGGTCAAGGGGCTGGCGCTCATGAGAGCCTTTCGATATCCGCGCCCAGGGCGCGCAGTTTCACTTCCATCTGGTCATAGCCCCGGTCCAGGTGGTAGATGCGGTCCACCACCGTTTCACCATCGGCCACCAGGCCGGCAATCACCAGGCTGGCCGATGCCCTCAGGTCGGTCGCCATCACCGTGGCACCCGAGAGGCGCTCGACACCTTCCACCAGGGCCACGCGGCCATCGATGTGAATCTTGGCGCCGAGTCGTTGCAACTCCTGCACATGCATGAAGCGGTTTTCGAAGATGGTCTCGGTCACGCTGCTGGCGCCCTGTGCCACGCAATTGAGCGCCATGAACTGTGCCTGCATGTCGGTCGGAAAACCGGGGTATTCGGTGGTGCGAAAGGTCTGTGCCTTCAGGGTTGCCGCCCCCGGTGAGACAACCTTCAGACCATCAGGCATTTCGTCCACGGATACACCGGCATCGCGCAATTTGTCGATCACGGCATCCAGATGATCGCCACGCGCGTGGTGCAACAGGGCTTCACCGCCTGTCGCAGCCACCGCACACAGAAAGGTGCCGGCCTCGATACGGTCGGCCACCACGGTGTGGTCACAGCCGTCGAGGCGCTCGACGCCCTGGATGCGGATGCGGCTGGTGCCGTGACCCTCGATCTTCGCGCCCATCTTGATGAGCATTTCGGCCAGGTCCGTGACCTCGGGCTCCTGGGCGGCGTTTTCCAGCACCGTCTCGCCTTCGGCCAGCGCAGCAGCCATCAGGAAGTTCTCGGTTCCGGTGACGGTGATCATGTCGGTGGTGATCCGTGCGCCCTTGAGCCGCGTCTGGCCGGCCGGCAACTGGGCCACCATGTAACCATGTTCGACCACGATCTCGGCGCCCATGGCCTGCAGGCCCTTGATGTGCTGGTCCACCGGGCGCGAACCAATGGCACAACCGCCTGGCAGCGACACCTTGGCGCGGCCAAAGCGCGCCAGCAGCGGCCCCAGCACCAGCACCGAGGCGCGCATGGTCTTGACCAGATCGTAGGGCGCCACCGGGTCGATGGGGTCGGCCGCGTGCAGTGTCAGCCCACCGCGCTCGCCGTGCACCTGGGTGAGCACGCCCATGTTTTCCAGCAACTTGCGCATGGTGGCCACGTCGCGCAGGCGCGGCACGTTGCGCAGCATCACCGGCTGATCGGTCAGCAAGGCGGCACAGAGCTCGGGCAAGGCGGCGTTCTTGGCGCCCGACACAGCCACTTCACCACTGAGGCGGCGTCCGCCGCGGATGCGCAATTGGTCCATGGATGGGGTTCAGCGTTGGGCGGCCCATTCGGCCGGGGTGTGGGTTTTCATGGACAAGGCATGCACCTCGTCGGTCTGGATGCGCTGGCCCAAGGTGGCATAGACCAGTTGGTGGCGCTGGATCAGCCGTTTGCCTTCAAACGCGGGCGAAACGATCACGGCGGCCCAATGACGGCCATCGCCCGACACCTCAAGATGGTCACAGGGCAGCCCTTGGGCGATGAGGGATTGCAGTTCGTCGGCCGTCATATCGGTAAGCGTTCAGTGTCTGATCTTGTAACCCGTCTTGAGCAGGTGCAGGGCAAACCCACCGACCGCCAGGAAGGCCGTTCCGACGATCGCCAGGCTGAGCCAGGGCGAGACGTCACCCTGACCGAAGAAGCCGTAACGGAAACCGTCGATCATGTAGAAAAAGGGATTGAGATGGCTGACCTGCTGCCAGAAACCCGGCAACGAGTGGATGGAGTAGAACACGCCGCTCAGGAACGTGGCCGGCATGATGATGAAATTCTGAAAGGCGGCCATCTGGTCGAACTTCTCAGCCCACAGGCCGGCAATTACGCCCAGCGACCCGAGCAGACCCGCCCCCAGCACGGCAAACACCGCAATCCACCCAGGCGCCACGAAGGTCAGGTCGGTGAACCAGACGGTGACCACCAGCACCCCCAGGCCGACCACCAGGCCGCGCACAATGGACGAGCCCACATAGGCCACAAACCAGGCCCGGTGTGAGAGCGGCGTGAGCAGGATGAACACCAGATTGCCCATGACCTTGCTCTGGATCAGACTGGAAGAACTGTTCGCGAACGCGTTCTGGAGCACGCTCATCATGATAAGCCCGGGCAGCAGAAAGGCGGTGTAGCTGACCGTGTCATAGACCTTCACATGGTCTTCCAGCACGTGTCCGAAGATGAGCAGATAGAGAATGGCCGTCATCACCGGAGCGGCCACGGTCTGGAAACCCACCTTCCAGAAACGCAGGATTTCCTTGTAGAACAGGGTTTGCCAGCCGTTCATGCCTTTACCTCCACGGCTTGCGAGGGAATGGGAGCACCTGCCCCGGTCATGAGGTCGAGGAACACATCCTCCAGGTCGGCCTTGCTGATCTCGATGTCTTCCACGGTCAGCCCACCTTCCCGCACGATGGCCAGAATGCGTTCGACCTCGGCGGCATCGTGCGCGGGCAACTGCACGAAGCGCCCCGTCACCCGGGCCTGATTCGCCAGCGACTCGGGCAACGGCTGGTCGGTCTTGAAGCGCAGCACCTTGGCCGAGGCGCGTTTGAGCAGCTCGGACGTTTTTTCCAGCGCAATCACCTGGCCTTGCTTGAGCATGGCGATGCGGCCACACAAGGCTTCGGCCTCTTCCAGATAGTGGGTGGTCAGCAGCACGGTGCTGCCCTGCTTGTTGAGCTTGGACACGAACTGCCACAGGGTCTGACGCAATTCCACGTCCACTCCGGCGGTGGGTTCGTCGAGCACGATGACCGGCGGCCGGTGCACCAGCGCCTGGGCCACCAGCACACGGCGCTTCATGCCCCCCGAGAGTTGGCGCATGTTGGCACCGGCCTTGTCGGCCAGGCCCAGGCCATCCAGCAACTCATCGATCCAGAGGCCGTTGTCCCTGATACCGAAGTAGCCCGACTGGAAACGCAAGGCCTCGCGCACAGTGAAAAAGGGATCGAACACCAGTTCCTGCGGCACCACACCCAGGCGGCGGCGGGCCTGCGCGTAGTCCGTCTGCACGTCCGCGCCGTGCACGGTCACGTGTCCGCCGCTTGCACGGGTGAGACCGGCCAGAATGCTGATCAAGGTGGTCTTGCCCGCCCCGTTCGGACCGAGCAAGCCAAAGAACTCGCCCGGCTCTATGTCGAACGTCACGCCCTTGAGGGCCTGAAATTCGCCACGGGGAGTGATGTAGGTCTTGGAGACGTTTTGGAAGGAGACGGCAGACATGGGCCCGACATTTTAAGCGGGCAGCAATTCACTCACGCCGTAGAGGGCGGCCAGCGCACGAAGTCGGTCCGGCATGGACTGCACCTGCAGCCGGGCACCACGGCGGTGGGCCAGCCGGGCGACCGCGAGCAACGTGGCAATGGCGGAGGAATCGAAGACCTCCAGCGCATGGGCATCGATCTGCCAGACCGCTTCAGCCCCGCCCACGCCTTCGGCCTGGCAACGACGGACGAAGGCGTCGGCCTCCAGATGGGTGAGGCGAGCAGGCAGCGGGGGAAGGCTCTGAATGGTCATGGATGCCTGTCAGGTACGACCGGCCCCGCGGTTGCGCTCGGCCAGGGCCGTGATCAGGCCGTCGATGCCTCGGGCATTGATCTCCTGGGCAAACTGCCCACGGTAGGTTTCCACCAGCCAAATGCCGAGCACGTTGATGTCGAACACCTTCCAGCCGTTGGCCGTCTTCTCCATCCGGTAGTCGATCTGGATCGGCTCGCCCCGTCCACGCAATTCGGAGCGGACCACCACCTCGGTGTCCTCCGGGCGCGAACGCATGGGGCGCAACACCAGGGTCTGATCGGTGAGTTGCCCCAGTGCCCCGGAGTAGGTGCGTATGAGGAGGGTCTTGAACTCGTCCTGCAGCCGCTGGCGCTGCTCCGGCGACGCCTGGCGCCAGAATCGTCCGACCGCCGAGGCGGTCATGCGCGTGAAGTTCACATGGGGCATCAGCTTGGTATCGACCAACTCCATGATGCGCCCCATATCGCCCCCTCGCAAGGCGGCATCGGCCTTGACCAGATCGATCACCTCTCCTGCCACCCGCTCGATCAGGGCTTCAGGGGCCTCTGCCGTCTGGGCAAGCAACCAGGCGGGCGCGGAAACAAACGCCAGGGCACCCAGGCCCATCCGGGCAAGGCTTCGACGTCGGGAGAATGCATGTACAGTGTTCATGGGGTATTGCGGCGGCTTGGGCATCCTGATCATTCTGAACGAAAGGGGCAAGCGGGGTTCAGGGCGTTACCTTCGGTCACGTTTGTCACAACGCTCATTCGTCCAGATCGAAGCGCTCCTCTTTCACGGGATCTCGGGTCTGCGTAGCGCGACGCTGGAGGTAGGCATCGCGGGTAAAGACGTATTTGTCCAGAGCGATGCTCTCCAGCATGTCCGTCGCTGGCAGCAGGGTCGCGCGGGTGTCTGTGATGCGCAGCGCGTAAAGAGAATTGCGGGTCGGGATGTGGTCCACCCCCTGCGCCACCCAGTCGCCCTGACGGTCCACCACCAGACCCAGGCCATCGCGCACCGACGACGGGCCGAAGAACGGCAGCACCAGATACGGGCCGGAAGGCACGCCCCAGCGGCCCAGGGTCTGCCCCATGTCGAGCGGGGTGCGCTCAATACCCATTTCGGTGGCGATGTCCAGCACCCCTGCAAAACCGAAAACGGTGTTGACGTTGAAGCGCATGAAGTTCTCGGCAGCCTCCCTGGGCCGGGCCTGAAGCACCGCGTTCACGAACGACCAGAAGTCGCGCAGGTTGCCGAAAAAGGTGCCCACCCCGGTACGAATGGGGGAAGGAACGGTGTCGCGGTAGGCGACCGCCACGGGCCTGAGCACCGCGTCGTCCAGGCCATC
>JAUVXK010000180.1 GCA_030603635.1 Burkholderiales bacterium | reverse complement strand
ATCAACTACCTGGCCATGAGCTACGACCACCGCATCATCGACGGCCGTGAAGCCGTGCTGGGTCTGGTGGCCATGAAGGAAGCGCTGGAAGACCCGGCCCGCCTGCTGTTCAACATCTGATGGCAGGAAGCACAACCATGTCCCAGACTTTTGATGTGATCGTCATCGGCGGTGGCCCGGGTGGGTACATCGCTGCCATCCGCGCCGCGCAGCTCGGCTTCAAGGTCGCCTGCATCGACGAATGGAAGAACGCAGCCGGTGGCCCGGCACCCGGCGGCACCTGCACCAACGTGGGCTGTATTCCGTCCAAGGCGCTGCTGCAGTCGTCCGAGCACTTCGAACACGCCACCCACCATTTTGCCGAGCACGGCATTTCCACCGGCACGGTGAAGATGGACGTGGCCAAGATGGTGGCCCGCAAGGACGCGGTCGTGAAGCAGAACAACGACGGCATCCTGTACCTGTTCAAGAAAAACAAGGTCAGCTTCTTCCACGGCCGCGGCTCGTTTGCGCGCGCCTTCGAAGGCGGCTACGAAATCGCGGTGGCCGGCGACAAGCCCGACACCCTGGTGGCCAAGCAGGTCATCGTGGCCACGGGCTCCAATGCCCGCGCGCTGCCGGGGGTGGCGTTCGACGAGGTCAACGTGTTGTCCAACGACGGCGCGCTGCGCCTGGGCGCCGTGCCCAAGAAGCTGGCCGTCATCGGCTCGGGCGTCATCGGCCTCGAAATGGGTTCCGTCTGGCGTCGTCTTGGCGCGGAAGTGACCGTCCTGGAAGGCCTGCCCACGTTCCTGGGTGCGGTGGACGAACAGATCGCCAAGGAAGCCAAGAAGGCCTTCGACAAGCAGGGCCTGAAGATCGAACTCGGCGTCAAGGTCGGTGAGATCAAGACCGGCAAGAAGGGCGTGAGCATCGCCTACACCGACGCCAAGGGCGATGGCAAGGCACTGGAGGCCGACAAGCTGATCGTCTCGATCGGCCGTGTGCCCAACACCATTGGCCTGAACGCCGAAGCCGTGGGCCTGAAGCTTGACGATCGTGGCGCCATTGTGGTTGACGACGAATGCAAGACCAACCTGCCCGGCGTGTGGGCGGTGGGTGATGTGGTGCGGGGCCCCATGCTGGCGCACAAGGCCGAGGAAGAGGGCGTTGCAGTGGCCGAGCGCATTGCCGGGCAGCATGGGCACGTCAACTTCAACACGATTCCCTGGGTCATCTACACCAGCCCGGAAATCGCCTGGGTGGGCCGCACCGAACAGCAGCTCAAGGCCGATGGCGTGGCCTACAAGGCAGGGACGTTCCCCTTCCTGGCCAACGGCCGCGCACGGGCACTGGGCGACACCACCGGCATGGTGAAGTTCCTGGCCGACGCCAAAACCGATGAAATCCTGGGTGTGCACATCGTGGGCCCGATGGCCTCCGAGCTGATCGCCGAAGCCGTGGTGGCCATGGAGTTCAAGGCCAGCGCCGAAGACATCGCCCGGATCTGCCATGCGCATCCGTCGCTGTCAGAGGCGACGAAGGAAGCCGCCCTGGCGGTGGACAAGCGCACACTCAACTTCTGAGCCTGATCGGCGCGCGAATCCATGCAGGCCAGCGCAAGGGGGGCGCGCGTTCCGGTTTACGGACCGGTGCGCGCCGCCTATGAGTCCGAACTGAAGGCCCGGGGGTTCAAGAGCGACCCGGCCCAAATGCGCGCCATCGAGGCGTTGGAGCGTTGCGCGGCTGAATGGGCGCATTTCAAGCAGCGACGCTCCAACCCCCTGAAAAAGCTGATCAATCGGCTGCCCATACCGCGTGGGGTGTACATGTACGGCGGGGTCGGGCGCGGCAAGAGCTTCCTCATGGACTGCTTCTACAACGCCGTGCCGCTGCGCCGCAAGACCCGCCTGCACTTTCACGAGTTCATGCGCGAGGTGCACCGGGAGCTGGCCGAACTCCAGGGTACGGTCAATCCGCTCGACGAACTGGGCAGGCGCATGGCCAAACGCTACCGCCTGATCTGCTTCGACGAGTTTCACGTGGCCGACGTGACCGACGCCATGATCCTGCACCGGGTGCTTGATGCCATGCGCAAGTACGGCATTGGGATGGTGACGACCAGCAACTTCCACCCGGATGGCCTGTACCCTGACGGGTTGCACCGCGACCGTATTCTTCCGGCCATTGAGCTGCTCAAGCAGACCATGGCGGTGCTGAACGTGGACAACGGCACCGACTACCGGCGGCGCACGCTGGAGCAGGTCCGGCTGTATCACACACCGCTCGGGCCCGAGGCCGAGGCCGAGATGGCGTCATCGTTCGAGCGGCTGGCCGAGGCGCATGACGAGGCGGCGGTGCTGCACATCGAAGCCAGGGAAATCCGTGCCATACGCCGTGCCGGTGGGGTGGTGTGGTTCGATTTCCGCACCCTCTGCGGGGGGCCACGTTCGCAGAACGACTACCTCGAGATCGCCACCCAGTTCCACACCGTGCTCCTGAGCAACGTGCCAAACATGCCAGTGAACATGGCGTCGGAGGCGCGCCGCTTCACCTGGCTGGTGGACGTGCTCTACGACCGGCGTGTCAAGCTCATCGTCTCCGCCGCGGTACCGGCCGAACAGCTCTATACCGATGGACCGCTGGCGCACGAATTCCCACGTACCGTCTCGCGGCTCAACGAGATGCAGTCCAGGGAATACCTCGCCCAGGAACGCCGCGACGTGGATACCTCACTGACCTGAGGCCCAACCTCAGCTGAGTGGCAGAGACCCCGGCCGCGGACGCGCCGGCGCTGGCAGCGGCTCCAGCTTGACGATGATGAGCGACATGTTGTCGCCACGGCCCTCGGCGCGCTGCCGCGCCTTGCCGATCAGGAATTCGCAGGCTTGACGGGGCGGCAGCTGATGGGCCACCCGGCCGATTTCGGCGCTGCTGAAATAGTGCCAGATGCCGTCGCTGCAGGCCACCAGGCTGTCCCCCGCCTCCAGCCGGTCGATCCGGTGCTTGCCTATGGCCGGCTCGTGATCGGCACCCAGGCAGTGCAGCAGCAGGTTGTTCCGCGGATCGTTGAGGGCTTCCTCTTCGGTGAGCTGGCCCTTGTCGACCAGGCTCTGGACGAAAGAATGATCCTTGGTCCGGTGCTGAAGAATTTCCTGGCGGAAGTGGTACAGGCGCGAGTCGCCGGAGTGCACGACATGGCATTCACCATTCGGGTTGAGGACGAACGCCGCGATGGTGCTGTGGGGTTCCTGCTCGGTGGACGCCGCCGTCAGCCGGATGACGACATGCGCTTCCCTGGCCACTCGGGACAGGAACTCGCCGCCGTCGTCCGTGTTCGGGTCGTAGCGCTCAAAAAGCTGCTGGGCCGTGAGCAGCACCTGGTCCGAGGCTTTCCGTCCACCGCTGCGACCTCCCATGCCGTCTGCGACCACGCCGAGCACGCAGCCCTTGACCCGGGGGTGACCGGTCAGCAGCAACTGGTCCTGCTGGTACTCCCGATCGCCCAGATCGATACCGGTGGATGCAACGATGCGAAAGCCGTTGGACATGGAGGTGTGATGCGCAAA
>JAUVXK010000075.1 GCA_030603635.1 Burkholderiales bacterium | reverse complement strand
CGTTAAGAAGGGCGAGCAGATCCACAAGGGGGCGGTGATCGCCGACGGCGCATCCACCGACCTGGGCGAGATCTCGATCGGCCAGAACATGCTGATCGCCTTCATGCCCTGGAACGGCTACAACTTCGAGGACTCGATCCTGATCTCCGAGAAGGTGGTGGCCGACGACCGCTACACCAGCATCCACATCGAGGAACTGGTGGTGATGGCGCGCGACACCAAGCTGGGCGCCGAAGAGATCACCCGCGACATCCCGAACCTGGCCGAGCAGCAGCTCAACCGCCTGGACGATTCGGGCATCATCTACGTGGGCGCGGAAGTGCTGCCCGGTGACGTGCTGGTCGGCAAGGTGACGCCCAAGGGAGAAACCACGCTGACGCCGGAAGAAAAGCTGCTGCGCGCGATCTTCGGCGAGAAGGCCTCCGACGTGAAGGACACTTCGCTGCGCGTGGACCAGGGCTCGCAGGGCACGGTGATCGATGTGCAGGTCTTCACCCGCGAAGGTATCCAGCGCGACAAGCGCGCCCAGCAGATCATCGACGACGAACTCAAGCGCTTCCGCCTGGACCTGAACGACCAGCTGCGCATCGTCGAGGCCGACGCCTTCGACCGTATCGAGAAGTTGCTGGTCGGCAAGACCGCCAACGGCGGCCCGAAGAAGCTGGCCAAGGGCACGAAGATCGACAAGGCCTACCTGGATGAGGTCGAGAAGTACCACTGGTTCGACATCCGTCCGGCGGACGATGATGTGGCTGCCCAGCTGGAGTCGATCAAGAACTCCATGGAGCAGACCCGCCACAGCTTCGACCTGGCCTTCGAAGAGAAGCGCAAGAAGCTCACGCAGGGTGACGAGCTGCCGGCCGGCGTGCTCAAGATGGTCAAGGTCTACCTGGCCGTCAAGCGCCGCCTGCAGCCTGGCGACAAGATGGCCGGCCGCCACGGCAACAAGGGTGTGGTGTCCAAGATCGTTCCGGTCGAGGACATGCCCTACATGGCCGACGGTACACCTGCCGACATCGTGCTGAACCCGCTGGGCGTGCCCTCGCGCATGAACGTGGGGCAGGTGCTGGAAGTTCACCTGGGTTGGGCCGCCAAGGGCCTGGGCCAGCGCATCGGTGACATGCTGCAGGCCGAAGCCCGTGCCACTGAGCTGCGCCAGTTCCTGGAGACGGTCTACAACGGCGCCGGCAAGAAGGAAGAGCTGTCGAAGCTGTCCGACGAGCAGGTGCTGGAGATGGCCCGCAACCTGCAGACGGGTGTGCCGTTTGCCACCCCGGTGTTCGACGGTGCCTCGGAAGACGAGATCCGCGCCATGCTCAAGCTGGCCTACCCGGACGACATCGCTGCAGCCAAGGGCCTGACCGCCACGCGCACCCAGGCCCAGCTGTACGACGGCCGCACCGGCGACCCGTTCGAGCGCAAGACCACCGTGGGCTACATGCACTTCCTGAAGTTGCACCACCTGGTCGACGACAAGATGCACGCCCGTTCGACTGGCCCGTACTCGCTCGTCACCCAGCAGCCGCTGGGCGGTAAGGCGCAGTTCGGTGGCCAGCGTTTCGGCGAGATGGAGGTCTGGGCGCTGGAAGCCTATGGCGCCTCCTACATCCTGCAGGAGATGCTTACCGTCAAGTCCGACGACGTGCAGGGCCGCACCAAGGTGTACGAGAGCATTGTCAAGGGCGAACACGCGATCGACGCCGGCATGCCCGAGTCCTTCAACGTGCTGGTCAAGGAAATCCGTTCGCTCGGTATCGATATCGAACTCGAGCGCTCGTGATTCACTGAAGAAAAGGAAACTGAAACATGAAATCCTTGCTCGACCTGTTCAAGCAGTTCACGCCCGACGAACATTTCGATGCCATCCGCATCGGTCTGGCCTCGCCGGAAAAAATCCGCTCCTGGTCCTTCGGTGAAGTCAAGAAGCCCGAGACCATCAACTACCGCACGTTCAAGCCCGAGCGCGACGGCCTGTTCTGCGCCAAGATCTTCGGTCCCATCAAGGACTACGAGTGCCTGTGCGGCAAGTACAAGCGCCTCAAGCACCGCGGCGTGATCTGCGAGAAGTGCGGCGTGGAAGTGACCCAGACCAAGGTGCGCCGCGAGCGCATGGGTCACATCGACCTGGCCGCGCCCTGCGCCCACATCTGGTTCCTCAAGTCGCTGCCTTCGCGTCTGGGCCTGATCCTGGATATGACGCTGCGCGACATCGAGCGCGTGCTGTACTTTGAAGCCTATGTGGTGGTCGACCCCGGCATGACCCCGCTGAAGAAATTCAGCATCATGTCCGAGGAGGACTACGACGCCAAGCGCAAGGAGTACGGCGACGAGTTCATCGCCAAGATGGGCGCCGAAGGCATCAAGGAGCTGCTGCAGAGCATCGACCTCGACATCGAGATCGAGCGCCTGCGCAACGACCTGACCGGTTCCGAACTCAAGGTCAAGAAGAACGCCAAGCGCCTGAAGGTGCTGGAAGCGTTCAAGAAGTCCGGCATCAAGCCCGAGTGGATGATTCTGGAAGTGCTGCCCGTGCTGCCGCCGGACCTGCGTCCGCTGGTGCCGCTGGACGGCGGCCGTTTTGCGACCTCCGACCTGAACGACCTGTACCGTCGCGTCATCAACCGCAACAGCCGTCTGAAGCGTTTGCTCGAGTTGAAGGCGCCCGAGATCATTGCGCGCAACGAAAAGCGCATGCTGCAGGAAGCCGTGGACAGCCTGCTGGACAACGGCCGCCGTGGCAAGGCCATGACGGGGGCCAACAAGCGTGCGCTCAAGTCCCTGGCCGACATGATCAAGGGCAAGAGCGGTCGTTTCCGCCAGAACCTGCTGGGCAAGCGCGTCGACTACTCGGGCCGTTCCGTGATCACCGTGGGCCCGACCCTCAAGCTGCACCAGTGCGGCCTGCCCAAGCTGATGGCGCTGGAGCTGTTCAAGCCGTTCATTTTCGCCCGCCTGGAGCAGATGGGCATCGCGACCACCATCAAGGCCGCCAAGAAGGAAGTGGAAGCCGGCACGCCCGTGGTGTGGGACATCCTGGAAGATGTCATCAAGGAGCACCCGGTGCTGCTGAACCGCGCGCCGACGCTGCACCGCCTGGGCATCCAGGCCTTCGAGCCCATCCTGATCGAAGGCAAGGCCATCCAGCTGCACCCGCTGGTGTGTTCCGCCTTCAACGCCGACTTCGACGGCGACCAGATGGCCGTGCACGTGCCCCTGTCGGTGGAAGCGCAGATGGAAGCCCGCACGCTGATGCTGTCGTCCAACAACGTGCTGTTCCCGGCCAACGGTGAACCGTCGATCGTGCCGTCGCAGGACGTGGTGCTGGGCCTGTACTACACCACCCGCGAGCGCATCAACGGCAAGGGCGAGGGCATGGTCTTCGCCGACGTGGCCGAAGTCCAGCGCGCGCTGGATGCCGGTGTGGTCGAGCTGACCGCCCGGATCAGTGTGCGCCTGACCGAGTACGCCAAGAACAAGGAAACCGGGGAGTTCACCCCGGTGACCAAGATGGTGGACACCACCGTCGGCCGTGCCCTGCTCAGCGAAATCCTGCCCAAGGGGCTGCCGTTCGAGGTCATCAACAAGGCGTTGAAGAAAAAGGAAATCTCCAAGCTGATCAACGCCAGCTTCCGCAAGTGCGGTCTGAAGGAGACGGTGGTCTTCGCGGACAAGCTGCTGCAGAACGGTTTCCGACTCGCTACCCGGGCCGGCATTTCGATTGCGGTGGACGACATGCTGGTGCCGGCTGAAAAGCACGTCATCATCGAGCGCGCCGAAGCCGAGGTGAAGGAAATCGCCCACCAGTACGCTTCCGGTCTGGTGACCGCGGGCGAGCGTTACAACAAGGTGGTCGACATCTGGGGCAAGGCCGGTGACGAGATCTCCAAGGTCATGATGGAGCATCTGAAGAAGGAAAAGACGATCGACCGTTCCGGCAAGGAAGTCGAGCAGGAGTCCTTCAACTCCATCTACATGATGGCCGACTCCGGCGCGCGCGGTTCCGCGGCGCAGATCCGTCAGCTCGCCGGCATGCGAGGCCTGATGGCCAAGCCCGACGGCTCCATCATCGAGACCCCCATCACGGCGAACTTCCGTGAGGGCCTCAACGTGTTGCAGTACTTCATCTCCACCCACGGGGCCCGCAAGGGTCTGGCCGACACGGCGTTGAAGACCGCGAACTCGGGCTACCTGACCCGTCGCCTGGTGGACGTGACGCAGGATCTGGTGGTGACCGAGGACGATTGCGGTACCTCCAACGGCACGCTGATGCGCGCCATTGTGGAGGGGGGTGAAGTCATCGAGTCGCTGCGCGAACGCATTCTCGGCCGTACCACGGCCGAGGACGTGCTCAATCCGGAGAACCAGCAGGTCATCATCCCGGCGGGGCAGATCATCGATGAAGACGCCTGCGACCTGATCGAGCAGGTGGGTGTGGACGAGGTGCGCGTGCGTACCGCGCTGACGTGTGAAACGCGCTACGGCCTTTGCGCCAAGTGCTACGGCCGCGACCTCGGTCGCGGTGGACTGGTGAACGTGGGTGAAGCGGTCGGTGTGATCGCCGCCCAGTCCATCGGTGAACCCGGCACGCAGCTGACCATGCGGACGTTCCACATCGGTGGTGCGGCCTCGCGTGCCGCAGTCGCCTCCAGCGTGGAAGCCAAGTCCAACGGTATCGTGGGCTTCAACGCCACCATGCGTTACGTGTCCAACACCAAGGGCGAGCTGGTGGTGATCGCGCGTTCGGGCGAGATCATCATTGCCGACGAGCACGGTCGTGAGCGCGAGCGCCACAAGGTGCCGTACGGTGCCATCCTGGCCATCAAGCCCGACCAGGCGATCAAGGCCGGCACCATCCTGGCCAACTGGGACCCGCTGACCCGACCCATCATCACCGAATTCGCCGGTACGGTGAAGTTCGAGAACGTGGAAGAGGGCTTGACGGTCGCCAAGCAGGTGGACGACGTGACCGGCCTGAGCACGCTGGTCGTGATCGACCCCAAGCGCCGCGGTTCCGCCAAGGTGGTGCGTCCTCAGGTCAAGCTGATCGACGCCACGGGCAACGAGGTCAAGATCCCCGGTACCGACCACTCGGTGACCATCGGATTCCAGGTGGGTGCGCTGATCCAGGTGCGCGATGGCATGGAAGTGGGCCCCGGCGAGGTGCTGGCGCGCATTCCGGTCGAAGGCCAGAAGACCCGCGACATCACCGGCGGTCTGCCGCGGGTGGCCGAGCTGTTCGAGGCCCGTTCGCCCAAGGACAAGGGCATTCTGGCCGAGATCACCGGCACGGTGTCCTTCGGTAAAGAGACCAAAGGCAAGGTCCGTCTGCAAATCACCGACCCGGACGGCAAGGTCTGGGAAGAACTGGTGCCCAAGGAAAAGAACATCCTCGTGCACGAAGGCCAGGTGGTCAACAAGGGTGAACACATCGTCGACGGCCCGGCCGATCCGCAGGACATCCTGCGCCTGCTGGGCATCGAAGAGCTGTCGCGCTACATCGTGGATGAGGTGCAGGACGTGTACCGACTCCAGGGCGTGAAGATCAACGACAAGCACATCGAGGTGATCGTTCGTCAGATGCTGCGCCGCGTGGTCGTCGAAAACCCGGGTGACTCCAGCTACATCGCCGGAGAACAGGTGGAGCGTTCCGAAATCCTCAACACCAACGACGCGTTGCGTGCCGAGGGCAAGACACCGGCCACCTACAGCAACATCCTGCTGGGGATCACCAAGGCCTCGCTGTCGACGGATTCGTTCATTTCCGCCGCTTCGTTCCAGGAAACCACCCGCGTGCTCACCGAGGCCGCGATCATGGGCAAGAAGGACGAACTGCGTGGCCTGAAGGAAAACGTGATCGTGGGTCGCCTGATCCCGGCCGGTACCGGCATGGCCTTCCACGATGCACGTCGCGTCAAGGAGCGCATGGACGAGGAAGAGCGCCGTGCGATCGCCGAGGCCGACGCCGCTTCCCTGGCGGCCGATCAGGCCGAAGCCAGCGACACGGCCGAGTAAATCCTCGCGTCTTGGCCTGACGTCATCAGGCTCCGCACAACCCGACCCGCCTCCGTGCCGGTCGGGTTGTTTTTTGGGGTTGGGCGTTCGTGTGCTCAGCCGATGGGCTGCGGTACAGTATGCCGGTACGGTCCGGTGGCCGTGAGGAGGAAGCATGTCGATCTTCTGGTGGGTGGTGCTGGCGCTGCTGGCCGTGGTGTTTTTCTGGGCTGTCGGGGTATACAACCGGCTGATCCGGTTGAAGAACCAGGTGGCCAATGCCTTTGGCCAGATCGATGTGCAGCTCAAGCGGCGCTATGACCTCATTCCCAACCTCGTCGAGGTGGCGCGCAAGTACATGCAGCACGAATCCGAGACGCTGGAAGCGGTGATTGCCGCTCGCAATCAGGCGCAGACGGCCGAACGAGGGGCGGCGACCAATCCGCTGAGCGCCGGGGCCCTCGGCGCACTGGCCGGCGCCGAGCAGATGCTGGGTGGAGCGTTGGGTCGCTTGTTCGCCGTGGTCGAAAACTACCCCGAACTCAAGGCCGACCAGACCCTGCGCGAACTCAAGGAGGAGCTCACCCACACCGAGAACCGGGTCGGTTTCGCCCGTCAGGCCTACAACGACGAGGTGCTCGAATACAACGACGCGGCCTTGCATTTCCCGACGATCATTGTCGCCCGTCTGCTGGGCTTCACGCCGCTCGACATGCTGGCCTCCACCGCCAGCGAGGCCGAACGCCAGGCACCGCGCGTCCAGTTCTGAGCCGCAACGGTCCGCATCGTGAAGTTTTTCGAGTTCCAGCGCGACGCCCGTGGTCAGACCCGGCGGTTGCTGTTCTGGTTCGCGATCATGGTCGGGCTGCTGGTCCTGGCCATCAATGCAGTCCTGGCGCTGGCCTGGCAGATCACCGTGGGCGGGGTGTTTGACTATCCCGGCCATTTTTTTGCGGTGAACACCGGCGTGACGCTGCTTTTCGTGCTCGGGGGCTGGTGGATGGAGACCTCTAGCCTGAAGGGTGGAGGGCACGCGCTGGCCACACGCCTGGGCGCCAGAGAAGCGCGTACCGGTGGCCACGAGGACGAACAGCGTTATGTCAATATCGTGCAGGAGCTTGCCATTGCCGCGGGCATGCGTGCCCCGAAGGCGATGGTGTTGCCGCGGGAGAAGTCGATCAATGCCTTTGCCACCGGCTGGGATGCGCGCGACGCAGTGGTGGCCGTCACCCAGGGGGCACTGGATGCCCTGACGCGTGAAGAGATGCAGGGCCTGGTGGCCCACGAACTCAGTCACATCCGGGAGGGTGACACCAGGCTGAACATGCGGCTGGCCGGCATGGTGTTCGGGCTGGAAATGATCTACCGACTCGGGCAGATGCTCATGCGACCTGATGCGCGCGGGCGTCGTCACGCGGCCACCCTCATCGGGCTGGGGGTGATGGCCGTGGGTTGGCTGGGTTGGCTCGCGGGCCATGCCTTGCAGGCAGCCGTCTCGCGGCAGCGCGAACACCTGGCCGATGCCCGGGCCGTGCAGTGGACCCGCAACCGCGACGGATTGGGGCGCGTGCTGCGCAAGGTCATGGGCCAGATCCGGGAGGGTGGGCCGCAGGGGCGCATCGAACAGCCCACCGTGCAGCACATGTTGCTCGTGTCGGGCGAGTCCGGATGGCTCGGGCGCTGGTTCGACGCGCATCCACCATTGCCCGAACGCATCCGCCGCATCTATGGTGGCCAGATGCCGCCGCTGTCGCCGCGCCACGGCCGCGAGCCTGATGTGGGCGCTGCTGCAGCGTTTGCCGACACGCTGCCCCTTCCCGGTGCCTGAATCCTGATGAACACCCTCCGACCTTCTCACACAGTGGGCCTGTCGCATCAACTGGCCTGGGCCGCGCGCACGGTGGAGGCCGTCGCCAAGGGCCGCTCGCTGACCGATGCCCTGCCCAGAGTGCCGCCTCCCCTCAGGCCCGGCGTTCAGGCCTTGGTGTTCGATGCGCTGCGGCACCGCGGTCTCACGATGACGCTGGTGCGCGGTCTGACGCAGCGCGCCCCGGCGCCGACCGTGCATGCCCTGTTGTGCGTGGCCCTCGGCTTGCTGCTGGAAGACGACGCCAGTGCCGATCGGCCCTCGTACGCTCCCCACACCGTCGTCGACCAGGCCGTGGTGGCCGTGCCCTTGCTGAAACAACCGCCTCCGGTGGCCGGGTTCGTGAATGCCTGCCTGAGGCGGTTCCAGCGCGACCGAGTCACACGCCTGACACAGGCGCGGCAGACCGACGTGGCGCGCTGGAATCATCCGGCCTGGTGGGTCCAGAGGCTCCGCGAGGACCACCCGACGCATTGGCAGTCGATACTGGCCGCGAACCAGCGGCCGGCCCCCATGGTTCTGCGGGTCAATCGGCGGCTCGCTCGGCGCGACGACTACCTCGGACGCCTGCGTTCGGAGGGTTTGCAGGCCCAGGCCTGGGGCGAGGATGGCGTGGTGCTGGAGACGCCCGTTGCCGTTGAGCGGCTGCCCGGGTGGGCTCAGGGAGAAGTGTCGGTGCAGGACGGAGCGGCCCAGCTCGCAGCCGGACTGCTGCTCGGTGACGGCCCTGTGCCCAGGCGCATCCTTGATGCCTGCGCCGCCCCCGGGGGCAAGACGGCCCACCTGCTGGAGTGCTGTGATGCCGAGGTGCTGGCGCTCGACAAGGACCCCCTGCGGACCGAGCGCATACGCGACAATCTCCGGCGCCTGGGTCTGCGGGCCGAGGTACGCGCGGCCGATGCCGGTGCGCCCGACACCTGGTGGGACGGGCGCCCCTTCGATGCCATCCTGCTGGATGCGCCGTGCACCGCATCCGGCATCGTGCGACGTCATCCGGATGTGCGTTGGTTGCGGCGCCCCGAGGATGTCGAACAGCTCGCAGCGCAGCAGCGCAGGCTGCTGGAGGCGCTGTGGCCGCTGCTCGCCCCGGGTGGGCGCCTGCTGTACTGCACCTGCTCGGTATTCCAGGCCGAAGGCGAGCGTCAGGTGGAGGCGTTCCTGAGGCGTCACCCACAGGCCCGGCGCTTGCCAGCACCTGGTCACCTGTTGCCTCCAGCCGATCGGCTTCAGGAGGCACCCGCGACCGGCGAAGCGATCGGCGACAATGCGTCGCGTGGAACGGATGGTTTTTTCTACGCCTTGCTGCACAAGCCCGCTTGAACGGGACATGGCTGGATGCGCCCGGCTGGGCCGCTGCGTGAGTGGCTGGATCGGTCTTCTGGGCCTGTTGTGGGCTTTATGGGGGCTGGGGGTGGCCCGTGCCGACACTCTGCAACTCTCCCGTGAGCCGTCTGGACTGTTTCTGAGCGCCCGCCTGGATGTCGACGTGCCGGAGGGGCTTGAGGACGTGTTGCTCAAGGGGGTGCCGGTACATTTCGTCTGGCAGGCCGATGTGCGCCGGGCCCGCTGGTACTGGACCGACCAGCGCGTGGCCAGCACACAGCGGGTGGTGCGGCTCGCCTACCAGCCGTTGACGCGACGCTGGCGCCTGAGCGTATTGCCGGGTACCGGGGGGGATCCCGGTCTGGCAGGGGTCCTGCACCGCAATCTGGATACTCTGGGCGAGGCCATGGCCGTGGTGAAGTCGGTGTCGCGCTGGCGCATCGTGGCGGCGGAGGACCTGCCGGACGCAGGGGGGCTGCGCCTGGATGTGCAGTTCCGCATCGACGGCGGGCTGCTTCCCCGCCCGTTCCAGGTCGGTGGCACCGGCCCCGTCGACTGGGGAGTGGTCTATCGCGAGACACTGAAAATCCCGGAGTCCGACGCCCCTCCAGGGCAGGACAAGCCATGAGTCGCCCTGCGTCCAGTCCGTCGAGTGCCGCAAGCCGTCGCTGGCTCATGGGGTTGGGCCTGGTGTTCATGGCCGGTGTGGCGCTGGTCCTGTTTTTCCTGCTGATGCTGGCCACCGATCACCGTGCCTTTGAGGCGGGTGGCTACACCAGCCTGGTGTGGCTCAACGTGGGCGTGGCGACCGTCCTGGCCCTGGTGCTGCTGTGGCTGACCCTCAGGCTCGTTGGCCGCTGGCGGCGCAAGCGTTTTGGCAGCCGTCTGCTCGTCAAGCTGGCCGCCATCTTTGCCCTCGTCGGTTGCCTGCCGGGTTTGCTGATCTATCTGGTGTCGTACCAGTTCGTTTCGCGCTCCATCGAAACCTGGTTCGACGTGCGCGTCGAGACCGCCCTGTCGGCGGGACTCAATCTCGGCCGAACCGCGCTGGACACTCTGGCCGCCGATCTGTCCGGCAAAACCCGCTCTGCCGCCGCCGGTCTGGGGGGGGTGGGCGATCTGGCCGCCGCACTGGCGCTCGAGGGGCTGCGCGAGCAGTTGCAGGCCAGCGATGTGATCCTGTGGGGCAGTGCAGGTCAGGCGATTGCCACAGCCGGGGAATCCCGCTTCAATCTGGTGCCCGACCGGCCCTCGGCCACTTTGCTGCGGCAGGTCCGCAACCAGCGCGTGGTCGCCTTCATCGAGGGGCTGGAGGAGCTGGAGGCGCTGGCCGATCCCCAGGAGGTGCTGGCCTTGCCGGTGCGCGAGCTCCCGAGGGTGCGGGTGCTCGCGGCGGTGTCGCCCTCCAGTTTCGGGCTCGGCGGTGACGTGCGTTTCCTGCAGGTGACCATGCCGTTGCCGGCGGCCCTGGTGGCCGACGCCCTGGCCGTGCAGGTGGCGAACCGGGAATATCAGGAGCGGGCACTGGCCCGTGACGGGTTGCGCAGCATGTACATCGGCACGCTCACGCTCGCATTGTTTCTCTCGGTGTTTGGTGCGGTGCTGCTCGCGGTGCTGCTGGGTAACCAGATCGTACGCCCCCTGCTGGTGCTGGCCGAAGGCATGCGCGATGTCGCCCGGGGTGACCTGACCCCGAAAGTGGCCCTGGCTGCCCGAGACGAGCTCGCCGGACTGACGCGCACCTTCGCCCACATGACGCAGGAACTCCTTGAGGCCCGGCAGGCCGTGCAGCACAGCATCGGCCAGGTCGATGCCGCCCGCGCGAGTCTGCAGACCATCCTCGACAACCTCACCGCCGGCGTGGTGGTTCTGGATGCGCGTCACCGCGTGTCCAGCACGAATCCGGGGGCGACACGCATCCTTCGCGTGCCCCTGGCGGCTCACTTGGGCGAGCCGCTTGGCGTGATACCAGGACTCGAGTCGTTCGGCCAGTGGGTGCAGCAGCAGTTCGACCGATTCCTCTCCGATCAGTCCCACCATGAGGGAGGGCACTGGCAGCAATCCATCGAGCTTCATGGCGGTCAGCACGCCCAGGAAGGGCAGGGCGTGACGCTGATTGCCCGCGGCGCCTTGCTGCCCAACGGGGATTTCCTGCTCGTGTTTGACGACGTCTCCGAAATCATCTCGGCCCAGCGCGCCCAGGCCTGGGGCGAGGTGGCGCGGCGTCTCGCCCACGAGATCAAGAATCCCCTGACGCCCATCCAGCTCTCTGCCGAGCGCCTCGCCATGAAACTGGAGCCCAAGCTGGAAGGGACCGAGCTCGCGGTGCTCAACAAATCGGTCAAGACCATCGTCGACCAGGTGGACGCGATGAAACGGTTGGTCAATGAATTCCGTGACTACGCCCGTCTGCCGGCGGCCACCCTGCAGCCCCTGGACCTGAACGCCCTGGTGCAGGACATCGTGGGCCTGTACGATGCGGCCGATGTGCCGGTTCGGCTCGATCTGCAGCCCGATGCCCCCCTGGTGTTGGCTGACCCCCAGCAGGTGCGGCAGGTGGTGCACAACCTGGTGCAGAACGCACAGGACGCGACCCCGCCCGGCGCCGGTCCGGTGCTGCTGCGCATCCGTATGTCCGACAGCGGCCGCTGGGTGCGCCTGCAGGTGCTCGACCATGGCCCTGGATTCGCCGACGCCATTCTCAAACGCGCCTTTGAGCCCTATGTGACCACCAAGCCCAAGGGCACCGGTCTCGGGCTGGCCGTCGTCAAGAAGATCATGGACGAACACGGAGGCCGGGTGGACATCGGTCAACGACAGGACATCGACGGAAGCCGTGGCGCGCAAGTGTCGTTATCATTCAGGGTTGCAAATCTGCAACAGGGTTGAGCAATCCCCGGAAGGCAAGCAGCGCAGCATGGCAAACATATTGGTGGTTGACGACGAACTCGGGATCCGCGACCTGTTGTTCGAGATCCTGAACGACGAGGGGCACGCGGTCGAACTGGCCGAGAACGCCGCTCGGGCGCGCGAACTCCGTGCCCAGTACCGTCCCGACCTGGTGCTACTCGACATCTGGATGCCGGATACCGACGGCGTCACCCTTCTCAAGGAGTGGTCCTCCAGCGGCTTGCTGACCATGCCGGTGATCATGATGAGCGGTCACGCCACCATCGACACGGCGGTGGAGGCGACGCGCATCGGAGCCATGGCCTTTCTGGAGAAGCCAATCACCTTGCAGAAGCTCCTGCAGGCGGTGGAGAAGGGGTTGAGCCGGGTGATGGCGCGTCCGGTCACTCCGCCGAAGCTGGCGGTTGCCGCTGCAGTCACCGTGGAAGTCCAGCCCCCTACGGGTGAGGTGCGCCTCCCCGTGGCCCAGGACGGTGACACCGCGGTGCAGACCTTCGATCTGGATGTGCCTCTGCGCGACGCGCGTGACGCTTTCGAGAAAGCCTATTTCGAGTTCCATCTGGCCAAGGAAAACGGCTCCATGACCCGGGTAGCCGAAAAGACCGGCCTGGAACGCACCCATCTGTATCGCAAGCTCAAGCAGCTCGGCGTGGATCTGAGTCGGTCGAAGCGCGGCGTCGCCTGAGTTTTGTGTTATAGTAATGGTCTTGGCCCGGTAGCTCAGTTGGTAGAGCAGCGGATTGAAAATCCGCGTGTCGGTGGTTCGATTCCGCCCCAGGCCACCAA
>JAUVXK010000039.1 GCA_030603635.1 Burkholderiales bacterium | reverse complement strand
ACTGGCTGGTGGCGGGCGAGGAGGGCTGGGATCTGAGGCCCGTCCTCACCCCCTTACCACCATGACCTTCAGCGCCCGATCTGGCGACACATCCGCAAACGCGGGTGGATTGGGCAGGCGTTGTTCCACCACCAACCCCGGCGCTTCGGCGGCCAGCTGTTCCCGCAGAAACTGTTCGGGAATTTCCGGCGCATTGAGGCAGAGCAGGGCATGGCCGCCGGGTTTGAGCAGGTCGGGCAGGCGGCGCAGCAGGCGCGGCCAGTCTTTGGTGGCCACAAAGCTGCCCTTCTGGTAGCTGGGCGGGTCCACCACCACCAGGTCGTAAGGCCCCATGCGGGTGATCTTGCCCCAGGAGTGGAACAGATCGTGTGCCAGGAATTTGGCGCGGCAGTTCAAGCCGTTGAGCTGGTGGTTCTGCTGGCCGGTGGTCAGCGCGCCTTGCGCCATGTCCAGGTTGATGACTTCCCGGGCACCCCCTTGCAGCGCCGCCACCGAAAACGCGCAGGTGTAGGCGAACAGGTTGAGCACCTTGGCGCCCTGGGCGTGCGCGCGCACCCAGCGCCGGCCTTCGGCCATGTCCAGGAACAGGCCGTGGTTCTGGCCTCGCTGCACCTGCACGCGGTAGCGTACGCCGTCTTCGGTCACCACATGGGGTTCGGGCACGGTGCCCGCCATTACGGTGGTCACGGCGCGGCTCACGGGGCCGTCGGGTTGGCGGCGCTGGAACACCCAGTTCAGCGGCTGGTTGGGCGCGATCTGCGCCTGTCTGGCTTCGAGGGCGGCGGCGATGGCCTGGGTTTCTTCGTTGGTGGCTTCGCCAAACTTGGTCAGCACCCAAACGGGTGGGTACCAGTCCAGTGCCCAGTCTTCACAGCCCGGGTACAGCCCGCCTCGCCCATGGAACAGGCGCTGGGCGTCGCTGCCCGGGGTGGCCTGGGCAATGGTGTCAAGCAGGGCTTGCATCAGACGGGTGGCAGCCCATGACGTGCCCGGGCGCGAGCACACGCGTCGCTGCCTTCGGCGAACTCCCGGCACGGAGAAGGCCGCCATTCGTAAATCCCGCAGCCGACTTTTTCGCCCACCTTGCCGGTGAGGGCCGCGCAACGGATGGGCATGTGGTCGGTGCCGCGCATGCGGCAGGTGTTGCCATTCACCTCCACCGCGAGGCCCGAGGGCACTTGCCCGCCTTCGGTGTCGAGTTCGTAGAGGGAAAAGTCCACGCGGAAATGGGCGCAGCAGGCGCCGCAGCTTTGGCAGGCACTCATGGCAGCAGGGGGCAAGCCTTATAACCGTCCCAGCAGCAAATACTCCATCAACGCCTTCTGCACGTGCATGCGGTTCTCGGCTTCGTCCCACACCACGCTTTGCGGGCCGTCAATCACGTCGGCGGTCACTTCCTCGCCCCGGTGGGCAGGCAGGCAGTGCATGAACAGGGCGTCGGGCTTGGCCACGGCCATCATCTCGGGCGTCACGCACCAGGCGGCAAAGGCCTTCATGCGGGCTTCGTTTTCAGCTTCGTAGCCCATGCTGGTCCACACGTCGGTGGTCACCAGGTCAGCGCCACGGCAGGCTTCCATCGGGTCTTTGAACACCTTCCAGCAGTCACCCCGGCCAACACCCGCGACTTCGGGGTTGACCTCGTAGCCACTGGGCGTGCTGACGTGCACCTGGAAGCCCAGGATGTCGGCCGCCTGCAGCCAGGTGTTGGCCATGTTGTTGCCGTCGCCCACCCAGGCCACGGTGATGCCCTTGAGCGCGCCCACGTCCAGCGAGCCGTCGGCGCGCTTGCCCCGGTATTCCAGCCAGGTGAACAGGTCGGCCAGGATCTGGCAGGGATGGAATTCGTTGGTCAGGCCGTTGATGACTGGCACGCGCGAGTGCGCCGCGAAGCGTTCGATCTTTTCCTGCCCGAAGGTGCGGATCATGACGATGTCGGTCATGCGGCTGATGACGCGCGCGCTGTCCTCGATCGGTTCGGCCCGGCCCAGCTGGCTATCGCCCGTGGTCAGGTGCACCACGCTGCCGCCCAGCTGGTACATACCGGCTTCGAAGCTCACGCGGGTGCGTGTGCTGGCCTTCTCGAAGATCATGGCCAGGGTGCGGTCGGTCAGGGTGTGGTGCTTCTGGTAGGTCTTGAACTTCTGCTTGATCAGCCAGGCGCGTGCCAGCAGATAGGTGTAATCCTCTGCGCTGAAGTCCTTGAACTGCAGGTAGTGCCGGACCGGCACAGGGGGGGTGATGGAGGCGGACATGGGGGGTGACATGACGAAGGGGCTTCAGGCCTTGGCGGTTTCGGCCAGGAAGGCCTTGATCTCGGGCACGAGGATGGCGATGATCTCGTCGGCTTCGGCACCGGAGAGAATCAGCGGCGGCACCATGCGGATCACGCTGTCGGCGGTGACGCTCAGGAGCAGGCCGGCTTCGGCACAGCGCTGCACCAGGGCGCCGCAAGGACGGTCCAGCTCAATGCCGATCATCAGGCCCTTGCCGCGCACTTCCTTGACGCCGGGCACGTGCATGAGCTGAGCGGCCAGTGTGGACAGGAGATGGAAGCCCATCTTGGCGGCGTTTTCCAGCAGCCCGTCTTCTTCCATGATGCGGATGGTCTCCAGTCCCGCGCGGATGGCCAGCGGGTTGCCTCCGAAGGTGGTGCCATGGTTGCCCGGCTGGAAGATGTGGGCCGCTTTGGGGCCCGCCACCACGGCGCCGATGGGCACGCCCGAGCCCAGGCCTTTGGCCAGGGGCATGACATCGGGCTGGATGCCCGCCCACTGGTGGGCAAACCACTTGCCGGTGCGGCCCATGCCGCACTGCACCTCATCGATCATGAGCAGCCAGTCGTTGGTGTCGCACAGGGCGCGCACCTGCTGCATGTAGTCGGGCGTCATGGGGTTGACGCCGCCTTCTCCCTGGATGGCCTCGAAGAACACCGCCACCACGTTCGGGTTGCCGGCGGTGGCTTTACGGATGGCCTCGATGTCGTTCAGGGGCACGCGGATGAACCCTTCCACCAACGGGCCGAAACCGGCATGCACCTTGGGATTGCCGGTGGCGCTGAGGGTGGCGATGGAGCGACCATGGAAAGCTTTTTCGTAGACAACGATCTGCGGGTGGGTGATCCCCTTGTCGTGCCCGTACTTGCGCGCCAGCTTCAGCGCGGCTTCGTTGGCTTCCAGCCCGGTGGAGCAGAAGAACACGTTACTCAGGCCCGACCGCTCCACCAGCATGCGCGCGAGTTCTTCGGTGGCTGGGTTGTAGTAGTAGTTGCTGATGTGGATGAGCTTGCCGATCTGGTCCTGCAGGGCACGAACCAGCTTGGGATGCGCATGCCCGAGGGTGTTGACGGCAATGCCACCCAGTGCGTCCAGGTAGACCTTGCCATCCACGTCCCACACGCGGCAGCCCTTGCCATGGGACAGGGCAATGGGCACGCGGCCATAGGTGTTCATGACATGCGGTTCGGCCGGAACGGTATGAGGCATGGTGGCGTCCTGTGTGACGGGGCGGGCCCGTGGGTTCAAAAAAGCGCGGCCCGGAGAAGTGGGCCGTAGAACAAACATTTTAGGTCCACCGCGTGGTGTTGGGTCACGGGTTGACATGGATCGCCGTCTGGCGGAATTCTCGGGTTAACACCTACGGCAAGTCTTATATAAGATAGAATTTTGCAACCGTTTCGAGGCGATCCCAGGCGATCCTTGGGTCTCGCCCGTGTCCATCCACGCCACAGGCCTCCACCCGATGGTCTCCTCCAGCGCCAAAGAAGTCTTCATCCAGGGGATCACCCACAGCGGCAAGACCTTTCGCCCCAGCGACTGGGCGGAGCGCCTCTGCGGGGTGATGAGCCAGTTTCACCCGGCTGGCAGGTCTCCGGGCGCCCATCTGGGGTATTCCCCGTGGTGCATTCCGCAAGTGATCAACGGGGTGAAGTGCGTCGTGGTCAACCGTGCCCTGCGTGACTACGACGTGATGGCCTGGGACTTCGTGCTGAATTTCGCCCGAGACAACGAGCTGCAGATCGTGGAGGCCTGCCTGTTGCCCGACGAGCCGGGGCGCCCATGAAAATGCCGCCTCGAGGGCGGCATTTCGGGGTTCGGATTTTGCTGGCAGCGCACCCGGACCAAACGGCGGGCTCCTGTGGAGCCCGGGCTAGCGGCTTGATTAGGCCGCGACGGCCAGGGCCTTGACCTTGGCGGAGAGGCGGCTCTTGTCGCGAGCAGCCTTGTTTTTGTGGAAGATGCCCTTGTCGGCAATGGTGTCGACCACGGCCTGCATCTTGGCGAACAGTTCGGTGGCCTTGGCCTTGTCGCCAGCCACCACGGCTTTTTCGACGTTCTTGACGGCGGTGCGGTACTTGGAGCGCAGCGAAGAATTCGCGGCGTTCAGCTTGATGTTCTGACGGGCGCGCTTGCGGCCGGAGGCCAGGCGCGGGTTCTTTTTCTTCGGCTTGGTTGCCATGATGGTTTCCTTCTGTGTTTGTGGATGATGCCAGCAAAACCCAGTATTATAGATAAGAAAGAGAGCGGCGCCTAGGCCGTTTCAGGGGGCCGGCGTTTGACATGGGTCAAAGCGCCGCGTCCCTCGGCCCGTTACCATCCCGGCAGCCCGGCTGAGCCGCGTTTTCCCTTACTGCCTGAGTTCCCATGTACACACCTGAAGAACAACGCAGCGGTCCAGCGCCGCAGTCTTCCACCCCTGCAGAGTCCCCCAGGTCGCAGGCCGTGACCGAGGCCCCGGTTCCCATTGACGCGCCCATGCCCCACCGCAAGGTGATCCGTGGCTGGCTCACGCCTCTGGGCGAGCGGCGAACCGCCATCGCTGTCGTGCTTCTGTTGCTGGACTGGGCGATCTTTGCCGCGCTCATCGCTGGAACCGTCGCCTTCCAGGCCTGGTGGGCCAAGTTGCTGTGCGGTCTGGCCGCCGGCTTCATGATCGGACGCCTGTTCATCATTGGCCACGACGCCTGCCACCAGAGCTATACGCCGCATCGCGGCCTCAACCGCATTCTCGGGCGCATCGCCATGGTGCCCTCGCTCACCCCCTACAGCCTGTGGGAAGTCGGGCACAACGTGGTGCACCACGGCTACACCAACCTCAAGGGTGTGGATTTCGTGTGGGCACCGCTGACCAAGGAAGAGTTCGACGCCCTCTCTCCTGGCCGCCGCGCCATGGAGCGCATCTATCGCAGCGGCTGGGGTCCGGCCCTTTACTACCTTGTCGAGATGTGGTGGCTGCGCATGTTCTTCCCGCGCAAGACCTACATGGGCACGCGCCGGCCTGAATTCGTGTGGGACGGGGTGTTCGTGTCTGCCGTGGCCGCGCTGTGGGTGGCCGGCCTGGTGTGGGCCGCCGTGGCCACCGGCCAGTCGGCCTGGATGCTGGTGGGCATGGGCTTTGTGGTGCCCTTCCTGTTCTGGAACGCGATGATTGGTTTTGTGGTCTACGTGCACCACACCCACACGAGCGTGCAGTGGCACGACGACAAGCAGGCCTGGGCCAAGGCCGCACCCTTCGTCTCCACCACCGTGCACCTGCAGTTCCCGTGGAAGGTGGGTGGGCTGATGCACCACATCATGGAGCATACGGCACACCATGTGGACATGAGCGTGCCGCTGTACAAGCTCAAAGAAGCGCAGAAGAAGCTGGAGGACATGCTGCCCGGGCGCATCATCATCCAGCAGTTCAGCTGGCGCTGGTACTTTGAGACGGCCCGCAAGTGCAAACTTTACGATTTCACCCGTCGCTGCTGGACGGATTTCCAAGGCCGCCCAACCAGCGCACAGGCACCGTCCTACGCCTGACTCCCCACCCGTTCCGGGGTGTACTGGCGGGCGGGGCAGGGGCGTGAAAACAACGCCCGCCCGCGCCTTTGGCCCGTTTGTCACACGCCGGAAATGCCTTGGTGCGACAATACCGGGCTAGATGACTCAAGCTTTTACCGAACTTTCCCTGGCCGAACCCCTGGCCCGTGCCGTTGCCGAAATGGGTTTCACGACCCTCACGCCGATCCAAGCGCAGGCCATACCGGTCGTGCTCGAAGGCCGGGACGTGATGGGCGCTGCTCAGACCGGCACCGGCAAGACTGCCGCCTTTTCCCTCCCGCTGCTGCAGCGCATGCTGAAGCACGAGAATGCGTCCACCTCGCCCGCACGGCACCCGGTGCGTGCGCTGGTGCTGCTGCCCACGCGTGAACTCGCCGACCAGGTGGCCGAGCAGATCAAGCTCTACGCCAAGTACACCCAATTGCGCAGTGCCGTGGTGTTTGGCGGCATGGACATGAAGCCCCAGACCGCCGAGCTGAAGAAGGGCGTGGAGGTGCTGGTGGCCACGCCGGGTCGCCTGCTCGACCACATCGAGGCCCGTAACTGCGTGCTCAACCAGGTGGAGTACGTGGTGCTGGACGAAGCCGACCGCATGCTCGACATCGGCTTCCTGCCCGATCTGCAGCGCATCCTGAGCCACCTCCCCAAGCAGCGAACCACCTTGCTGTTCAGTGCCACCTTCTCGCCCGAGATCAAGCGACTGGCAGCCAGTTACCTGCAGGACCCCATCACCATTGAGGTGGCACGCTCCAACGCCACGGCCTCCACGATCGAGCAGCGGTTCTACCGCGTCGAAGAGGACGACAAACGTCAGGCCCTCAAGCAGTTGCTGCGCGAAAAAGGGGTCAAACAGGCGTTCGTGTTTCTCAACAGCAAGCTGGGTTGCGCCCGCATGGCGCGTGCCCTGGAGCGCGATGGACTGAACGCCACCGCCCTGCATGGTGACAAGAGTCAGGACGAGCGTCTCAAGGCGCTGGATGCCTTCAAGAAGGGCGAAGTCGATCTGCTCATCTGCACCGATGTGGCCGCGCGCGGCCTCGACATCAAGGACGTGCCCGCGGTGTTCAACCTCGACATCCCGTTCAATGCCGAAGATTACGTGCACCGCATTGGTCGCACCGGCCGTGCCGGCGCTTCCGGATTGGCGATTTCCTTTGTCAGCGGCAAGGATGCGCGCAACCTCGCCGACATCGAGAAGCTGATTGGCAAGAAGGCGGAGGTCGAGCCGATCGAGCTGGAGAGCGACCGCAAACGCTTCGGCGGCCCGGCTGGCCGTATCAACGATGGCCAGCGGCTGTGGCACGACGAGCGTGCCGCTGGCGACGTGCGCCGAGAGCGCAGCCATCGGCCCCCGCGTGCCCCGGCCGACCCGTTTTTCGACAAACCTTACGAGCCGGCCTTGTCTGCAGAAGCGAAACCCCAATGGGAAACCCAGCCCAGGGCGGCAGCGGGTAAGGGGCTGTCGGCCTACATCAAGCCACGCCGCAAGGTGCCTGCCCTGTTCAAGGCCCCGGCCAGCGAGGCGGTGGAATCCGATTCCTGAATGCCTGCGCACCGCTCGACGGTGCCGTTCAGTGACCCGGCTTTTGCGCCTGCGGGCAACGTACCTGAATGATGTCCTCAAGCGTCCCGTCGGCTGACAGGCGGGCGGCGCTGAGGCAGCCGCCCCAGATGCAACCGGTGTCCAGCCCCAGGAGGAGCGGGCGACGCAGCAAGCCCAGGGTGGACCAGTGGCCGAAGGCGATGGGCGTGTCTGCCGATCGCCGGCCTGGCACTTCGAACCAGGGCATGAACCCTTGCGGGGCCGCGGCGGCGCTGTCCTTGGTGGCGAACTCCATGACCCCTTGGGTGTTGCAGAACCGCAGACGGGTGAGGGCGTTGACCACCACGCGCCAGCGGTCGGCATCGGGCCAATCGTCGCGCCAGTGGTCGGGCTGGTTGCCGTACATCTGTTGCAGCCATTCGGGGCCGTCGGTGCCGCGCAGCATCCGGCTTACTTCCTCCGCCAGGGCCAGCGTCTGCCCGGCACTCCATTGGGGCAGCACGCCCGCGTGTACCAGCAGCCATCCGTTCAGGTGCATGGCCAGCGGACGCTGCCGCACCCAGTCGAGCAGGTGGTCACGGTCTTTGGCCTGGAGGATGGCGTCTAGGGTGTCGTTGCGGTGGGCCTTGCGCACGCCGTGGGCCACGGCCAGCAGGTGCAGGTCGTGGTTGCCCAGCAGGCAGTGGGCACTTTCCCCCAGGGCCATCAGCCGGCGCAGGACAGGGAGCGAGTCCGGGCCGCGGTTGACCAGGTCGCCCAGCAGAACCAGGGTGTCGCGGCTTGGAGAAAAGTCGAGGGTGTCGAGCAGGCGCTGCAAGGCGGCGTCGCAACCCTGCACATCGCCGATCAGGTAAAGTGACATGGGCGCATTATGGACATCCTGCTGATCTTTTTTCTGGCCCTGCTGAGCGGGCTCTTTTCCATGACCGAGATCGCGGTGGTGTCCAGCCGCCGCATCCGCCTGGAGGCTCAGGCCAGCACGGGAGACAAGGGGGCACAGGCGGCGTTGCGCTTGCAGGACAACCCGACCCAGTTCTTTTCCACCATCCAGCTCGGCAACACCACGATCGCGCTGCTCAACGGCATCGTGGGCGAGGGGGCGTTCGGTGCCGACCTGGCAACGGTATTCGAGTCGGTGGGGATTCCTCATCTGTGGGCTGCCGCGCTGGCCACAGCCTTGGTGGTGGTGGGTGTGACGTACATCACCATCGTGTTCGGGGAACTGGTGGCCAAGCGGATCGGTCAGAGCGCGCCCGAGCCGATTGCCCGCTGGATGGCACGCCCCTTGTTGTTGCTGGCCAAGGTGGCGCACCCGTTCGTGACCCTGCTGGCCTTGTCGACCAACCTGGTGCTCAAGCTGTTGCGCATTCCATCGGAGGTGCCGCAGGACGTGACCGAAGCCGAGATCCAGGCCCACCTGGCCCAGGGGGTGGGTGCTGGCGTGATCGAGGCCGAGGAGCACCGCATGGTGAGGAACGTGTTTCTGCTGGACGATCGGCCCCTCGCCAGCATCATGTTGCCGCGTCCGGACATCGAGTGGCTGGATGCGGCGGAGAGGCTGGATGAGGTGGTGCGAAAGGCGCACCGCAGTGGGCACTCGTGGTACCCGGTCTGCCGGGGCAGCCTGGATGACGTGATCGGTGTCATTCACATGGCCCGCCTGTTGGAATTGCAGTCCCAGGGAGATACCGACGGCTGGCATCGGGACGCCGTGGCCCCCGTGTTCGTCCCCGAGACGCTCAGCGGCATGGAACTGCTGGAGCAGTTCCGGGTCCGTGCCTCGCGCATGGTGTTCGTGGTGGACGAGTACGGGGTGGTGCAGGGGCTGCTGACCCCTCTGGACCTGCTGGAGGCGATCACCGGCGAGCTGTCCCCGGAGCTGCCTGCCGATGCCTGGGCCACCTTGCAGGACGACGGCTCGTGGCGGGTGGATGGCGCCATGCCAGCGCACGAACTCAAGGCCCGGCTGGAGATCGGGTCGCTGCCTGACGAGGACAAGGACCGCTACAACACCGTCGCGGGACTCATGCAGGCCGTCAGCGGCACGCTGATGGACGCAGGCGATGCGGTGGATATCTGCGGTTGGCGCTTCGAGGTGCTGCAACTGGACGGCCGGCGCATCGACGAGGTTCGGATACACCGCGTACCCGAAACGCCCGAGTCGTCAGCCAGCATGGTGGGGGACGACGCCGCAGATCGTTCAGCCGACTGAGCGTATCCACGGCCGGCCGCCGAAGGATGCTTCAGAAATCCAGGGTCAGTTGACTCGACGGGCCGGAGGGATGCAACTGCCTAGGCGGGGGCGGTGCCTCGGCATGATCGTTGCGGATCGCGCCATGGATGCCCTTTCGGGAGCCGTGGCGTTGCACGATGGGTGCCCTGGCGGCACGCACTTGGGGTTGGGCACGCCGGGCGTGCAGACGTGCTTTGGCCTCGCGGGTGGCGGATTCCAGGTCGACCACGGGTGTGGGCCATTCGACGCCCAGGCGTTTCTGTATATCCGCAGGCATGCGCCAGGGTTCGAACAGCCAGCTGTCGGGCACGCGTCGCATGGCGGGCAGCCAGTGGCGGACGAACTGGCCGGCCGGATCGTGATCCTGGGCCTGCTTGACGGGGTTGTACACCCGCGTGGTGTTGATGCCGGTGGTGCCGCTCTGCATCTGCATCTGGCTCCAGTGGATACCGGGTTCGTAGTCGAGGAACTGTCGCGCCAGCCAGTGACCCACCTCGCGCCAATGCAGCCACAGCGGGTAGGCCGCCACCGAGACCAGCATGGCCCGCATGCGGAAGTTGAGCCAGCCTGTCTCGCGCAGCATGGCGACGCAGGCGTCCACCATGGGCCAGCCGGTGCGACCCGCCTGCAGCGCTTCGAAGCGCTCGGCGCTCCATTCGTGCTCGCGCAACCCGTCGTAGCCCCGGTGCAGGTTGCGCCACTCGAGTTCGGGCTCGCTTTCCAGTTTCTGGATGAAGTGGCAGTGCCAGTACAGCCGGCTGTGGAACGCCTGCAGGCCCTGCCGCGACCGGCGGGCCTCCGGTGGCAGCGCGGCCAGGGTGGCGCGGGTGGCCTGCACGACTTCCCGCAGGCTCAGGCAGCCATAGGCCAGATAGGCCGACAGGCGCGAGCACGCCGTGGGGGCGCTGAGGGGAGACGAAATGCCGCCCCGGTAAGCCCCGCAGCGCTCCTGCAGGAAGTCTTGCAGGGTGTTCAGCGCCTGGTCCCGGCCGCCTCGTTGGCGCAAGGGCGGATCCCATGGAGACAGGCCGAGGGTGGAGGCCGCTGGAAGCGGATCGGATGGCCACGGCGGAGGGAGGCACCGCAGCGGAGGCAGCACGGCCATCGGGGCCGACATGCGGGCTTCCCAGCGCTTGCTCCACCCCTCCCGGTGGCGCAGCCGCCGCACCACGCCGGAGGAAGGCGCTTCGTGCCAGGGAATGCCGTGCGTGCGACACCATCGTCCCACCGCCAGGTCTCTAGCGTAGGTGTGGGCATTGCCGGTTTCCTCGCAGGAGTGCAGGGCGTCGAACGGGACCTGGCGGTGGAGTCGGTCCAGCACTTCCACCGCTTCGCCGACCACGGTCCAGAGCTGTCCGCCGTGGCGACGCAGGTCCCGATGCAGGTCTTCCAAGCTTTCCCGGATGAAATGGTAGTGCTGTGTGGCGGCGTCGGGCTGGGCCCAGAGTGATGGTTCAACCACGTACAGGCACAGCACCGGGCCGTGCCGCGCGGCCGACGCCAGTGCCTCATGGTCGGCGAGGCGCAGATCGCGCTTGAACCAGACGACCCGGTAGCCCATGGCGGTTCACTGGCGGGCCCGCCGTTTCAGCCAGCGCATGAGCGCCCCGACCCCGGGCAGCTTTTCGTACAGCTCTTCGGCAGCGTCCCAGTAGTCGCGGTGCAGGACGACTTGGCCTTTGCTGTCGAAGACCAGATGGGTGGCTCCCCGGACGGTCTGCACGGTCGATGTGTCGAAGCGCTGGAAGCGGAAGTGGAAATCCCAGGTGAGGAAGGCCTGCTCGCCTTGCTGCAGACGGCCGGTGACGACGAAACGCGGTTCGTGCAATGACTTGAACATGTGCACGAAGATGGCATGGATGGCCTCTGTCCCCTCGACCTCGTTGAACGGATCTTTGAAACGGGCCTGTGGAGCGTACAGCTCGTCCAGTGAGCCGAGGCTTTGCGGGCTGAGGTGTTCGAAGAACGCGATCACGCGGTCGAGAACCGGGGCGTGCGGGGTGTTCATGAGGTTCACAGACCCGTGATGCGGCGCACGGCCGCGAAATACAGGGGGTAGGGCAGGCAGCGCAGCAGCTTGAGCAGGCGGGTGAAGCGTTTGGGGAAGTGAATGTCGAACCGGCCCTTGGCCCAGCCGTGCAGGATGGCCTCGGCCGCTTGTTCCGGCTGGATCAGGGCCGGCATGTGGAAGTCGTTCTGGGCGGTGAGCGGTGTGGCCACGAAGCCAGGGTTGATGACGCTCACGCCCAGGCCGTACGGCGCCAGGTCAAGGTACAGCGTCTCGGCGAGGTGGATCAGGGCGGCCTTGGTGGGCCCATAGGCCAGGCTTTTCGGCAATCCCCGGTAACCGGCGACGCTGCTGATGAAACTGAGGTGTCCGTGGCCCTGTGCCAGCAGGGCCTGCACCATGGGCGCCAGCAGATGCAGCGCACCCGTGACGTTGACCGCCTGGTGCTGCAGAAGGACGGAGGTGTCGATCTCGGTGGCACGCATGGCCTGATAATGGCCGGCGCAGTAGCACACCAGATCGACGGGGCCGCCGGCCAGCACCTCGGCGCATGCCCGGTCGACCGCCGAGGCGTCGGTCACGTCGAGGGGCAGTGACAGACTGCCGGGGTGTGTCTGTACAAAGGCCTGCAAGGCGACGGCATTGCGGGCCGACACGATCACCAGAGCGCCGCGCGCATGCAACGCCTGGGCGAGCGCCAGACCGATGCCGCTGGAGGCACCCACCAGCCAGACCCGCTTGCCGTGCCAGCCGGTGATCCGGGGGTTGAGGCTCATGGAGCGACCTTGGTGAACGCCAGCGTGACCTCGCCCAGACGGATGCCGAACTTGCTCATGGTGGCGCGGTTGAGCATGACCTTCTCGTCCACGAGGTACATCCAGTCGTCGAACTTGACTTCGTAGACCTTGCCGTCCACAGGCAGGCGCAAGACGTAGGACCAGAAGAAGGCGTTGCCCACGGTCTGGCCCTGGGCTTCGCCCACCACGTCGTCGGCGGTGCCGGTGTAGCGGCCGTCGGCGTGTCGGGTCAGGCGCCAGATGCGGCGCTCCCGGGTGCCGTCCGAATAGGTGAACCATTCGTCGAGCACGCCCTGGTTGCCGTTCCACTGGCCGTCCATCTCGACCACGAATCGGCGCACCACCTGCCCACTGCGGTCCTGGAATATGCCGTGGGCCATGATCTTGCCGTTGAAGTACTGTGCCAGATCGAGCGTGGGCTTTTCGTCGGCGTACTGCCGAATGTCCTGGCTGGCGCAACCGACCAGGGTGAGCGTGAGACCGAGGGTCGCAAGCGCCAGCAGGCGGCGCGAACGGTGGAGCAGGTTCATGGGTTCTCCTTGGTTGCTTCGAGGGTGGGCGCATGAGCGCCTTCAAGGGAGGTGTTGCCCCGCACAAACACCAGATACAGCAGCCCGGCGGCGGCCAGCTTGATCAGACAGGGAACGACGGCGTAGGCCCAGGTGAGGGCGCGCAAGCCCTCGTCGGCCTGACTGCCTGGTACATAGCCCAGCCAACCGAGCAGGGGCAGGGACAGGCCGGCCGCCAGGGCCAGGTTGAGTTTCGTGGCCAGGTTCCACCAGCCGAAGTAGGCGCCCTCGCGTTGGCCTTGATCGCCCTGACGGGCGATGAGACCCGCCAGCAGGGCGCTGGGCAGCGCAAGATCGGTCCCCAGGGCCAGCCCCGACAGTGCGCAGACCACCCAGAAGCCCCAGACATCCCCCGAGCCCAGCGTGGCGGCCCAGATGAAGGTGACGCAGGCCAGCAGCATGCCCGCCAGCCAGGTTCGGGCCAATCCCCAGTGGCGCACACGGCCCAGCCACAGCGGCATGGAGGCCGCAGCCGCCACGAAATACGTGGCCAGGAAGAGGGGCTCCCAGTCAGGGGCGCCGAGCCGATCCTGAATGAAGAAAAGCACCAGGGTGGCGGGCATGGCGCTGGCCAGGCCGCTGAGCACGAACACGCCCAACAGCCGGCGAAAAGGCGGTTGTCGCCAGGGATGAAGGAGGCTGGTCGCCCAGTGTGTCGTGGCCACTGCCGAGTCTGTGGGGCGGATCGGGGCCGGAGCCCACCACCAGACCACCCACGCCAGCCCCAGCAGCAGCGCAAAAACCGCGACCCATGCGGGCCAACCCAGCCAGGTTGGCAGCACCGAAGCCAGCACCACCCCGACCAGTGCTGCGCCCTCGCGCCATGCCACGATCTGGGCCCGCCAGACGGGTGGGCCACCCAGCCGTGCGGCCCAGGACTGATGGGCGATCGCCAACTGGCTGAAAGCGGTGTAGGTGATGAGCAGGCCGATCAGCACCCAGGTGTTCAGGTGTGGTCGGACACTGGCCGGCGGAAAGAACAGCGCCGCCATGCCGAGCACCAGCACCCCTGCCGATGCCGCGCCCACCCACAGCACCCAGCGGTGCGAGCGCGCGAACAGGCCGTCGCTCAGGCGGCCGAGCCAGGGGTCGGTCAGGGCATCGAACAGGCGTGCCAGCAGCAACAGTGCGCCCAGCGTCGCGAGCGGCATGCCGTAGGTGCTGGCGTAGTGGTGCGGCAGGTGCACGTACAGGGGCAGTGCCACGAAAGCCAGGGGCAAACCCAGCAGGCCGTAAGCCAGGCCGGCGCGCGCCCTCACCGTCGGTTCCGGTGACGGAGCTGGTGCGGGCGATGGGTGGGCCGTCATGGTTGAGGAGCCGTCAGCGCGGGGCGTCGATCCAGCGGGCGAGCAACTGGCGCCGCAGGGCGGGCTCGGACGTGTTGGGGCCTAGCCAGATGCTGAAGAACAGGCGGGCGAATTCGGCGTCGTCGATGCGGCCTGCGGGGCGGTCGTTGTGAAGGAATTCAGCGCCTTGTCCGGGCCGGTGGATGCCGGTGATGCGATCCCCTGGCCGCACGTCCGGGAAGATGTTCTGCATGGCCGTTTGCCATGCGCTGGCTTGCTGGTCGGTGAAAGGGCCCGCACGCCGCATTTCCACGATGGAGCGTTCGGCAATCGCCGTCCCCTTGAACGCGCGCAGGTACTCCAGCTCAAGGGCCAGGGCCTGCTCACCGAGCCGATTCGGGTCGAATCCAGGGGGCGCCCAGAGGCGGGCACGGTAAACCTGCAGCCCGAGGAAGCGCAACGTGGCTTCGCCCGCCAGTTCCCCGTTGGACAAGGGTGTGTTCGACGTGTGCCCTGCCGTGGGAGGTAGGGCCAGCGCCAAGGCCGTGATCAGGCCGAGCAGCGCTGGGCGGCGGCGTTCAGCGAGCGAGGGTGAACTGGACCACATCGATGTCTCCTGCATCAAAACCGGCTTCGCAATAGGCCAGATAGAACTCCCAGATGCGCAGGAAGCGCTCGTCGAAGCCGAGCGAGAGCACCTCGTCGCGGCGGGCCAGGAAGTCGCGCCGCCAGCGGCGACAGGTTTCCGCGTAATCCTTGCCGAAGGCGAGCTCGTCCACGACTTGCAGACCGGCGTCCTGCGCCTGTGCCCGGAAGGCGGAAGGCGAGGGCAGGCAGCCACCGGGGAAGATGTACTGCTGGATGAAATCGGTGGACTTGAGGTAGCGCTCGAAATGGGCATCCTTGATGACGATGCTCTGGATGCAGGCACGTCCGCCGGGTTTGAGCAGCCGGGCCACGGTCTGGAAGTAGGTCGGCCAGAACGCCTGGCCGACGGCCTCGACCATCTCGATCGAGCAGATGGCGTCGAACGGCGGGTCCTGGATGTCGCGGTAGTCCTGCAGGCGCAGATCGCTGAGAGTGCTCAGGCCTGCGTCGGCCATGCGTTGCCGGGCGTAGGAGAGTTGTTCGGTGGAGAGCGTGACGCCGGTGATGTGCGCCCCGAATTCGGCAGCGGCCTTTTCGGCAAGCGCTCCCCAGCCGCAGCCGATTTCCAGCACTCGATCTCCCGGGCGGACCCCGGCCATGCGCAGGGCCCGCCGCACCTTGGCGTGCTGGGCCTCGTGCATGGACTGGTCGTTCCCCGACTCGAACAGGGCGGACGAATAGTTCATGGTCTCGTCCAGCCAGAGCCGGTAGAAGGCGTTGCCCAGGTCGTAATGGGCATGGATGTTCTTGCGGCTGTTGGCCTTGGTGTTGCGGTTCAGCAGGTGCTTGATGCGGTAGAGCAGACGGCCGGCCCAGGTGCCGTGGATGACCGCATCCAGGGACTGGCGGTTGGCCACGAACAGGCGCAGCAGGCCAGGCAGGTCGTTGGTGCTCCAGTCACCGGCGATGTAGCTTTCGGCAAAGCCGATGTCGCCAGACTTCAGGGCCTGTGTGCACACATGCCAGTTGCGCAGGCTGATTGAGACGTGATCGCCTTGGCCGTCGCCCGCCACGAGGGTGTGGCCATCGGGCAGATGAATGGTTAACGTGCCGTGGCGCAGGTGGCGCAGCAGCTTGAACACCGTGCGGGCGGCGCCAGGAACGTGGCGAGGCAGGGTGAGCGCGGCGGGTGAGTGGGCGGTGAGGCTGTTCATCAGCGGGACTCCTCTGTCGGAACGGTGGGTTTCAGCGGGTCACGAATCGGGCAGGGGTGGGGGGCTTGCGATGGAAGCCCACCCGTTTCAGCCAGAGTTGTAGCGCCTGCCAGTGGATGCGGGCAACGACCATCGCGGTCATGGCGGGATAGCGCCACAGGGCTCGGCGCAGGGTTCGGGGCGACACGGGTTCCAGCACACCGCTCACGCTGGTCTGCAGCAGCGGGCCGCTGGCGTCGTCGTAGTCGACCCGGACGACCGTGCGGGGTTGGCCTTCGCGCATGGCATGCAGGAAGCGGAAGCGGTAGTTGCCCTCAAGGGAGCAGAAAGGCGAGACATGGAAGCACTTGTCGGCTTGCAGTTCCTGCCCCAGGCGTGGATCGTCCAGCAGGTAGCAATGGCGTTCGCCGAAGGTGTTGTTCACTTCGGCCACGATGGCGCGCAGCGAGCCGTCTGCGCGGTGGGCATACCAGAAACTCACCGGCTTGAAGGTGTAGCCGAGCACCCGGGGGTAGGTGTGGAGCCACAGGGGGCCGGTGGCGTCGTGGATGCCGTGCGCGCGCAGCAGTTCGTCCATCCAGGCGCAGGCGCCACCGGTTTCGGGTCCCCGGCCATCGCCATGGTCCCGATCGTGGAAGGCAACGGTCCCCGCGCGGTTCACGGCCAGGCCCTGATCCCGCTCGCAGTGCTCCAGCGCACGCATGGGCAACAGCAGGAACCAGGTCGGGTAGCTGAAGGCATGGTGTACCGGCCGCAGTCGGGTGTGGCGTACCTGCCCGAAGCCGATCAGCGCCTGGTTGGCGGGTACCTCGGTGTTCATGCCGCTGCGCCTTCGGTCGACCCCGCCAGCGCCATCAGTCTCCGGGCCACATGGAGACCCGATTTCAGGCCGTCCTCGTGGAAGCCGTATCCTGTCCAGGCACCACAGTACCAGGTACGCTGCTGGCCTTGGAGTTGCTCCACCAGGCCTTGGGCTTCAATGGCGCGTAGATCGAACACTGGGTGAGCATATTCGAATGTCGCCAACACGCGGCGGGGGTCGATCGGGCGTACCGGGTTCAGCGTCTCGATCAGCGGTTGGGCAAAGGGCAGCGGCTGCAGCTTGTTGAGCAGGTAATGCAGGCAAACCCGCGCTGATTCGCGGGAGTCGTCTGCGGCCCGTTCGTAGTTCCATGCGGCCCATGCGGCCCGTCGGCGTGGCAGCACGGATACGTCGGTGTGCAGCACAGCGAGGTTGGGCTGGTAAGCGATGCGACCGAGCACCCTCTGTTCCAGGTTCGAGGGTTGGCCGAGCAAGGCGAGGGCCTGGTCGGAGTGCGTGGCCAGCACCACATGGTCAAAGCGTTCGTGGCGGCCATGCCCTGTATGCACCGTAACCCCATCGTCGTGGCGGTCGATCCGAAGGACAGGAGTGCTCAGCCGGGCGTCCGCCAGGCGCCCAATGATCTTGTGTACATAGTTTCGTGCCCCGCCGATCACCGTGTGCCATTGTGGCCGTTGGTTCACCTGCAGCAGACCGTGGTTGTGGCAAAAGCGGATCATGGTAGCCACCGGGAACTTGAGCATCTGATCGGTCGGACAGCTCCAGATCGAGCCCAGCATGGGCAGGAAATACCAGTCCCGAAAGGGCTGCCCGAATCGATGCTGCTCCAGAAACCGGTCCAGGGGCTCGCGGAGTGCGCTTTCACGCTGTTCGCTGGCGATTTGGGTGCACAGGCTGTTGAAACGCAGCAGGTCCGACAGCATGCCCAGAAAGCGGGGGTTCACCAGGTTGCGTTTCTGCGAGAAAACCGTCGCCAGATTGCTGCCGCTCCATTCCAGTCCGGATTGGCCGTCGCGCGCCGGGACCTGGACGGAAAACGACATGTCCGAGGGGGCGGTCGGCACGCCCAGTTCGGCGAACAAGGCGATCAGTTGCGGATAGGTGCGTTCGTTGAACACCAGAAAGCCCGTGTCGACTCCATGGGTGATCGGCTCCCCCCGGTGGTCGGGCAGAGTGACGTCCACGGTGTGCGTGTGGCCGCCAAAATAATCGGCGGCCTCGAAAAGGGTGACCTCCGCCCAGTCGCCCAGCCGGTGGGCGGCGGCCAGTCCGGAAATCCCGGAACCAATCACAGCAACCTTCATGGAAACCTCCGTACAGACATAAATGTCCTAGACAAAACAATTGTATGCTACATTTCGTCCGCATGTGCAAAGTTTTTGTCCAACCCGATTCATGAACGATGGGAAGCGCCGTGGATGCAAGACCTGACCCCAAGGATGTTCTCTGGTCGATTGCCGAGGTCGAGCGCGACACCGGACTGGGCAAGGACACCTTGCGCGTGTGGGAGCGCCGGTACGGTTTTCCCACGCCCACGAGGGATGCCTTTGGTGAGCGCCAGTACGACCCGGCTCAGTTGCTGCGGTTGCGCTTGATCAAGCGTCTGATGGATGCCGGTCACCGGCCAGGGAAGGTGGTTGGCCTGCCGCAGGAGGCGCTCGAAGCCTTGTGCGACGCGGCTGCCGAACATCCTCGGGCGGTGCCGTTGCCGGTTGTCGGTGTCATACCGCTTGATACCCAGTGGATCGATTGGTTGCGCCACAACCAGATCGACCACTTGCGCCACGCCTTGCAGCGTGAAGTCATGAAGCAGGGGCTGGGCTCGGCCGTGGAAAACCTGGTGGCACCGCTGTGTGTGGCCGTCGGGGATGCGTGGCTGCGTGGTGAGGTTTCCGTGTTTCAGGAACACCTGTTTTCCGAGACGGTGCGAACGGTGCTGCGGGACGCCATCGCGGCCGTTGAATCAAGCAGCCGTGAGTTGATGCGGCGGCCCAAGGTGCTGCTCACCACCACCCCCTCTGAGACCCATACCCTGGGTCTGCTGATGGCCGAGAGCTTTTTCGCACTGGAATCGTGCGAGCGGGTGTCGCTCGGTGCGAGCACACCCATCCCCGACATCGTGATCGCCAGCCGCCAGCTTCAGGTCAACGTGGTGGCCCTCAGCTTCAGTGCCCATGCCTCCCGGCGTGAAGTGCTCGACAGCCTGCGCCAGCTTGCGGAACAACTGCCCTGGGAGGTCGAGGTCTGGGCGGGAGGTGCTGCGGCCGTTCTGCACAGCAAGGCCATGCCGGAGAACGTGCGCGTGCTGCGGCGAGCCAGTGAGGTGAGTTTGCAGGTCGGCGCCTGGCGTGCCCGTAATCGGCAGGAGTGAGTGCCTATCCCTGGCAACGTTTTTTCGTCATGGACATTGTTGGGTTGGATGAATATATTGTCTATGACGCACATTTTTTCGCTGAAAAGAGTGTGCCGCTGACTTCGGCTTTACTGCCCTGCTTTCCCGCGGATGTATGGCTCGATAAAGAGCCTCAAGCCGGAAACCTCCAGCAGCACATCGCCAATTTCTGGCAATTAGGGCCTGCTCAGCCAGCGCCAGATCCAACTGCCAGGCAGGTCCTGCCCGGTCAGCACGTAGTTCAGGGCATGTTCGTTGTTCACCGTCAGCGACAGCGCCGACTGGGCTGACCGGTGGCCCGCGAGCAGCAGTTCGTCGCCCGGGGCAAGCAGCACGTCGGTAGCCGGCATCATCAGGCGCTCGCCCTCGCGTTGATCGATTTGCAGCACCTCGCAGCGCAGGATATCGTCACGGTGGCCGGGGTCGCGCAGCACGTCTCCCATGCGCACCATTTCACCGGCCTGCAATCTGAGCATCAGTGCCGGCGACTCTGCCTCGCACACCCGCAGGCTCCATACATGTGGGGCCTGCCAGCCCAGGCGCTCGGTCAGGCGCTCCAGCACTTGTTCACACCACGGCTCTCCTTCGCTTTCGAGCCGTTGCAGAAAGGGCGCCAGCATCGGGGTGTTGAGTATGGCCAGGCATTCCTGCGCGATGATTTCACTGGGGATCATCGTGATGTCGGCACGGAAGCTCTTGAACAGCGGCTGGTTGGCGTGCTGGTTCTGCCGCACGATGACAAACGCATTCGGGTTGAGGTGTCGCGCCGTGACGGCCGCTGAAAGGTTGTTTACGTCGTTGGCGGTCGCCGCAATGATGCCCGCCGCCTGTTCGATGCCGGCGCGGCGCAGCGCGGTGGCTCCGGTCCCGTCCCCCTGTACCCATTGAACGCCTGGGGTGGGCTCCTGTGGCGCCGCGTTGAGGTCGATCACCGTGACCGGCAGCCCTTCCTGGGCGATGCGCTGCGCCAGGCTGCGTCCGAAGCTGCCGTAGCCCAGCAGCACCCAGTGCCCGCGCGGTGGGTCGCGATGACGCGAGACCGTGGTCCCCGACAGGCCCGTAAGCCAGATCAGCAGGTGGTAGGCCGCTGGCGCCTGCATAGCCAGTGCGAGGTAAGCGCTGAACTTTTCGAAAGGGTTGATGATGTGCCGCGTGTCGAACGAGGCCATGTTGTCCACCGTGGCCGGTTTTTCGGCACGCGCCAGTACTGGCAGGCGGGGGGCAAGCAGGCGCCCGGTCATGGCGGCCGCGAGGTTGCTGGCGTCGTCGTTGGTCAGCGCGATCAAGCCCTTGCAATGGCGCTGGGTCAGCCCGGCCATGCGCAACACCTGTGGGTCTCCCGCATCGGTAGCCAGGTGGGGCATGTCCATCGCATAGCTCTGCAGCTCGATGTCGGCGAGTCGGGCAGGCCGCAGTTCCAGCACCACCACCCGAAAGCCCAGCCGGTCGAGCGCGGCGCACAGCAGCCGTCCGGTTTCACCGTACCCGCAGACGATGTAGAACGGTTCATGCAGCTTGCGGACGTCCATGGCGAAGCGTCTCACCCGGATCGCATTCTGGAGGTTGGTGTCCTGCAGCAACTGCAGCAGCGAGCCGATGAACAGCGCCCATCCGATCACCGAGAGGTAGATGCATACCAGCACCCACAGCCGCTGCTGTTCGGAAAAGTCGCTCGGGATTTCGCCGAACCCGATCGTCGTGGCGGTGTAGCTGATGAAGTAGAAGGCGTGAAAAAAACTCAGTCGGGTGGGTGTGCCGTCTTCGCCCGGCAGGCCAGGTGCCAGCGTGAGGCCCAGCACCGCCACCGTGTAGATCACGATCAGCGTGATCAGCGTCTTTCGAACACGCCGCAGCACCAGAAAGAAGGTGCTGATTTCCTCATGGCGGGTCATGGCCGTGCGGGCTGAAGGCTCAGCGGCGCTGCATGATGGTTTCGGCGATCAGGATGATGACGGACACCACGTTGGCAAAGAGGGCCCCGCCGGAGAGCGACACGATGCTGGCCATGAATTCCGGGGTCACCCCGCCGGGCGCGATGTGCGCCGCATAACCCCAGACCATGGCCGCGGCCAGCAGCTGGAGGTCAGCCACCAGGCTGGTCGAGAGGTGGACCGCACCGATCTGGGTGCGGTCCCCCAGTTTGAGCACGGTGGCGATCAGGCTCACCACCAGCGCAGCGAAAAGTTCGTAAATGTCGTGGTGGGCCGGGTTGTCCACTTCCCCGATGAAGAACCCGAAATTCAAGGTCGCTGCCAGCAGGATGAAGAAGCCGAAGATCACTTTTTCGAGGTTCATCGTGGTCTCCTGAGGGCTCAGAGTTCTTCGACGCGCAGCGGGGGGTAGCTGTCCCAGCTCTGGCAGCCCGGACATTGCCAGAAGTATTGCCGGGCCTCGAACCCGCATGCCGCGCAGCGGTAGCGCTTGATCGGGTCGCAGGCCCGTTCGATCGACTGCTTGACCAGCGTTTCCTCGTCACCCTGTCCCCAGTGCTCCCCTGCCAGCCAGAGGCTTGCAGCAACCAGAGAGGGTTCTCGACGCAGGTGCTCGATATAGAGTTGCCGTCCGCTGGACGGATCCGGCTCCAGGCTGGCGAGAGCCTGGGTCACGTCCAGTGAAGGGGCATGGCGAGTGGTCCAGTCCTGCAGCAGCTGGCGAGCATCCGCCGGACGTTGGAGCAGTTTGGCCCAGACCGCCAGATTGTGAGCGATCAGCGGCACATGGGCGGGAACGTGATGGCACATCTGGCGCAGCGCTTCCCAGGCGCCCCCGGTGTTGGACAAGGTGTGGCGCAGCTCTGCCAGAGCGATCCAGGCCCGTGCGGACTCCGGGATGTCTTCGACCAGTGACTCCAGCAGGGTGAGGGCTTCGGTCATGCGGTTCTGCTGGCGCAGGGCTGTCGCCTGTTCGCAGCGATAGTGCGCCAGCCGCAGCTGGAAGGTGCCGCGCTCGGCATCTTCCAGCTGTGTGGCCACCTCTGCGGCCTTGTCCCAGTCGCGTGTGCGTTCGTAGATGGCCAGTCGTGCCAGGCGCGCCTCGGGCTCGAAAGGTGAGCCGTCCAGCCGAAGTAGGGCGTTTTCCGCCCTATCCAGCAGGCCCGCTTTCAGAAAGTCCTGTGCCAGGGCGTGCTGGGCGCGCTGGCGGTCCTTGAGGGACAGGTCGGCGCGCGACAGCAGGTGTTCATGCACGCGCACAGCTCGGTCATAGTCGCCCCGGCGGCGAAACAGGTTGCCGAGTGCAAAGTGGAGCTCAGAGGTGTCAGGGTCGTGCTGGACGGCCTCGATGAAGGCATCGATGGCCTGATCCTGTTGCTCGTTGAGCAGATGGTTCAGGCCTCTGAAATACGCCTTGGGAGCCTGCCGGCTTTCAAAGCGCCATTGTCTCAGGTCGAATCGGGAAGCCAGCCAGCCCAGGGCGAAGGCCAGGGGCAGACCCCAGAGCAGCCAGATGAAGTCAAATTCCATGAGGGGGTGGTTC
>JAUVXK010000097.1 GCA_030603635.1 Burkholderiales bacterium | reverse complement strand
CGCGCATCGCCCGGCAACTGCAGGCGGGGGGCATCCGCACGGTGCAGGATCTCAGGCGGTTGGATGCGGCCACGGTCAGGCGCCAATGGTCGGTGGTGCTGGAGCGCACGGTGCGCGAGCTCAATGGGGTGGCCTGCTTCGCGCTGGACGATACGCCGGCACCGAAGCAGCAGATCGCCTGCACGCGCAGCTTCGGGGGCCCGGTCACCGACCTGCCGGAACTGCGCGAGGCCATCACCGAATTCGCCTCCCGGGCGGCGCAGAAGCTGCGGCAGCAGGAGAGCCTGACCCATGCGGTCCTGGTGTTCATCCGCACGAGTCCGTTCCGGCCGCAGGACGCCCAGTACGCGAAGTCGGTGACGGTACCGCTGCGCCAGCCGGGCGCGGATACCCGCCGCATCGTGCAGGCTGCCCTGCAGGGACTGGAGACCCTTTACCGCCCGGGCTTTCGGTACGCCAAGGCAGGCGTGATGCTGCTGGACCTGCAGGCCAAGGCGGACTTGGCACCCGGGCTCGGATTCGGCCATGCGCAGCCACACACCAGTGAAAGCCACGAACGCCTGATGTTCGCGATCGACACCTTGAACGGCCGGTACGGTCAAGGCACCCTCAGGCTGGGCTCGGCACTGGTGCCGAACGCCGGCTCGCAGCCGATGCGGCAGTGGACCATGAAGCAGGAGCGGAGAACCCCGCGCTACACCACACGCTGGGATGAATTGATGGTGGTGGGGTGACAAACCACACTTATGATTGATAGGCGCCCACACATGACCCTCTTCAAGACCCTCGCGCTCACCTTGGCCGTGCTGCTCACTGCAGCGGCGGCGCTGGCACTGTGGACGCACGCCCGCGACCAGGCGCGCATGGCATCGGTCTGGGCCGCGCTGGACAGTGCGCGCGACCCCGACCCGCCGCGCTATGACCCCGCCATGGTCGCGGACCTGCCCGAAGTGGCGCAGCGGTACTTTGCCCAGGCGATTGAACCTGGCACGCCCCTGCACCGGGTGGTTCGACTGGAGATGGAGGGGACATTCATCCTGAACGGAACCGAACTGCCGATGGTGGCAAGGCAGGTGCTTGCCCCGCCTGCGCTCGGCTTCGTGTGGGAGGCCGAGGTGGGTCGGGAATGGATGCGTTTTGCCGGCTCCGACGGCTACCATGCGCCCGATGGTGCCCCCCGTGAAAGCTGGACCACATTCTGGCTGTACGGACTGATCCCGCTCGCCCGCCTCGGCGGCAGTCCGGACCACGCGAGCGCCGCCGCCACACGGGTCATGATGGAAGCGGTCTGGTCCCCGGCCAGCCTACTGCCGCAGTTCGGCGCCACATGGGTGCCGACTGGCCCCGACAGCGCCGAGATCCGGTTTGCCGATGTGCACGGCATCGAACCGATGCATGTCACCCTGGATGCGACTGGCCAGCTCAGGGACATACGCGCGATGCGCTGGACCGATGCCAACCCGGAAAAGACCTACCGCCTGCAGCCTTTCGGTGGCCGCATGCTGGAAATGGCCCGTTTCCAGGGTTTCCTGATCCCGGTCCGGGTGGAGCTCGGCAACATGTACGGAACACCGGCATACGCTCCATTCTTCCTGGCCCGGGTCACGCGGGTGGCGTTCTGATGGCCTGCTGCTGGGGGCGCGCACCTGCCGAATGGCCACAGAAACCGCCCCGGAAATGGCATCGGGCAGCAGCGAGTCGGTGCTATATTGCGTGGACCATGTGAGCACAGACTCCAATGACGACGCCCCACGCCCACGAAGACGAATTCATCCGTTTCGCCGACGACGATGGGCACGGACCCTCGCCGGGTGGACAGTCCGTCCGGGTCTGGAAGATCCTGGTCATCGACGACGATGACGACGTCCACCAGGCGACCCGTTTTTCGCTGGAAGGGGTTCAGCTTTTCGGCCGGCCGCTGGCCCTGCTGCACGCCACCTCGGCAGCCCAGGCCCGGGACCTCCTGCAGGACATTCGCGACGTGGCGGTGGTGCTGCTCGACGTGGTCATGGAAACGCCCGACGCCGGCCTCGGTCTCGTGGACCACATCCGCACCACGCTGCAGATGGTCGAGACACGCATCGTGCTGCGCACCGGGCAACCCGGATACGCCCCTGAGCACGAGACCCTGCTGCGCTACGACATCAACGACTACAAGACCAAATCGGAGCTGACCCACCACAAGCTCCTGACGACCATCACGACCACGCTGCGGGCCTACCAGCAGCTGTGCCTGATCGAGGCCGGTCGGCGTGGGCTGGAGCAGATCGTCGAGGCCTCGGGCGAACTGCTGCGAGCCGCAGGCCTACAGCGGTTTGCGTCGGGCGTCATCACCCAGATCGCCGGGATCCTTGGCACGCGTCCCGAAGGGATTGTCTGCGCCCAGGGACAGGCCACGGGCGGGTACCGGGTGCTGGCGGCGGCGGGACAGTACGCCCACCTGGTCGATCAGCCGGTGGAGCGGCTGCAGGACGAGCGCGTGGTGGCTCTGTTGAAGCAGGTGCTGCAATCCGGCCAGAGTGTGTTCACCGACAACGCGTCCGTGCTGTTCCTCGGCGAACGCCAGGGGGACGGCATGGCCGCCTTTGTACAGTCCGACGCCCTGATCGAAGCGGTGGATGTGCAGTTGCTGCGGGTGTTCTGCACCAACCTCACCGCGTGCCTCAACCAGTTGTTGACCTTGCAACGGTTGCACCACGTGGCCTACGAGGACCCGATGCTGAAGCTGCCCAACCGGACGCGCTTCATCGAACTGCTGGCGGAATGCATGGCGCACGGCTGCGCCAACCGGGCCCTGGTGCTGGTGGACGTGGACGACTTCGCAGGGATCAACGACCTGATGGGACACGACTACGGCGACGGGTTGCTGCAGGCCATGGCCACGCGCCTGGCCGAACTCACAGGCCCGGAGGTGATCCTGGCCCGGGTGTCGGGCAATGCCTTTGGCCTGCTCGGGCCGAGCGACATCGTCGACCCCGAACGGGTGCTGGGCTTTTTCGTGACACCGCTGCAAGTGGCCGGCAAGCCACAGCGTGTGTCGGTGACGCTCGGCGCCTGCCTGCTGGACGACCCGGGCATCGACGGCGTGGACTGGCTGAAGAACGCCAGCATCGCGCTCAAGCAGGCGAAACGCGACCGGCGCGGCCGCTTCGTGCGCTTCACCCCGGAAATGGCTCAGCACGCGCGCAACCGGACCCAGATGCTGTCGGAACTGCATGCCGCGTTCGACCACAACCACCTCTACCTCGCCTTCCAGCCCCAGCTGGACCTGCGTACGGGCGAGCTGATCGGGCTGGAGGCCCTGATGCGGTGGCGCGGACAAGACGGCCGCATGGTTCCCCCGGACCGCTTCATCCCCTTGGCCGAGCAATCCGGCCTGATCGTCGGGCTGGGTGACTGGGGGATCAAAACCGCCTGCCTGACCATGCGTGAGCTGCTGAAACAAGGGCTGGCCCCCAAGCGCATGGCGGTCAACGTGTCGGTCGTGCAGTTCCAGACGCCGGGTTTCGTCGAACGGGTGCAGGACGCCCTGGACGCCGCCGGCCTTAGACCAGACCAGCTGGAGCTTGAAATCACGGAATCCGTGTCGCTGCTCGGGCACGGCGTGATCGAGACGCTGCTGGAACGCCTGAGGGCGATGGGGGTATCGGTCGCGATCGACGATTTCGGCACCGGCTACTCCTCACTGAGCTACCTGGAGCGATTGCCCCTGGACCGCATCAAGATCGACAAGGCCTTCGTCACCCAGATGTCGGCCGAAGGCGGCCCCCGCATCGCCGAACTCATCGCCCAGCTCGGCCTGAAGCTTGGCCTGCAGGTGCTGGCCGAAGGCATCGAGGATGCCCGAGCCTGGCGCACCCTGGCGGCCATGGGCGTCCACGAGGGCCAGGGCTACCACATCGCCCGGCCGCTCGAGATGCCGGAGCTCGTCGAGTGGCTGCGCCATCGCCCAGCAGATCCGGTCCAGTACACCAAGGAGTGAGCCATGGGCCACCATCCACCCGTCTGGTCGCGCCGTCAATGGCTGGCTGCCGGAGCAGGCGCTGGCATGCTGCTGGCCTTACCCGGGTGTGCGAAACGCCCGGTGCGCCTGGGCTTCATGGGCGGTCTCACCGGCCCGGCAGCGGACCTGGGTGTGGCAGGACGCGACGGTGCCCTGCTGGCGGTCGAAGGGTTCAATGCGCGCGGCGGCGTGGACGGCAACCCGGTGGAGCTGGTGGCGTTCGACGACCGGCAACGCCCGGACGAGGTGGCCAGCCTGTTGCCCGCGATCCGTGACGCGGGACCGATCGGCCTGATCGGCCCCATGACGAGCAGCGTGGCGGCACGCTGGATTCCATTGGCCAACCAGGAGCGACTGGTCACCGTTTCTCCGACGGTCACGAGCACGGACTTTGCCGGTCAGGACGACCACTTCTTCCGGGTCTGCTCGACGACGAAGGAATATGCCCGGCTGTCCGCAGAGCGCCACATCGGCGCCGGACGCGGCCAGCGCTACGCGATCGTGCGCGACGACAGCAACGCGGCCTACACCCGCAGCTGGGCCGAGCACTTCACGGAGCGCGCCGAACAGCTCGGTGCCCAGGTGACCCACCAGGAAGCTTATCGCCTCGCCTCGCCCGGAGACAGCCTGGCCCCCGTCCTGAACCGGGCCATGGCTCAGGCCCCGGACACGCTGGTGGTGGTCACCAACGCCCTCGACGCGGCCAACCTGCTGCAGCTACTGCGCCGCGAACATCGGGAGGTGCAGGTGATCACAGCGGAATGGTCGGCCACGGAGCAGTTCCTGGAGCTGGGCGGTCGCGCCGCCAATGGCGTGATGGTGGCGCAGTACTTCGACCGCAACAGCCGGACACCCGCGTACCAGGCGTTCAAGGCCGCCTTCTCCGCGCGGTTTCAGCGCAACCCCGGTTTCGCCGAAGTGGCCGGATTCGACGCCACCCATGTTCTGCTGAGCGCCCATGCCCAACGGCGCCGAGGGGAGGATCTGCGTAGCGCCCTGCTGCGTCTGCGCCGGTTCGACGGCCTGCAGCAGACCATCGAGTTCAGCGACCATGGGGATGCCGAGCGCCGGCTCTACATCACCCGCGTCCTGGATGGTCAGTACGTGGCGGAGCCCGAATGACAGAGCGTACATGGGGGCCCTCCACCATACGCCAGGTGCTGGTCGGCCAGTTCCTGCTGGTGGTGCTGTTCGCGGTGGCCGTGGTGGCGGTACTGATGGCGTTCTGGCGCCTGCCCATGGTCCGGGCCCAGAACGAGATGGACCAGCGGCGCGCCGTGGCGGCTGCGGCACACCAGGTGGACATCAACCTGCAGTATGCCGAGCAGCTGACCACCGGCCTCGCGAGTGCGCTGGAGGTGGCGGCCACGACCGTGGAGGGCCGCACAGGCTTTGACCTGCTCCTGCTGCGTCTCGTGGCCCAGACCCAGTTCTTCCAGGGCATCTACCTGCTGGACCGGCAGGCACGGGTGCGCGAACTGTTTGTGGCCTCCGGCATGACGTCACGCATCACCGATTGGCGAGGCAACGACCTCAGCGGACTGGGCGGCATCCGCGAAGCGGGACGACGGGGCCGGGCGCTGTGGAGCGACCAGTATCGCTCCCCCGTGCTGGACCTGCCCGTAGTGGCGTACAACGTGCCACTGGACGACGGATTTCTGGTGATCGAACTCGGCGTGCATCGCCTGGCTGAAACGGTGCGCCAGTCTCTGGCTCTGGACGGACTGATGGTGCTTGTCACGGATGGCAAGGGAGAGGTGGTGGCCGCCCCGGACATGACCTGGGCAGCCCTGCGACGCAACGTGGCCCACTGGCCCGTGTTCCAGGCCGCGAAGGCCGGGCAACCACTGCACGACGTGATCGATCTGGATGGCGAGCGTTACCATGGCACCGGCCTGCGACTGGACCGCATCGGCTGGGTCGTGCTGGCGGGCTATCCGGTCGATGTGGTCAACGCCCCGAGCCGCACGGCCTTGGGGATCACCTTGATCACGGTGGCGGTTTCGGTCGGCTTCGGCTGGTTGTTGCTGCTCTGGTTCTCCCGTGTCATCCAGCGCCGGCTCGACCGCAGCCTCGTGTTCGCAGGCGAGGTGGCGCAGGGCCGCTACGACGCGGCCTTGCCCAGCACCGGGGTGCAGGAGCTAGACACCCTCGGCCAGGGCTTGCGGAACATGGCCGTGCAGATCCAGCGCCGCGAGGCCCAGTTACGCGCCATCGTGGACACCACACCGACACTCGCGATCCAGTGGTTCGACCGCGAAGGACGCGTGGTGGACTGGAACCCGGCTGCCGAGACCGTGCTGGGCTGGACGCGCGAGCAAGCCCTGGGCAAGACGCTGGACCAGCTTATCTACACCCCCGAGGATGCTGCCAGCTTTGTGCAGTTGCTGCGCGAGATCGAGCGCACGGGGGCCCCGTTCGGCCCCTACGAAGGCACGGTACGCAAGCCCACCGGACAGGTGGCACACATCCTGTCGACCACCTTCCCCATTCCCGACCTGCAGGGCGGCTCGCTCTTCGTGTGCATGGACGTGGACATCACCGACCTCAAGCGCAAGGAACAGGCCGTGCGCGAGAGCGAGGAAAAATTCAACCTCTTCTTCCGGGCCAGTCCGGTGGCGGTGGCGGTGCTCGAGGCAGACGAACAGGGCTACCACTACCTGGACGTGAACCCCGCCTGGCTGGCATTGCTGGGCTACGAGCGCGATGAGATGGTCGGGCGCAGCGCATCGCTGCAGGGGACCATCCTGGACGAAACGGTGCTCCAGGAGACCTTCAGCCGCCTGCGTCCCTCCGGCGAAATCAGCGGCATCCTGGGCCGGCTGCGCAAGAAGACGGGGGAACAGATCCTGGTGGACGTGCATATGCGCATCGTGGCGTTTCAGGAGCAGACCCTGCTGATCTGCTCGATGCTCGACATCACCGAAAAACGGGCGATGGAGCAGGAGCTCAGGCGTCTCAACGCGGAACTGGAGCAGCGCATCGCCGCACGCACGCAGAGTCTGTCCGAAGCCAATGCCGCCTTGACCGAAGCCATTGAACGGCTCAAGAGCACCCAGACACAGCTGGTGCAATCGGAAAAGCTCGCCTCCCTGGGTTCGCTCGTGGCGGGCGTGGCCCACGAACTCAACACCCCGATCGGCAACGGCCTGATGTCGGTCTCCACCCTGGAAGACCGGCTCAAGGTGTTCCGCCAGCGGCTGGCGACCGGATTGCGTAAGTCGGACCTGGACGCCTTCGTCGGACAGGTCGAGACCGCCACCGACATCGCCCAGCGCAACCTGCGGCGGGCGTCGGAACTCATTGCCAGCTTCAAACAGGTGGCTGTGGACCAGACCAGCTCGCAGCGGCGCCAGTTCTCGTTGCTGGAGGTGCTGCATGAAATCGTGCTGACGCTGCAACCCATGGTCAAGCGTGCGCCGATCGAACTGGTGGTGGATGCCCCAGTGGACGTGCAGATGAACTCCTACCCGGGCCCGCTCGGGCAGGTGCTGACCAACCTGATCCAGAACGCCCTGATCCATGCTTTCCCCGATCGCAACAGCGGTCGCATCGAAATCGCCGTCGAGCCGCTGGGCGGTACCGCCGTGCGCATCACCGTGCGCGACAACGGCGTCGGCATCCCGCCGGACCAGACCGATCGCATTTTCGATCCGTTCTTCACCACCCGCCTGGGCAGTGGCGGAACAGGGCTGGGATTGCACATCGTGCACAACATCGTGACCGGGATACTCGCTGGGACGATCACGGTTGGCCACCGGCCGCAAGGCGGAGCGGCATTCGTCATCGAATGCCCGTTGCACGCCCCCATGACAACAAAGGAGACCACACCATGACCTTCAACGACCTGACCATCCGGTGGCGCATCACCATCGGCATGGGCCTCATCCTGCTGCTGGCGGTGCTCAGCACCGGATTCACCCTCTACCAGAACATCGGCATCAAGTACGAAACCGGGGAGGTCGCCAAGTCGTGGATACCCGCCATTGAAAACCTCGGTCGGATGAAGGACCAGCTGTCCAACCACTACCTGTCGGTCGGTCGACGGCTGAGCAGCGGAGAGCAATCCGGCGGGGAAGCGTTTGCCCAGTCGCTGCAGACCATCGAAAACACCCTCGGTGAAGCCACCCGGATCTACGCCGCCACCCTGGAAACCTACCAGCCGGGCGACCCCGCCGCAGTGGTCGAGGAACGCCTGTACGCCGATTACAGCGGCAAACGTGACGCGTACATGCAGCTTGCTGCCGAAAGCCTGCGCAAATACAGCGACGCGATGGGCCCCTGGGAGCTGCAATCGATCCAGGAGCAGTTCTTCAACGAGGCCCCCACCCTGTTTCAGAACACGTTCGATGCCATGCAGGCCATCCTCGCCTTCAACCTGGAAAGCACCTCCAAATCGGCCCAGAAGGCGGCGGACATGGTGGTTTCGGCCGAGATCGCCATGCTCGTGAGCACCGCCATCCTGGTGGTGCTCGCCCTGTGGCTGATCTGGTTCATTCCGCGCAGCGTGACCGAGCCCGTGAACGACGCGGTGGCTGTGGCTCAGCGCATCGCCGAAGGCGACCTGACCCGCCGGATTCACGTCAACCGCAAGGACGAGCTGGGGCACCTGCTGCGCAACCTGGATCAGATGCAGGAGCGTCTGGTCGATCTGGTGCGCCACCTGCGCCTCAATGCCGACAACGTGGCCAGCGCTTCCCAGGAAATCGAGCAGGGCAACCACGACCTGTCGGCCCGCACCGAGAACCAGGCCAGTGCGCTGGAGGAAACCGCCGCCTCAATGGAGGAACTGGGAGTGACGGTGAAGCAGAACGCAAGCTCTGCCACGGAAGCCAACCAGCTCGTGAAAAACGCCTCCCACCTGGCGCAGCAGGGTGGTGAGGTGGTGGCCGAGGTGGTAGAGACCATGCGCGGCATCCACGATTCCAGCCGCAAGATCGGCGACATCATCGGCGTGATCGACGGCATCGCCTTCCAGACCAACATCCTGGCACTGAACGCGGCCGTGGAGGCTGCCCGAGCCGGTGAGGCCGGACGGGGCTTCGCCGTTGTGGCCTCTGAGGTGAGGACACTGGCCCAACGCAGCTCCGATGCTGCCAAGCAGATCCGTGCGCTGATCCACACCAGTGCCGAACGGGTCGAAAAAGGCACCGATCTCGTGAACCGCGCGGGGGAGTCGATGGCCAGCGTGGTCGATGCCATCCAGCGCGTGACCCAGATCATGGCCCGCATCAGCGAGGCCAGCCAGGAACAGGCCATGGGGGTGGAACAAGTCACCGAGGCGGTGGGCCAGATCGACCAGACGACGCAGCAGAACGCCGCCTTGGTCGAGGAGATCGCGGCGGCCGCCACCGGCCTGAAGGCCCAGGCGCAGGAGCTGGTCAGGGCAGCGGGGTCGTTCAAGCTGGCGTCGGGCGAAACCGCCAGCCCCATGGCACTCGAATGGCGCGCCTCATGACCGCCGGCGATTGAGGCGTCCGCCCCAGGCAAGGACAAACCCATTGGCGAACTGAAGGCCACTGTCCTACAATCGCTTCACTCACCCGTCGGGAGAGCCCGGTCTGTTGCGACAGGCCGGCGCCGAAGGAGCAACCGCCCCGGAAACTCTCAGGCCCCCAGGACCGGCGGGTGCATCACTGCACTCTGAAGAGCGGCTGACTTCGTCACCCAGCCCACCGCAGGAGCAAGTGCCCCTCACAGGGCCACGAATCTCTCAG
>JAUVXK010000177.1 GCA_030603635.1 Burkholderiales bacterium | reverse complement strand
CGAGGGTGACTTGGGGCTCCGTCTGACCACGTTCAAAGGTGGAGCCCACGACCCAGATCGGGTGCCCATTCGCATCGGGCACCCCGTGCACGAAACTGCCGTGGCCGTTGACCGGCCATGCCGGCAGCCATGGGCGGGCTGGCTCTGGAATCCGATCCATGGCTCCCCAGCTCACCTGTCCTCGCAGGGCATGCAGGGGCAGGGGGGGGCCGTCGCCGGCCAGTTCGGCCAGCAGGGTACGTGTGCCATGGGCACAGGCCAGGATCAGATGAGGGGCCTGGGCCAGGGGTTGAGCGCCGTCGCCCCATACTTCCCAGCGTTCGCCCTGGCGGCGGATACGGGTTGCGTGGCATCCCCCTTGCCAATGGACCAGCGGATGAGACAGATGGGCCTGCACCAGCTGCACGGGCCGTATCCAGGCACCGCAGCCGTGCCAGAGCCCGCTGGCACCGTCGGGAAGCCCGCACCGTGCCAATTGGACCGTGGTGGCCTCTTCTGTCCAGTCCGGCATCCAGTCCACGGCCAGACCGTTCGGGTCCGAGGGGGGCAGGGCGCGTTTGCCCTCGACCCGGTGTTCCAGCACCCCCGCAGGGGACCAATCCCGATCCTGCGTGAGCAGGCTTCGGGCCCTTTGCAGCGTGGAGCGTACTCCAGCCCGACTGAGTCGGGACAGGGGGGCGTCATCCGGAGAGACGTGGGGTGCAATCAAGCCCGCTGGCAGGCCGGAGGCACCAGCAGCCGGGTGGTCTGCCGCGTCGAGCACGTCCACGCGCCAGCCGCGCTGGGCCAGACTCCAGGCCACGGCCGACCCCGCCAGCCCGGCACCCAGCACCACCGCGTGCGACGGAGCTTCTTCGGAGGCGGTGCGCCACGAACGCCCCACGGGCCAGCGCGGCTCGAACCGGGCTTCCAGGCGATCCCGCTTGGGTGGGCATCCGGGTTCGAGTTGTTCCTGGAAGCCATGCTCCTTCAGCCGGTTGCGCACCGATGCGGCTGCCGTCCAGGTAGCGAGCCTTGTTCCGGGGCGGCACAAGCGCGAGACGGTCTTGATGACCTTCTCGTCCCACATCTCGGGGTTGTTTTGAGGAGAAAAACCGTCCATGAACACGCTGTCTACGGGGGTGTCGAGCGAGGCCAGGGCGTCGTGCACGTGGCCGATGCGCAGCGTCAGCTGCACGTGTCCGTCCTCGAATACCAGCCGGTGCGTGCCCGGCAGGAGTCCTTTCCACTGCTGGGTCAGGGCTTGGGCCAGTGGTTGCAGGTCCTCGAAAGCGGCTACCCCGCGCAACAGGTCGTCGGGGGCCACCGGCCATGCTTCGACCGATGTGAAGAACAGCTGTGATGGTCGTTTCGCGTCCCGGCACCAGGCGTCCCAGGTGGACAGAAAGTTGAGGCCGAGCCCGAACCCGGTTTCCAGGATGTGCCATCGCCTGTGCCCGGACCAGATGGGGGACTCATCATGGTCGGTCAGCAGATGACAGCCGCCCAGGAAGACCTGCCGGGCTTGGTCCCAGGGGCCTGTGGCCCCGGCACCCCGGCTGCGGTAGAGGTCGTTGAACCGGGGGTTGTGCGGTGTGCCATCTTCCTGCCACACCACGGGCGAACGCGCCATGGCGCCCGTCAGCCCTGGGTGGGTGGAACGTAGCCGGCGGCCTGGTCGGCGCCTTCGCCGAAGAAGTGCTTTTCCATCTGCCGCGCCAGGTACTGGCGGGCACGGGCATCGGCCAGGTTCAGCCGGTTCTCGTTGACCAGCATGGTCTGGTGCTTGAGCCAGTCGGCCCAGGCCTGCTTGCTCACGTTGAGGTAGATCCGCTTACCCAGCTCACCGGGATAGGGGGGGAAGTCGAGCCCTTCGGCTTCCTGACCGAGTTTGATGCATTGAACCATGCGAGCCATGAGTAGTCCTTGTGTCCGTACTTTGGGTTATGACCAAATGAATATTTATTGTTTCGGGATTGACCGCTACCGGGGCAGAATGCGCCACCATCGTCGTACCCGTTCCACTGCGTCAGCGGTGCGTCACTGTACCAAGCTTTGGCGGACCCGGACGCGTGAAGGGTTGCGCGATGTCAAGGCAGCCCTTTCGGGCTGTGGCTACACTTGCGGCTGTCGAACTGGCCTACAGGCCAGTCTGTCTTTCTTTCTTCAGAACCGTCGCAGCGGCCCCAGGCCGGTGCAGCGGCTTTTCGTTTTCATCAAATGAGCGCATTCAACGAGGAACGTGTACTCACCGTACACCACTGGACCGACCGCCTGTTCAGCTTCACGACCACCCGTGACCAGTCGCTGCGGTTCTCCAACGGGCACTTCACCATGATCGGGCTCAAGCAGCCCAGTGGCAAGCCCTTGTTGCGTGCCTACAGTATCGCCAGCGCCAATTACGAGGAGCATCTGGAATTCCTCAGCATCAAGGTGCCAGACGGCCCGCTGACCAGCCAGCTCCAGCACATTCAGCCGGGCGACAAGATCGTGGTCGGCCGCAAGCCCACGGGTACCCTGCTCATCGACTATCTCCTGCCTGGCAAGCGCCTGTACCTGATGGGCACCGGTACCGGTCTGGCTCCCTGGATGAGCATCATCCGCGACCCGGAAACCTATGAAAAATTCGAGCAAGTGGTCCTGGTGCACGGGGTGCGGCAGGTCAACGAACTGGCCTACTACGAATACATCACCGTCGATCTGCCCAAGCACGAATTCCTCGGGGAAATGGTGACCCAGCAACTGCGTTACTACCCCACGGTGACGCGGGAACCGTTCAAGAACCGTGGCCGCATCACCACGCTGATCGAAACCGGCAAGCTGGAAGCCGACCTTGGTCTGCCCAGGCTCAATCCGGCCGAGGACCGGGTGATGATCTGCGGCAGCCCTGAAATGCTCAGGGATCTCAAAAAAATGATGGAAGAGCGGCACTTTGTGGAAGGCAACACCTCTACCCCTGGCGACTTTGTGATCGAACGGGCGTTTGCCGAGAGCTGATGGCTCAGAAGGAATCCATGAACCTGGTGTTGAATCTGTTGGCTGAATACCCGCGCCGCTGGCTGGCGCTGGTTGCGGCCGTGTGCGCAGGCATGTTCGCCTTTGGCATGTACCTGCAGGTGGTGGTGGGGCTGGACCCATGCCCCATGTGCATCGTGCAACGTTACGCCCTGATCGGTGTAGGGCTTGCCGCCCTGATCGCCGCGCTGTTCCCCCAACGCGCCGTCCACATGGGAGGCGCCCTGGGGGTGGTGGTCATCGCCGTGTTCGGCGCCTTCACGGCCGCGCGCCAGAGCTGGCTGCAGTGGTATCCGCCTGAAGTCCTGAGCTGTGGGCGCGACCTGTTCGGGATGATCGAGAGTTTTCCGTTGCGTCGTGTCATTCCCATGGTGTTTCGCGGTACCGGCGACTGCTCCAAGATCGACTGGACCTTCCTTGGCCTGACCATCGCCAACTGGTCCTTCCTGGTCTTCAGTGGCATGGCGGTGCTGGGTGCACTGCTGTTCTGGGGACTGTTGCGTCGACGCTGAACCATGGACCGCGTGGATGCCGTCGTGGTGGGGGCCGGCGTGGTCGGCCTTGCCGTGGCCCGTGCCCTGGCCCAGGCAGGGCTGGAGGTGGTGGTGCTGGAGCGGGAAACCGCGATCGGCACCGG
>JAUVXK010000090.1 GCA_030603635.1 Burkholderiales bacterium | reverse complement strand
CCGCCCGGCAACAACGCCCCGCACGCCGAACGCACGGCCGAGCTGTTGCGCGGCTGGGGCTGGGAGGTCGAAGCCCACCCCGTGCCTGCTGCTGAGGTGCAGGCGGCGGGCCTGCAAAGCATCACCAACCTGATCGTGCGACGCCGCTACGGTGATGGCGGCCCCACCATCGCCCTCAACGCCCATGGCGACGTGGTGCCCCCTGGCGAAGGCTGGACCCACGACCCCTATGGCGGCGAGGTGGTGGACGGCAAGATGTACGGCCGCGCCACCGCCGTGAGCAAGAGCGATTTTGCGAGCTTCACCCATGCCGTCAGGGCCCTGGAGGCTGTCGCACGACCCGCGAAGGGCTGCATCGAACTGCACTTCACCTACGACGAGGAATTCGGCGGTGAACTCGGCCCCGGCTGGCTGCTGGAGCGTGGCCTCACGAAGCCCGACCTGATGATCGCGGCCGGCTTCAGCTACCAGGTGGTCACCGCCCACAACGGCTGCCTGCAACTGGAAGTCACCGTGCAGGGCGACATGGCCCACGCGGCCATTCCCGACTCAGGCACCGACGCCCTGCAGGGCGCCGTTCACCTGATGAACGCGCTCTACCGGCTCAACGCCGACTACCTGCAGGTGCGATCGTCGGTGGAAGGCATCACCCACCCGTACCTGAACATCGGACTGATCCAGGGTGGCACCAACACCAACGTGGTGCCCGGCAAGGTGGTGTTCAAGGTGGACCGGCGCATGATCCCCGAAGAAGACCCGGCCCAGGTGGAAGCCGCGCTGCGTCAGACCCTGGCCGAGGCCGCCACCACGTTCAACCCGCCGCGTGGAGGCAGGCAGTTGCAGGTCGACATCAGGCGCATGCTGCTCGCCCACGCCATGAAGCCCCTGCCCGGCAACCGCCCGCTGGTCGAGGCGATCCAGAAGCACGGGGAAGCGGTGTTTGGCGAGCCCATCCCCGCCGTGGGCACCCCTCTGTACACCGACGTGCGCCTGTACGTGGAGCGCGGCATTCCCGGCGTGATCTATGGCACCGGCCCACGCACGGTGCGGGAATCCAACGCCAAGCGGGCCGACGAACACATCGAGCTGGAAGACCTGCGTCGCGCCACCCAGGTGCTGGCCCGCACGCTGCACGATCTGCTGGCCTGAAACCGGCCGCCGCTGACGCCGAGCGGACAGCGTCCGTGGCCATGAAGCGCGATCATTCGGGTGCATCACCCCTGACTGGAGACCCTTCATGCTGACACTCTGTGGCTTTGCGGCCAGCAACTACTACAACAAGGTCAAGCTCGCCCTGCTGGAAAAAGGCGTACCGTTCGAGGAATCGCTCGCCTGGGTCGGTGAAACCGATCGTTCGTGCAGCCCGCTGGGCAAGGTGCCTTATCTCAAGACCGAACACGGCCCCCTGAGCGAGTCGGCCGTGATCATGGAGTACCTGGAAGACGCCTACCCTGCGGTACCGCTGCTGCCGTCCGATGCCTACGCCCGCGCCAAGGTCCGAGAGGTCAATACCTTTCTGGAGTTGCACCTGGAACTGGAAGCCCGCAAGCTCTACCCGCAGGCCTTTTTTGGCGGCCAGGTCAGCGACGGCGTGAAACAGAAAGTGGCCGAGCAACTCGGCAAGCACGTGGCCGCGTTGGCCCAGCTGGTGCGCTTTGGCCCCTTCATCGCGGGCGAACGGTTCACCCTGGCCGACTGCGCGGCCATCGTGCACCTCCCACTGGTTTCTGCCGCCACCAAGTCCGTGTTGGGCCAGGACGTGCTGGCCGACGTGGCCGGTGTGCGCGACTACCTCAAGGCCATGGGCGAGCGCCCCCACGTCCAGCGCGTCAACGCCGACCGCAAGGCCAACGCCCTGCTGATGATGCAGCGCTACGCCCGCTGAGAGCGGTCGGGCACAGCATGGGCCGGATCGGCCACCTGCTCCTGGGGGCGGTGCGGGCGGCTGTCGGGTGCCGGCCGCCAGCGGAAGAACATCGGGTACACCTTTTCCGTCACCGGGCCATCGAAATCCCACGCCAGACACTTGCCCAGGTGCGGGGGCGGGCGGCCATCGTCGGGCGTGGCGAACGACACCTCGGCCATGGTCTGGAACGCGGCCGTGGCCATGTTGTAGAGCAGTTCGCGCAGGTGGGTGCACCCCTGGATCTGGCCCAGATGCCGCTCGATGGCCTGGCGCCACCCACCCCCCATGCGGGTGCCCACCATGCGCTGCATCGGCTCCAGCGCCTGTGGGCAGGGTGCGTGCGGAAAACTGTCCATCACCGCCTCGATGGCGCGAACCACCATGGTGGCGTCCAGCGTCACGCGGATGCGCATGTGGTGCACCGGCTGACCGGCTTCCCAGCGGCCCTCGCCCTGGATTTCGAAGGCGTGGGGCTTGCTGTCGTGCAGTTCGCCCTCGATGTCCCACAGGCCGTCGTCGCGCAGAAAACCCCGGTACTCGACGCGGCGTGTGTGCATGGGGCGGCGGGGGGCTGGCGTGGACAGTGGCAAGGGAATCACCTCTCAAACAATCGAACGGTCGTGCGGCTAACCATGCATTGTCCGCAAATTTCGAAGCCGGGAGTGACGCGGTGGCATCAATCGGCCAGCACGGGCTGGTCGGCCAGTCGCGCCACCTCCGCACGCAACGCCTCGGCCCAGGCCCGCCGGTCACGGCCCTGGGCCATGTCGGGTTCGCCCCAGTGCACGGTGGCCTGCAGGTCGACAGCCCCTGCGGTTCGCCACAGGGAGGTGACGAGCGAGGTGTCGCCGGCAAAACCAGGGGCGTCGTGGCGGCGCGCCTCGCCCAGCAGGGCCTGCCCGTCGCCGTGCAGATAGGCCAGCCCCACCGGCTGGATGGGGGTGTCCGTGACCAGGGCCGCTTGCAGCAGGTTGGCATGAAAGGGCAGCACACCCTGCCCATCGCTGGTGGTGCCTTCGGGAAACACGGCCAGCATGTCTCCCGCCTGCAACTGCTCGGCCATGTGGTGCACCACGCGCAAGGCGTCGCGCCGCTTCTCGCGCTCGATGAACAGCGTGCCCGATCCGGCCACCAGCCGACCGATGACGGGCCAGCGCCGCACGTCGGCCTTGGAGACGAAACGGCAGGGTCGCACCGCGTTCAGGGCGATGATGTCCAGCCAGGACAGGTGATTCGCCACCACCAGCAGCGGGCCTGCCGAAGGCGGCTCGCCCAGCACCTGCAGGTGCACGCCCAGGATGCGCAAGACCCCCAGAGACCAGTCGCGCACGGCCTGCTCGCGGCCGGCGGCATCCAGCCCCGGAAAACGGGTGCGCAGCGTGTGCAGCCCACGCAGCAGGTGCAGCGACAGGCGGCACAGGCGCACGGTGGCGCGCAGGGGTTTCATCGTCCGGCGTCGTAGGCCACCTGGCCGTTGACCAGGGTGGTCCTCACGGCCACCGACAACTCATGCCCTTCAAAGGGGGTGTGCGTGCCCTGACTGCGCAGTGTGCTGGCACCCACGCGCCAGTGCTGGCGCGGATCCACGACGCACAAATCGGCCACACCGCCTTCCACCACGCGGCCCACGCTGGCCTGCAACGTGCCCAGGTTGCGGCCCAGCACAGCAGCCGGCCCCTGGGTGAGGGCCGCCACGGCGCGGCTCAACGGAACGCCGTCCTGCTCCGCCCACTTGCAAGCCAGACCCAGCAGGAGTTCCACGGCGGTGGCGCCGGGTTCGGCCTCGGCAAAGGGCAAGGTTTTCGCGTCCGCATCCACCGGGTTGTGGTCGCTCACCAGGGCGTCCACGGTGCCATCGGCCAGGGCGGCGCGCAGGGCATCGCGGTCACGCTGCTGGCGCACGGGCGGCTGCAGGCGCAGGCGGGTGTCGTAATAGCCGATGTCGGTGTCGGTGAGGTGCAGGTTGTGCACGCTCACGTCGCAGGTCACGGGCAGGCCTTCGGCCTTGGCCTGACGCACCAGGTCCACCCCGGCAGCGGTGCTGAGGCGGCACAGGTGCAGGTGCACGCCCTGCCCGGCCGGCGTGCCGGGGCGGTGCACCCCACGCAGCAGTTCGAACAGGGTATGGAGGGCAATCACCTCGGCTGCGGCGGGCACACCGCTCAGGCCCATTCGGGTGGCCAGCGGCCCACTGGCGACCACGCCCTTGCCCAGCCAGAAGTCCTGCGGGCGCAGCCACACGCTGTACCCAAAGGTGGACGCGTACTGCAGGGTACGTTGCAACACCTGGGTGTTGACGATGGGCACGTCGGCCTGACCGAAACCGATGCAGCCGGACTCGGTCAGTTCCACCATTTCGGTCAGCACCTCGCCTTGCAGGCCACGGGTGAGCGCTCCCAGCGGGAACACCCGGGCCTGGTGCAGTTTTTCAGCACGGGCCTTGAGCATGTCCACCAGGCCGGGCTCGTCCAGCACTGGATCGGTGTCGGGCGGGCACACCAGGCTGGTCACCCCACCAGCCACAGCCGCCGCCATTTCGCTTTCCAGCATGCCGGCGTGCTCCTGCCCCGGCTCGCGCAGGCGCATGCACAGGTCCACCAGACCGGGCAGCACCACGCACCCCGACGCGTCGATGGTGCGGTTGGGGTGGAAATCGGCCGGCAGCTTGCCGATACCGATGACGCGCCCCGCGGCAATGGCGATGTCGGCGATGGTGTCGGTCTGGCTCGCAGGGTCGATCAGGCGGCCACCTTGAATGAGGATTTTCATGTTGTCTTCCCGGTTGCGCCGATATCAGGCCACGTTACCCGCGACGATGCCCATCACGGCCATGCGCACGGCAATCCCGAAGGTCACCTGCGGCAGCACCACGCTCTGCTGACCGTCCACCACGGTGGAGTCGATTTCCACCCCGCGGTTGATGGGACCGGGGTGCATGACGATCGCGTCCGGTTTGGCCCAGCGCATGCGCTCGGGCGTAACGCCAAAGCTCTTGAAATATTCCTGACTGGAAGGCAGCAGCGCACCGCTCATGCGCTCGTTCTGCAGCCGCAGCGTGATCACCACGTCGCAGTCCCTGATGCCCTCTTCCAACGTGTGGCACACCCGCACCCCCATGTGCGACAGGTCGCTCGGCACCAGCGTGCGCGGGCCCACCACGCGCACATCCGGGCAGCCCAGGGTGGTCAGGGCGTGGATGTCGGAACGCGCCACGCGCGAGTGCAGCACGTCACCCACGATGGCCACGGAGAGCTGGGTGAAGTCCTTCTTGTAGTGCCGGATGGTGTACATGTCCAGCAGGCCCTGGGTGGGGTGGGCGTGGCGTCCGTCACCGGCGTTGATCACGTGCACATGGGGCGCCACGTGCTGTGAGATCAGGTACGGTGCGCCCGATTCGCTGTGCCGCACCACGAAGATGTCGGCGGCCATGGCGCTGAGGTTGGCGATCGTGTCCAGCAGGCTTTCGCCCTTGGCGGTGGAGCTGCGGGCGATGTCCAGCGTGTACACGTCGGCACTGAGCCGTGTGGCGGCGATGTCGAAGGTGGTGCGGGTGCGGGTGCTGTTCTCGAAGAACAGGTTGAACACGCTCTTGCCGCGCAGCAGCGGCACCTTCTTCACCTCTCGGTCGCTCACGCTGACGAAGTTGTCGGCCGTGTCTAGGATCTGCGTGAGGATGGCCTTGGGCAGGCCTTCGGTGGAGAGCAAGTGGATCAGCTCGCCTTTCTTGTTCAGTTGGGGGTTGCGGGCCATGGTGTCAGGCCTCCTGGCGGGTTTCAACGACGAAGCTGAAGGTGCCCGCCTCGCTGCGGGCGAGCTCGAACGACTGGTGGCGCGGCAACGGCAGGCGGGTGGCGGCGAAGTCGGCAGACATAGGCAGTTCGCGGCCGCCCCGATCCACCAGCACCGCCAGGCGCACGCTGGCCGGACGGCCATAGTCGAACAGCTCGTTGATGACTGCGCGCAGCGTGCGCCCGGTGTACAGCACGTCGTCGACGATGAGCACGTGGGCACCGTTCACGTCAAACGGCAGGCGGGTCTGCTCGGCGCTGGCGCTCAGGCCCCGCTGGGCGAAATCGTCCCGATGCATGACGGAGGAGATCACACCGATCTCGCCGGGTAGCCCCAGTTCGCGCTGCAGGCGTTCGGCGAGCCAGGCACCGCCGCTGGTCACCCCCACCAGGCGCGCCGGCGTAAGCCCCAACAGGCCCTGCACCCCGCGCTTGAGCTCAAGGTACAGCGCTTCCGCGTCCAGTTGCAATTGACTCAAGGCAGACTCCTCAAAAACTGTTCCAGGATGATGCAGGCGGATGCCGCATCGGCGTCCTTTGCACCCAGGCTGTGCGCCTCGGTCGTGCTGTAACGCTCATCCACTTCATACACGGTTTTGTTGAAACGCCCGCGAAGCTGACGGGCGAACTTCAGGGCACGAGCGGTATTTTCGTGCGTCGCGCCGTCGGGGTGGGTGGGAATGCCCACGACCAGGGCGTCGGGCTGCCATTCCTGCAGGCGGGCGGCGATCTGGGCAAAGCGCGCGTCGCCCTCGGCCCGAATGGTGGCCTGTGGCGTGGCCGTGCGCGTGAGCCGGTTGCCGCTGGCCACCCCGGTACGCTTGAGCCCGAAATCGAAAGCGAGAAAGGACTGGTGCGCGGCAGGCACCTCGGGCTGGGCCGTGGTCATGCGTGCCCCGAGCCCGGCGCGAGCATCCAGGGTTGCAGGCCCAGCAACGCCATGGCCTTCTCGTAACGCTGCTCCACCGGAGTGTCAAAAATCAGTTGTGGGCTGGCCTCCACCGTCAGCCAACTGTTTTCCGAGATTTCGGACTCCAGCTGCCCCTCGCCCCAGGAAGAATACCCCAACGTCATCAGCACCTTGCGTGGCCCAGCGCCTGACGACAAGGCCTCCAGCACGTCGCGCGAGGTGGTCATTTCCAGCCCATCGGCCATGCGCAGGGTGGAGGCGTAGGCGGAGGGGCGATGCGGCGGCTTGTCCTCGGCGGCTTCTCCGGGCAAGGCATCCGGGTCGGTGGAGGGCTCGTCGTCCTCCAGGCCAGACAAGGCCTCGCGTATGGCGCGAGCGACGGCAGGCGGGGTTTCGTCGGCCCCTACGGGCTCCGCGTCGCCCATGGCCTCGTGCAGCACAAAACCCCGCTCCGGCTGCAAAGGCCCGCCATGAAACACCGGAAGGCGCGCCAGTTCAGACCGCGGCAATGGCAGATCGACCTTCTCGAACAGGTCCCCCACGGTGATGCCACTGGGCTTGTTGATGATGAGCCCGAGCGCTCCCTTGGGACTGTGCTCGCACAGGTACACCACACTCTTGCCGAAAAGCTCGTCGTTCAACCCCGGCATGGCAATCAGAAAATGGTGCGACAGATTGATGGTGGGGGTTTCCGAGCTCATGCCCCGATTTTAGTGGGCGGGTGCGCCCAACCCCGCTCACCCCAGAAACAACGCCCACACCCAGTAGACCGCAATCCCAAGCTGTACGGCAAAAGCGGTGAACCTGGCCTTCACCGCCACGACGGACAGCGACGCCAAGTGGATGCTGGACTGGACCACGCGTGCCCCGAGCAGGACATAGGCCAGGGGATCGGTCACCTGCGTCTGGCCGGCGACGATCGCCACCAGCAACAGGCCGCCGAAGATCGGCAGGCCCTCCAGACAATTCGCGTGGGCACGCGCCAGCCGTTGCATGAACGGTGAGAGGTTGGAGTTCTCGGGATTGAAACCGTTTGCCGGCACGGCACCGGTGACGACCAGCCGGGTGCGAAGCACCTCCATGATCACCAGCAGCAACAGCGTCCAGGCGATGAAACCCAACAAGGCGAGCAGCGAAGACGACATGGTCAAGTCCCTCCAGGGTGTGCAGCCCCTGCGGTGTTGCCCACCGGGCCTGCGAGGCCGAACGACAATGGGCGGCCCCTCTGGCCGATCGAGGGGAAGCCCGATCCACATTGTGGCCAGTCCCGGCGCTTTCGCCAAGCTCACCGCGACGACCCCGCGCTTGCCACTTGCGGGGTACGATATCTGACAGAGCCGACCTGACACCGCCATGCCTCCCTCTTCCCGCCCCTTGCCCGCCGGCCTGATGTGGTTCCGCCGCGATCTTCGGGCCGACGACAACGCCGCGCTGTACCACGCGCTGAAACGCTGCCAGAAGGTGTGGTGCGTGTTCGTGTTCGACACGGCCATCCTGCAACCGCTGCGGGACCGCGGCCTGAACGCCGACCGGCGGGTGGAGTTCATCCACGAAAGCCTGATCGATCTGGACGAGCAGTTGCGCGCGCTGGGCCGTTCGAACGGGGTCGAAGGTGTGGGGCTGATCGTGCGACACGGCATGGCCACCGAAGAAATCCCCCGCCTGGCTGCGCAATTGGGCGTGCAGGCCGTATTCGCCAACCACGACGACGAGCCCTACGCCAAGGCACGAGACGCCCAGGTGTTGGGGGCATTGGCCCACGCCGGGGCGGTGCTGCAGACTTACAAGGACCACGTGATCTTCGAGAGGCACGAGGTGCTGACGCAGAACGCCCGGCCCTTCACCGTGTTCACCCCCTACAAGAACGCATGGCTGAAGGCGCTGACCGACTTTCACCTCAAGGCCTACCCGGTGGAGCGCCATGCCGACGCCCTGGCGCCCTGCCCCACCCACACCCCGCCCGGCGTGCCACCGCTGGAAAGCCTGGGCTTCAGCGGAACCAACCTGCGCGAGCTGAAAATCCGCACCGGCAGCCGCGGCGCCCGCGCGCTGTTCGAGGACTTCGTGACCCGCATCGAGCACTACCACCAGGCTCGCGACTTCCCTGCCGTCAAGGGCCCGAGCTACCTGAGCGTGCACCTGCGGTTCGGCACACTCAGCATCCGTTCGGTGGCGGGCGTGGCCTACGCCCTGCACCTGCAAGGCATGGCCGGGGCCAGCACCTGGCTGAGCGAACTCATCTGGCGCGACTTCTACCACCAGATCCTCGCCAACTTTCCCCACGTCGGTGAAGGCAAGGCCTTCAAGCCCGAGTACGACGCCATTCACTGGGAGCGCGGCAAGCAGGCCGACGCGCTGTTCGCCGCCTGGTGCGAGGGCCGAACCGGCTACCCGCTGGTGGACGCGGCCATGCACCAGATCAACCAGACCGGCTACATGCACAACCGCCTGCGCATGGTGGTGGCGAGCTTCCTGACCAAGGATCTGGGAATCGACTGGCGGCGCGGCGAGCAGTACTTTGCCGATCACCTGATTGACTTCGACCTGGCCGCCAACAACGGCGGTTGGCAGTGGGCGGCGTCCAGCGGCTGTGACGCGCAGCCCTACTTCCGCATCTTCAACCCCGTGAGCCAGAGCGAGAAATTCGACCCGCACGGCAAGTTCATCCGCCGCTACCTGCCGGCATTGGCCGGCCTGCCCAGCCACGCCCTGCACGCCCCCTGGCTGGCCAAGCCGGTGGAGCGGGATGCCGCCGAACTAGTGATCGGCAAGGGCTATCCGGCCCCCATCGTGGACCATACGCAAGCTCGGGCTCAGACCTTGGCGCGCTACGCCGTGGTGAAGAAGGCCTGATTCGGCGCAGGCGGCGGCGCGATCCGGGCATAGGCCTTGACGAGTTCCAGCAACTCGTCTTCCGCATAGGGCTTGCCCAGGTAATGGTCCACCCCCAGGGATTGGGCGTGCTCGCGGTGCTTGTCGGCAAGGCGAGAGGTGATCATCACCACCGGCAGATCGGCCCAGCGGGGTTCGTCGCGCAGGTGGCGCACGAATTCAAAGCCATCCATGCGCGGCATCTCGATGTCGCACAGCACGACCACCGGCAGTTCCTCGCGCAGCCGCTCCAGGGCCTGGAGGCCGTCCGCGGCCTGCACGACACGATAGCCCTCCCGTTTGAGCAGGCGCTGGGTGACGCGGCGCACGGTGATGGAGTCGTCCACCACCAGCACCAGCGGGGCCTGGGTGGCCGCGCCACTGTCGGTGGCAGGAGCCGCCAGACCCTGCACGCCCTGGGCCCGCTGCGCCCGCACCCAGGCGCGGGCCGCATCGCCATACAAGGAAGCCAGGGCGACAGGGTTGTAGATCAAGGCCACCGAACCCGACGCCAGCACCGTGGCGCCTGCCAACCCGGGCAGACGGGCAAGTTGCGTCCCCAGCGGCTTGACCACCACTTCCTGATGGCCCAGCACCTCGTCCACATGCCACGCCACGCGCTGGCCTGCGCTGTAAAACTCCAGCACCGGCCAACTGCGGGCTTCGTGGGCCTGCGGATCGGTGCTTTCGGTGGACAGGGCCAGCAGGGCACCGGCCCAGTAAAAGGGCATGCGCTCCTCCCCGTCGCGCCATTGGGCGCTCACGTAGGCGGCGGTGAGTTCGGAAGCGTTGGCCCGTTTCACCGTGGTCACCCAAGGGGCCGGCACCCCCAGCACGAAGTCGCCGACACGCAGCATCACCACCTGGGTCACGGCCGTGCTCAGCGGTACGAGA
>JAUVXK010000063.1 GCA_030603635.1 Burkholderiales bacterium | reverse complement strand
GGCCCCTGGGCGCAGTTCGCGCGTGAAGCATTCCTGCAGGCTGTGGAAACGCTGCTGTTTCGCCTCGCTCAGGTCGAGATCGGTGAAGAGCCGCCACACCGCAATGGACAAACGGGTCAGCCACGGGCTGCGAAGGCGGCTGTACCAGCCCATGAACCGCGTCAACGCCATGCGCGGCACCCGGTTGGTGAACAGGAAATTCAGGTCCTCCTGCAGCAGAAGGCGGTCACGCAAGGTGGGATTTTTCATGGCGTTGTCAAATGGCCGGCATACAACTGTCACACCTGCTTTTGAAAGGTTGATGACACATGTCTGCCGAACTCGTGATGACCGCCAGCGCGCTGGCCGCCGCCCTCATGGGTCTGCCCGCCTTGCGCCGGCGCTTGCAGTTGTCCCGTGCCAAGCACCGCTCGCTCGCCGGCCACTCACGCATGGCCAAGCGTGTGGCCCGCTGGATGCCCGCCCTGCACTACGGCGACCCGCACTTCTTCGCGGCCGACGACGCGCCCGCCGAGGTGGTGGCGCAGCGCCGCGCTGGCTTTGAACGTCTGTCGAAAACGCTGCGCGCGCGCGCCCCGCAAACCCTGGCACTGGGGGCCGAGGCCCGCGAAGGCCTGCCCGATTTGCGTTTCACCGGTCGATACCGCGTGCCCTTCCCCTTCAGCGCCTACGCCCGCGCGCACCTGCCCATGGGAGCGTTCTGGGCCTCGGCCCAGGGCGTCACGCTCACCGACCTGGATGGGAACACCCACCTGGACCTCACCGGCTCCTACGGTGTGAACGTGTTCGGCGTGGACTTCTACAAGGCCTGCATGACCGAAGGCGCCGCCATCGGGGCCGCGCTGGGCCCGGTGCTCGGCGGCTACCACCCCTGCGTGGCCGACAACGTGGCCCGGCTCAAGGCCCTCTCGGGCATGGACGACGTGAGCTTTCACATGTCGGGCACCGAAGCCGTGATGCAGGCCGTGCGCCTGGCCCGCTACCACACCGGAAAACGCCATCTGGTGCGCTTCACCGGGGCCTACCACGGCTGGTGGGAAGACGTGCAGCCCGGCCCCGGCAACCCATTGCCCCCGCGCGAAACCTACACCCTGAAGGACATGGACGAGCGGGCGCTGGACGTGCTGCACACCCGGCGCGACGTGGCCTGCGTGCTGATCAACCCCATCCAGGCGATGCACCCCAACCGCAACGCCCCCGGCGATTCCACCCTGCTGGACGGCAGCCGCAGCGCGCACTTCGACCGGGCCGCCTATACCCGCTGGCTGCACCGCTTGCGTGAAGTCTGTACCGAACGCGGCATTGCCCTGATCATCGACGAGGTGTTCGTCGGCTTCCGGCTGGCCAAGGGGGGTGCCCAGGCCTATTTCGGCGTGCAGGCCGACCTCGTGTGCTACGGCAAGACCCTGGGCGGCGGCCTACCCGTGGGCGTGGTGTGCGGGCGCCGCCGCTGGATGGAACGCTTCCGCGAGGAACGCCCGGCCGACATCTGCTGCGCGCGCGGCACCTTCAACGCCCACCCCTACGTCATGGTGGCCATGAACGCCTTCTTGCGCCGACTGGACGATGCCGACATCCAAGCCCTCTACGACACCCTGGACAGCACCTGGGACGAGCGGCTGCTCCGCTTCAACCGCGCCATGCGCGAGGCGAATCTGCCCCTCGAAGCGGCCGCCCTTTCCACCATCTGGACGATCAACTACACCCAGCCCTCACGCTACCACTGGCTGCTGCAGTACTACCTGCGGGCACATGGTCTGGCACTGAGCTGGGTGGGCACCGGGCGGCTGGTGTTCAGCCTGAACTACACCGACGCCGACATGGACGAGGTGATCCACCGCTTCATCGCCGCCGGCCATGCCATGCAGGCCGACGGCTGGTGGTGGAGCCACCCCGACCTCACCCACCGCCGCATCCGCCGCCAGCTCGCGAAAGAGCTGCTGCAAACCGCCTGGCAAGGGCTCACTCGGCGATGACGGTGCGAGGGTAGCGAGGTCAGTGGGCCCGGTGACCCGGGTCCATCATCTGCCCGCGCAGCAGGTACCAAGGCGCCCTGTGGTAGAGCATGATGTCGTGAAACGGGTCGGTCAGGATCTTGGTCACCCACACCAGCCCGGTCTGCACGTTCTGCAGCACGAACAGCTGCACCATGCGGAACAGCAGGCCGCCCACCCCCACCCACAGCCACATCAGGCCCACGTTGTGGATGAAGCCTCGCCAGTCGGCATGCGGCTCCACGAGGCCGAACAGGCTGGGCTGCCACACCAGCAGCAACGGCGAGAAGGCCCAGATCGCCATCAGCACCACCTTGCGCTGCAGGTTGTAGCCCACCTTGATCTCTTCCTTGTACTCGTGCGTCGCCTGGTTGATGTGGTCGTAGCCCTTGGGCTCGAAGAAGAAGTGCCCGGCCTGGCGGCTCACCATGGACACCAGCCACGCGATCAACGCGGCCATGGCCGGGTCCTTGAACAGCATCGCATAGGCCACCAGAAAGCTGATCGCGCTGAGCAGATGCAGACTCTGGTTGATGCGGCTGTGGTGATAGTAGCGGTGGTCGTCCCAACGCTGGACCCGAAGGGCTTGCAGAAAGTCTTTCACGTCACGTTCCTCATGCAGATGGATGGGCGTACCCCGACCGGGGCACAAGCGCGATGGTGCGCTGCCCCTGTGAAATCGGCGTGACAGGCAAGCCCTCGTCACGCTGCTGACGCAGGCCCGAACCCCACCGGGACACCCCGCTGTCACACGGCTGTTACGAAGCGGCCCGACCATGCGGACATGAACACCCCCGCCCAACCCCCGATCCACATCGAGAACTACCCGCCACCGCAGCGCTCGCTGCGCATCGCGGTCGTGACCGAGACCTACCCGCCCGAGGTCAACGGTGTGGCCTTGACGGTGGACCGGCTGGTGCGTGGGCTGCAGGCACGCAATCACGAACTGCAGGTGATCCGGCCACGCCAGGCTCCCATGGACCAGGCGGGCATGGCTGAAGGCTTCGAGCAGGTGCTGCTGCGCGGACTGCCCATCCCCCGCTACCCGCACCTGCGCATGGGCCTGCCGGCGAAAAAGACGCTGCTGCAGATCTGGTCCCTGCGCCGACCCGACCTCGTGCATATCGCCACCGAGGGGCCGCTGGGCTGGTCGGGACTGCAGGCGGCCCGCAAGCTCAAGCTGCCGATCAGCAGCGACTTCCGCACCAACTTCCACGCCTACAGCCGCCATTACGGTGCGGCGTGGCTGCAAAAGCCCATCGCCGCCTACCTGCGCAAATTCCACAACAGCGCGCACTGCACCATGGTTCCCACCCCGGGCCTGCAGGCCGAGCTGGGCGCCCTGGGCTTCGAGCGCCTGCTGGTCGTGGCCCGTGGCGTGGACACACAGCGCTTCCACCCGGGACACCGCAGCGCAGCCCTGCGCGCCCATTGGGGGGTCGAACCCGGCGACTGTGTGGCGCTCTCGGTGGGCCGGCTGGCTGCGGAAAAGAACCTCGCTCTGCTGGTGCGTGCCTACCGGGGCATGAAACAGGTCAACCCACGGGTGAAACTGGTGGTGGTGGGCGACGGCCCCGAGCGGGACGCCCTGCAGGCCTCGTGCCCCGACGCGCTGCTGGTCGGCGCCCGGCGCGATGCCGAACTGGCCATGCACTACGCCAGCGCCGACGTATTCCTCTTCCCCAGCCTCACCGAAACCTACGGCAACGTCACGCCCGAGGCGCTGGCCAGCGGCCTGGCCGTGCTCGCCTTCGACTGCGCCGCCGCCGCCGAACTCATCCGCCATGGCCACAACGGCCTGCTGGCACCCGTGGACGACGCCGACGCCTTCGTGCGCCGGGCCCAGGACCTTGCCGCCCAGCCGGCGCTGGTGGGCAACCTGCGCCAAGGGGCACGCACCACCACGCAGGCCCTGGACTGGGCACTCATCGTCGCCCAGGTGGAGGCCATCTGGCTGCGCCTGCTCCAGGCGCATGCCAGCGGGCCCGAGGCCCTCAAGCAGCGCGAAGTTCGCTGGCAGCAACCGGCATCTGGACTGTGAGCCCCAGCCGCTCCACCCCCAGGGCATTGCGCCGACCCACACCCAGGTAGGCCACGCCCAGCGCCTGCAGGGCCTGCGGGTCGTACAGGTTGCGTCCGTCCAGGATCAGTGGGTCTCGCATCAAGGCGCGCATCCGAGCGACATCCGGGCTGTGGAAACACTTCCACTCGGTGAGGATGAGCAGCGCATCCGCCCCCTGCAGCACCCCTTCCGCCGTGTCTGCGAAATCCAACCGCTCCAGCAGCGCCGGTTTCGCAGCCAGGTCTTCGGCGAACACCCGGCGCGCCTCCGTACCGGCCACCGGGTCGAAGGCCGCCACGCGGGCCCCGCGTTCCAGCAGCTCCCGGATCACGACACGGCTCGGGGCCTCGCGCATGTCGTTGGTGTTCGGCTTGAACGACAAGCCCCAGACGGCCAGCTGGCGACCGTTCAGGTCCTCCCCCATGAGTTGCGTCACCCGTTTCACCAGTTGCCGCTTCTGCGCCCGGTTCACCGCCTCCACGGCGCTCACCACCCGCATCGGCGAGCCGTGCTCCATGGCGGTGTGCATGAGTGCCCGGGTGTCCTTGGGAAAACAGCTGCCCCCGTAGCCCGTGCCGGCGTACAGGAAACTGTGGCCGATGCGCTGGTCCGAACCGATGCCGCGCCGCACCGCGTCGATGTCCGCGCCCACCTGATCGGCCAGCAAGGCCATCTCGTTCATGAAGGAGATGCGCGTCGCGAGCATCGCGTTGGCGGCGTACTTGGTCAGCTCGGCGCTGGGCACGTCCATCCACACCGTGCGTTCATGGTGGCGGTTGAACGGCGCGTACAACTGGCTCATGCACTCACGGGCCCGTGCCCCTTCCACTCCAGGGGGCACGCCGATGACGATGCGGTCCGGGCGCATGAAATCCTCGATCGCGGCGCCTTCCTTCAGGAATTCCGGATTCGACACCACGGTGAACTCACAGGCCTCGCGTCCGCGGGCCGCCAGGCCCTGCCGGATCGTGTCGGCCACCGCGGCACCGGTGCCCACCGGCACGGTGGACTTGTTCACCACCACCAACGGTCGCTGCAGATGCTGCCCGATCTGGCGCGCCACCGCAAGCACGTGCTGCAGATCGGCCGAGCCGTCTTCCTGGGGCGGTGTGCCCACGGCGATGAACAGCACCTCGGCGTGGTCCACCCCGTGCGCCACCGAGGTGGTGAACCGCAACCGGCCCGCCGCCAGGTTGCGCTGGACCAGATCGTCCAGTCCGGGCTCGTAGATCGGCACGCCCCCGGCCTGCAACAACACCACGCGGGCCTGGTCGTGGTCCACGCACACGACCCGGTGCCCCAGCTCCGCCAGACACGCGGCCGTCACCAGCCCCACATACCCTGCACCTACCACTGTCACGTTCATGGTCTGCTCCTTCTATGGATTCAGCCCATGCTGCGGCCCCTGTATGGCAGTGGCGTGGCAATGACATGACAACCCCGTGACTCGCGGCCCGCGGCGTCACGGCTCCTTCATCAAACCGCCATGGTCTCGACACACGCCACACGAAGAATCGGCGCAGACAAAGGAGTCCCCCATGAGCGACCTGTCCGTCCTCGATCGCATCCGCCACCCGGCCTTGCCGGCCCTCTCCCCAACACCCTCCACGGTCACCCGCGCCCAACCGGAACTCCTGGTGGCCTGGGCCCGACACCAGGACGAGGTGCGGGCCGCCCAACGGCTGCGCCACGACGTGTTTGCAGGCGAAATGGGCGCACGGCTGCCACAGACCCTACCAGGGCACGACATCGACCTGTTCGACGACTACTGTGAACACCTGCTGGTGCGCGACGCCACCACACGGGAGGTGATCGGCACCTACCGCGTGCTCACCCCGGCCCAGGCCAAGCGCGTGGGGGGCTTCTACAGCGACACCGAATTCGACCTCACCCGCCTGCGCTTCCTGCGCGAACAGATGGTCGAACTCGGTCGCAGCTGCGTTCACCCCGAACACCGCCACGGCGGCGTGATCCTGGCCCTGTGGGGCGCCCTGGCCGAATTCATGGCCCGCAACCGGCTCGACACCATGATCGGCTGCGCCAGTATCCCCATGCAACACCAGGGCAGCCAGGGCGTGGTCACCGATGGCCACGCCGCCGCCAGCATCTGGCGCCAGGTCCGCAACAAGCACCTGGCCTCGATCGAATACCACGTGCGCCCGCGCCTGCCCCTGCCCGTGGACCGGCTCGACGACACCCTGCCCATCGAGCCCCCCGCGCTCATCAAGGGCTATCTGCGCCTGGGCGCCAAGGTGCTAGGCCCCCCGGCCTGGGACCCGGACTTCAACGCCGCCGACCTGCCCATGATGATGCGCCTGGCCGACCTGCCGCCCCGCTACCGCAAGCACTTCCTGGGGGCTTGATGCGCAACAGCTTCGTCGCCAACGGGCCCTTGCCGGGTCACCCCCAACGACAGGCCGACCTTGCTGCCCGCGTGGCGGGCACCTGGCGCCCCCCCATCGATGGCGACGACGACCCAGACGACCCGCACGAGTCGTCCGGCAGGCGCCTGCGGGCCGTGTTCATCTCCGACGTACACCTGGGCACCCCCGGCTGCCAGGCCAAGGCCCTGCTGGCCTTTCTCAAGGCCCACCCCAGCGACCGGCTCTACCTGATCGGCGACATCATCGACGGCTGGCAACTGCGCCGCAAGTGGTACTGGCCACAGAGCCACAACGACGTGGTCCAGAAAATCCTGCGCCGTGCCCGCAAAGGCTGCAAGGTCATCTTCGTGCCTGGCAACCACGACGAGTTCGCGCGCCATTTCGTCGGCCACAACTTCGGCGGCGTGGACGTGGTCGAGGACGCGGTGCACACCACCGCCGACGGGCGCAAGCTCTGGATCATCCACGGCGACCACTTCGACGGCGTGATCCAGTACGCCAAATGGCTGGCCTACCTCGGCGACAACCTCTATGAGCTCACCCTGCGGCTGAACACGCACCTGAATTCCTGGCGTGCCCGCCTGGGCCTGCCCTACTGGTCGCTCTCGCAATACCTCAAGCACCGCGTCAAGAGCGCGCTCAACTACGTGCTGCAGTTCGAAGGAGCCGTGGCGGCCGAGGCCCGCAAGCGCGGACTCGACGGCGTGGTGTGCGGCCACATCCACCGCGCCGAGATGCGCGACATCGACGGCACGCTCTACTGCAACGACGGTGACTGGGTCGAAAGCCTCACCGGCATCGTCGAACACCCCGACGGGCGGCTGGAGGTCGTGCAGTGGAGCGATCGGACAACGAAAACGGCAGCGCAGCCAGCCAGCCCCGCCAAAGCGGTGCAAGCCGGCTGAAACCGTCAGACACCTGACACACAACTGTCACACACGCCCCCTACGATCCAGGCTTTACCCCGAGAGACGGCCCCGTGAGCGAACCGATCAAAGTCCTGTTCCTGTGCGTGCACAACGCCGCCCGCAGCATCATGGCCGAAGCCATCCTGAACCATCTGGGCGGACACCGCTTTCGGGCGTTTTCGGCGGGCACACAGGCGCGAGCCGACCACCAGCCCCATCCCATGGCCTTGGCGGCGCTGCAAAGTGCCGGCATCGACACCACAGGGCTGCGCAGCAAGAACTGGGCGGAGTTCAGCCAGCCCGACTCGCCCCACCTGGACCTCATCATCACCGTCTGCGACGTGGCCGCCGGCGAGCCCTGCCCGGTCTGGCCCGGCCACCCGGCCACCGCCCACTGGGGTTACCCCGACCCCTCGCTGGTCGAGGGAACGGAAGAAGTCCAGCTCCATGCCTTCAAGCAGACCATGCATGCCCTGCATCAGCGGATGGAGCTGCTCGTGAACCTGCCCATGAGCCGGGTCGATCGCCTGGTGCTGGAAACCGAAGCCCGTCGCCTGGCCGCCCAGTCCGAAGGTGCGGATCGCGCCTGACCGCTGGGGCCTGCGGCACACGCTCGCCATTGGCTGGGCGGGCGGCCTGCTGCTGGCGATCGCCGCATCCGGGGTGGCCCAGATCACCTGGGCAGTCGGACCCTGGTACCCCGTTTGGCTGCGCGTGGCCGGCGCCCTCATGGTGGCAACCGGTTTCTGGAGCGCGAGCTGGGTCTGGATCGCGTTCCAGAACGCGGAACGTCGCGTCCGGGAAGGTCTGAGCCTGCCCCGGGGCATCACCGGCTTTGCCGCCAACTGCCTGTCTGCCCTGCTGGTTCCGCTGGTGATCGGGCACGGCCTGCATGGCGTGCTGTACGCCTGGTACGCGCACCACTTCACACCCATGCCGCCCGCCGAATTCCGCCTCCTGCCCGAACGCCTAGCCGACGGCAGTGACGTGCTGGAGCTCTACGGCCCCATGGGCATCGGCACCACAGACGGCCTGCAACGCTGGCTGGCTCAGCACCCGAGCATCCGCACGGTCCAGCTCGACAGCCACGAGGGCCTCGCCCCCGAGGCCATGGGCGTGGCGCGTTTGATCCACCAGCACCAGCTCGACACCGCCGTGGTGCACCGCTGCGAGGGGGTCTGCATCGCGGCGCTGGCCGCTGGAGCCCGCCGGCTCGCCACGCCCGAGGCCTCCATCAGTTGCCACAAACCCTACATGCCGGTCGTGGGCGGCGCCCACACCCTCACCGCCACCGACCGGTACTTGCTGCGCTGGATGGTCGCACAAGGGGTGGACCAGGCACTGCCCCTGGCCTGCCTCCAGCGCCCGGCCTGGGACGCCTACACACCCGATACGGACGAACTCGGCCGCGCCTGGCTGATCACGAACGCCTTGCCGCCCACTCAGAGCCAGTGATAGACGCTGCTGACGGCCTGCACCACCACTCCCCAGAACAGGGCCGTGTAGGCCATGGCCGAGGCACCGGTCAGCAACGCCGCCACCAGGGCCACACCGTCGCGGAACATCCAGCCCAGGCCGAGCAGGATCAGGCTCAGGCTGGGCAGCACGTTGCCCAGCGGCAAAGGCAAAAAGATGATCCCCGTCATCGTGACGATCCAGGCGCTCCACCAGTAACGCGTGGCCCGGTGCAACAGATAACGCCAGCGCGGTCGCAACCAGCGGTCGGCCACGCCGTAGAGCCAGGCCAGCGCATCCAGCACCCGGTCGGCCCAGCGCCGCCCCAGGGCCATCTGGCCGATGCGCGTTGGCAGGTGAACCTCGTCCTGTCCCCGCCACAGCGCCCAGGCCATCGCCAGCAGGCCGAAACCCATCACGTTGCCTGCCCCCGCCACCGGCACCATCGACAGCGCGGCCATCACGATCAACAGCACATAGGCCGAGGAATGGCCGTGCAGCAACACCAGATCGGCCAGCGAGAGGCGCACGGCATCGTCCTGGCCGCAGCGGCTGCGGTACTGCGCCCGGGCCGTGCGGAAGGTGGTGGCCAGGGAGGTCGGCACAGGGTCATGGCTCATGGGCGGGCATGCTGCCGCACCCATGTGACCCGCTGATGACAGCCCAGCGGCCTCAGCGGATGAACCAGCGCTGGATGAAGCGGTGCATCCAGCCGCCATACGGCGGGTAGGCCAGTTTGCCGCTGTTGAAGCGGCCCTTGATGTGAACCCCCTTGGCCTTGGACAAGGCCAGGAAGCCTTCGTGCCCGTGGTAGTGACCCATGCCCGATGGGCCCACCCCGCCAAAGGGTAGGTCGTCCTGGGCCACGTGCATCAGGGTGTCGTTGATCGTCACCCCGCCCGAGTGGGTCTGCTCCAGCACCTTGCGCTGCACCTGCCGGTCGTGGCTGAACAGGTACAAGGCCAGCGGCCGCGGCCCGTTGCGCACCCGTTCCACGGCCTGATCCAGGTCGCGGTAGGGCAGCACCGGCATCAACGGGCCAAAGAGTTCTTCCTGCATCACCTTCATGCCGTCGTGCACGCCCAGCAGCAGGTGCAAGGGCATCTTGCGGGTGCCGTCAAAACGCTCGCCAGCCGGGTTGCACACATGCACCCGCGCCCCCTGCTGCACCGCATCGTCCAGCCAGGCCTGCAAACGCTGGTGCTGCCTCTCGTTGACGATGGCGCTGTAGTCGGGGTTCTCGCGCAGCGTGGGGTACAGGCGCGCCACTGCGTTCTGCATCGCCTGCACGAAGGCTTCCTCCTGGCCTGCGGGCACCAGCGCGTAGTCGGGGGCGATGCAGGTCTGCCCGGCGTTGAGCATTTTCCCGAAGACGATGCTCTCGGCCGCTGCCTGCAGGGGCGCATCCGGCGCCACGATCACGGGCGACTTGCCCCCCAGTTCCAGCGTGACCGGCGTGAGGTTGCGGGCCGCTGCCGCCATCACGATCCGGCCCACCGCCGTGGAACCTGTAAAGATCAGGTGGTCCCAAGGCTGCTGCGCAAACAGGGTGGACACGTCCACCGCGCCCTCGATCACGGCCACCTCGTCCTCGTCGAAGGCGTCGGCCAGCAGCGAGCGAAGCGCCTGGTTGGTGGCAGGGGTGAACTCGGACAACTTGATCATGGCCCGGTTCCCGGCCCCCAGCGCCCCCACCAGCGGCAGCAGTGCGAGCTGGATCGGGTAGTTCCACGGCACCATGATGCCCACCACCCCCAGGGGCTGGTATTCCACCCGGTTGCGGGCCGGCGCAAACAGCATGCTCACCGAGCGGTGCGAGGGGCGCATCCAACGCCGCAGGTGCCGCACCGTGTGGTCAATGCCCTGCACCGTGGTCAACACCTCGGCCATCAGCGTCTCGTCGCGGGAGCGCGCCGAAAAGTCGCGGTCCAACGCCTGCACCAACGCCTCCTGATGCCGGAGCAGTGCCGCGCGCAGTCGCTTCAAGCCGGCGATGCGCTGCTCGGCGGATGGCATGGGGAAGCGGGCAAAGGCCTGGCGCTGGCGCTCGAACAGCACCGGCAGCCTGGCCATGTCGGGGGGCATCTGGGTCATGGGTGGCCTCAGCGGTTGGACGGAGAAGGCCGCAGACGGATCAGTTGCCCATTGCGGTCATCGGTGACCAGGTACAGCAGACCGTCGGGGCCTTCGCGCACATCGCGGATGCGCTGGCCCAGCGATTCCAGCAGGCGCTCCTCGCGCACCACCCGGCCATCGGCCAGCTCCAGCCGGGCCAGATGCCGGCCGCGCAGTGCACCCACCATCAGGCTGCCCTGCCAGGCCGGCCCGTAACGGTCGCTGCGCACAAAGGCCATGCCCGACGGCGCAATAGATGGCGTCCACTGGTGCAGCGGCTGCTCCATGCCCTCTTTCTGCGTGATGCCTTCGCCAATCCGCCCGCCGCCGTAGTTCTCGCCGTAGGTGATCACCGGCCAGCCATAGTTCTTGCCCGGCTCCGGCCGGTTGATCTCGTCACCGCCCTGCGGGCCGTGCTCGTGCATCCACAGCCGGCCGTCCAGCCCCCAGGTGGCGCCTTGCGGATTGCGGTGCCCCCAGCTCCAGATCTCGGGCAACGCCCCTGCGCGTCCCACCAGCGGGTTGTCCGGCGGCACGGTGCCGTCCTTGCGCACGCGGATCACCTTGCCGTGGTGGTTGTCCAGGGTCTGGGCATCCTGCATGCGGCCAAAACGATCCCCGAGCACCAGAAACAGATACCCCTCTGGCGACTCGACGATGCGACACCCGAAATGGTGCCGGCTGTTCACCTTGGGCCGCTGACTGAAGATCACCCGCACGTCCTCAAGCCGGCGCTGGTCGGCCGACAAGCGGGCTGACGCCATCGCCGTGGAGTTTCCGCCCCCTTGGGCTGCCGGTTCTGCAAAACAGAAATAAAGCGTGCGGTTGCGCGCGAAGTCACTGTCGGTCACCACGTCGAGCAGCCCACCCTGCCCCCCGGCATCGACCCGGGGCAGACCGTCCAGGGGCGGCCCCAGCTCGCCCGCGGGCGACACCACCCGCATGCGCCCGGGCCGTTCGGTCACCAGCATCTGCCCCTGGCCGATGAAGGCCACGGCCCACGGGTGCTCCAGCCCACGCGCCAGCACCTCGGGCTGCACGCCAGCGGCCTGCGCGTGCCATGCCGCTGCCGCACACGCCAGCCCCCCAACGACCCGCTTCCAGCGGAGGGGTCTCCACGCCTTGTTCATTCGTTCCTGGTTGGTCTGCATCGTTCACTTCCTGACGGGGTTTACGTGTCTGGTTCCAGGGCGTGGCACAGGTTCCCGTCCCTCGTCGTTTCGGCGACCAGACCGACCCGAAAGTATCGATCCGGACCAGCCACCGGGTCTCCGCGTAAACCCTGATCCCACAGAGGCTGACCAAAGCCGATCATGATGACATCGCAACGCTACACTCCGCCAGTTTATTTTGCCATTGGGGGCCTGTATGAAACTGTTCCATCACCTGTCGATAGGCTCCAAGCTCTGGGCCAGCGTCATCGTCATTGTCCTTGCCCTGGCGGCGGTGGTGGTCTCAACTGGAGCCACATCGGCGAGGCTTACCGCCGAATCCGAGCGGATGCTGAGCCAGATGAACGAAAAGGTTCAGCTCGCCACACGCTGGGCCGGCCTGACCGAAACCAACGTGACTCGCGTGCAGGCCCAGGTCATCAGCGGCAGCCCTGAAATCGACGCCCTCTACAAAGACCTGATCCCGGCCGGCATCCAGGCCATCTCCGAGGTGCAGAAGCGGCTGGAGGCCATGGACCTCTCCCCCCCAGAGCGTGCCCTGATGGAGCGCATCGCCCGCCAGCGCCAGACCGTCCTTGACGGCCTGGCCGCCGTGCGCGAGCTCAGCCGCCAGGGCGACGAGGACGGTGCCCGGCGCGCCATCGCCGAACGCTTCAACCCCGGCGTGCCACCCTACATCGCCAGCCTGAACGAGTTCGCCCAACTGCAAGGCGATCTCCTGGTCGAATCGCAGAAATCGTTTGCACAGCAGCGCAGCCGCAACGTCATGACGGCGGCCGCCGCGGTGCTGGTCCTGGTGGTGGGCATTGTCTTCGGCGCCTTCTTTCTCATCCGCAACATCCGTGACCCCCTGACCGAAGCCGTCGCCTTCGCCGAACAGATCGCCGGCGGCAACCTCACCGCCCAGATCAAGGCGAACCGCCAGGACGAATTCGGCGCCATGATCAAGGCCCTCAACGGCATGCGGGACCAGCTGGTCCATGTCGTCGCCGACGTCCGGCAAGGCACCGACAACATCTCGGTCGCGGCGAAGGAAATCGCTGCCGGCAACCATGACCTGAGTGCCCGCACCGAGCAGACCGCGAGCAACCTGCAGGAAACCGCCGCCAGCATGGAGGAAATGTCCGGCGCCATCAAGCAGTCCGCCGACTCGGCCCGGGTGGCCAACCAGCTTGCCGCCACCGCCGGGCAGAGCGCCGAGATGGGCGGCAAGGTCGTCGGGGACGTGATCCGCACCATGGAGGACATCAACGCCGCCTCGCGCAAGATCGCCGACATCATCGGCGTCATCGACGGCATCGCCTTCCAGACCAACATCCTGGCGCTGAACGCCGCCGTGGAGGCCGCTCGGGCCGGGGAACAGGGTAGGGGCTTTGCGGTCGTGGCCGGTGAGGTGCGTACGCTGGCGCAGCGCAGCGCCCAGGCCGCCAAGGAAATCAAGGAACTCATCGGCAACAGCGTGGACCGGGTCACCACCGGCTCGGAGCAGGTCAACCAGGCCGGCGCCACCATGCGCGAAATCGTCGAGAACGTCACCCGTGTGCGCGACATCATCGGCGAGATCGCCAGTTCCGCTGCCGAGCAGTCCGAAGGCGTCACGCAGATCAACGCGGCCGTCGGCAACCTGGACCAGATGACCCAGCAGAACGCCGCGCTGGTCGAGCAAAGTGCCGCCGCCGCCGCCAGCATGAGCGAGCAGGCGGCTCAACTCTCCGAAGTGGTCAAGACCTTCCGCATCGACGCCTCCGACCTGGCGCGCAGCACCATCAGCCGGCTGAGCACCGACCGGTTGCACCGACCCCGTTCACCCGTGTCCCCACCCACCGTCGCGCCCCCCAGGCCGGCGGCACGTCCGGCGCGGGCCCTGACAGCACCCGCCGCCGACAAAAAACCCACGGCCCCGCAAGAGGATGGCTGGGATACGTTCTGACGTGCCCGATGGTGTTGGGCGACAGGCGATGGAACTTTCGGTTAGCACTCTCATCCATAGAGTGCTAACATAGCGATGTGCCCCACAAGGGCTGCTCAGGAGAGAGGACACCATGAACGCCATCGCCACCGCCCCCTACGCACTGGCTCCGGCCGCCAAGCACGGTTGGTCGGGCTCGTCTCTCGTCCTGCCCCCGCTGGGCAATCTGGATGCCTACATCTCGGCCGTCAATCGCCTGCCCATGCTCACCGCCGAGGAAGAGCGGGACTACGCCGAGCGCCTGCAAAAGCATAATGACCTCGACGCCGCCGGCAAGCTGGTGATGTCGCACCTGCGCCTGGTGGTTTCGGTCTCGCGGCAGTACCTGGGCTACGGTTTGCCCCATGCCGATCTCATCCAGGAAGGCAACGTCGGCCTGATGAAGGCCGTCAAGCGGTTCGACCCCACCCAGGGCGTGCGCCTGGTCAGCTACGCCCTGCACTGGATCAAGGCCGAAATCCACGAATACATTCTCAAGAACTGGCGCATGGTCAAGGTGGCCACCACCAAGGCCCAGCGCAAGCTCTTCTTCAACCTCCGCAGCATGAAGCAGGCTTTCAAGGCCGACGCGGTGGACGCCGACACCCACCGCGAACGCCTGAGCGAGCACGAGATCGAAGTGGTGGCGCGTGAGCTGAACGTCAAGCGCGAAGAAGTGCTGGAAATGGAAACCCGCCTGTCGGGCGGTGACGTGGTGCTCGACCCCACGCCCGGCGACGACGGCGAGGAAGCCTACGGCCCCATCGCCTACCTGGCCGACGCCCGCCACGAACCGACTGCCGTGCTGGAGGCCACCGAACGTGATGTCATGGCCACCGAAGGCATCGCCCACGCCATGGAACAGCTCGACGAGCGCTCGCGCCGCATCGTGGCCGAACGCTGGCTCAAGGTCAACGACGACGGCTCCGGCGGCATGACGCTGCACGAACTGGCCGCCGAGTACGGCGTCAGCGCGGAGCGCATCCGCCAAATTGAAGTGGCGGCCATGAAGAAGATGCGCAAGGCGCTGGAGGCTTACGCCTGATCAGCCCTCCCGCCGCAAGGCCGGGAACAGGATCACGTCGCGGATGCTGGGGCTGTCGGTCAGCAACATGATCAGGCGGTCGATGCCGATGCCGCAGCCGCCTGCCGGGGGCATGCCGTATTCCAGCGCGCGCACATAGTCGGCGTCAAAGAACATGGCTTCGTCGTCGCCCGCGTCCTTGCTGGCCACCTGGGCGTGGAAACGCGCCGCCTGGTCTTCGGCATCGTTCAGCTCGCTGAAGCCATTGCCCACTTCGCGCCCGGTGATGTAAAGCTCAAAGCGTTCGGTGATCGTCGGGTCGCTGTCGTTGGCGCGGGCCAGCGGTGAAATCTCGGTCGGGTGGTTGCAGATGAAGGTCGGGTTCCAGAGCTTGTCTTCCACCGTCTCTTCGAAGTACATCACCTGCAGGCCCGCCAGACTGCGGCTGTCCAGCCGGTCCTTCACCGGGTCCAGGCCCAGCTTCTTGAGCTGCTGCACCAGCCAGTCGCGGTTGTCCACATTCGCTCCGGCGTCGGTGTGCTTCAGAATGGCCTCGCGAATGGTGAGCCGCTCGAATGGTGACTCCAGGTCCACG
>JAUVXK010000034.1 GCA_030603635.1 Burkholderiales bacterium | reverse complement strand
GGTGGACGTGGGTGCCTGGAAAGACCTGGCACCCCGCCATGCGGGCGTGCCGGCCACGCACTGGCCCGGGCGGCTGATCGCGCCAGGGTTCGTGGATCTGCACATCCACTATCCGCAGACGGACGTGATCGGCTCGCCGGCCGAGGGCCTGCTGCCTTGGCTGGAGCGATACACCTTTCCCCACGAATCGCGCTTTCACGATCCGGCCTATGCGGCCAGCGTGGCCGAGGTGTTTCTGGACGAGCTGTTGCGCAACGGCGTGACCACGGCTCTGACCTTTGCCACCTCTCACCCGGCCTCGGTCGATGCGCTGATGGCGACAGCCGGTGGGCGGGGGATCAAGCTGGTGGCCGGCAAGGTGCTGCAGGACCGCCACTCACCCGATGGGGTGCGCGACGAAACGGAGCAGAGCCTGATCGACACCGAACGGCTGATCCAGCGCTGGCACGGCCAGGGGCGGCTGGGCTATGCCATCACGCCCCGCTTCGCCCCAAGCTGCTCCGATGCCCAGATGCGAGGGGCGGCGGCGCTGGCGGCGCGTTACCCGGACGTGTGGATCCAGTCGCACGTGGCGGAAAACCTCGACGAGGTGCGCTGGGTGCGCGAGCTGTACCCTTCGGCGCGCAGCTATCTGGCGGTTTATGGCGACTTCGGCCTGCTGCGCGAGCGGGCGGTGTATGCGCACTGCATCCACCTGGACGACACCGATCGCGCCCTGATGCGCGAGACCGGTGCCGCTGCGGCCGTGAGCCCTACGAGCAACCTGTTTCTGGGCAGCGGGTTCTTCGATTACGCCAGCGCCGACCGGGCTGGTTTGCGCTACGGCCTGGCCAGTGACGTGGGCGGGGGCACCAGTTTCTGCCCCTTCCACACCATGCTCGCCGCCTACCAGGTGGGGCGGGCCAGCGTGACCGGCGGCGGTCTGGCGAAGCAGGGGCTGAGTCTGGCCCCCAGCCACCTGTGGTGGCAGCACACCGCCGGGGCCGCCGCAGCCATGGGGTTGGGCGGGGTGGTGGGCAATCTCGTGCCGGGGTGCGAGGCCGATTTCGTGGTTCTCAATCCGCAGGCCAAGCCGCTGCTGGCGCGCAAATGGTCGCAGGCGTCTTCGCTGGAGGAGGCGCTGTTCGCGCTCATCGTGCTGGGAGACGACCGGGTGATCGAACAGGTCCGGCTGGCCGTTCGGCCAGTGACTTAACCCATCACTTTACACAGACTTCACACGGGGCTTGCCGTTGCGGCACGTGACTGCATCACACTATGTGTGTCAACGATGCAGGCACACCATGCCCCGATTTGCTGAACCCTTGTCAAACGTTTTCCGCTGGGCCGGTCCTGTCGCCTGGGTGCTGGGCCTGTCGGCCTGCGCCTCGGTTTCTCCGCCCGCCGGCGATGTGCCGGTTCCCACGCCGCTGGCTGCCGTGTCGGCGTGGCAGGCGCCCATGCCCATGTCTGACACAGCCCCCGACGATGCCAGGGAGCCGGCCCGGTGGTGGCGCGTGTTCAACGACGACGCGCTCACCGCGCTGGTGGAACGTGCCCTTGAGGCGCACACCTCGGTGCGCAGTGCCCAGGTGGCACTGGAGCAGGCGCGGGCCCAGCGCGACCTCACGGCGGCGGCCACGCTGCCCAGCCTGCGGGCCAGCGGCAGTGCCCAGCGCGCGGCCGCTGGCAACGGGCCGGCTTCGAATGCCTTCCGGGCCGGCCTGGATGCCGGCTGGGAAATCGACGTGTTCGGTGCCCGGCGCCAGGCGCTGGCGGCAAGCGAGGCGGAATGGCTGTCAAGCGCCGCTCAGCTCGGTCAGGCGCGTGTGACGCTGGCGGCCGAGGTCGCCCTCACGTACCTGGAGTGGAGGGCCCAGCAGCAACGCCTTCAGGTGGCTCGCGACAATCTCGCGCTGCAGGAGGCGTCGCTCCAGCTCACGGCGTGGCGGCTGCAGGCGGGGCTGGCTTCCCAGCTCGATCTGGAACAGGCCCGTGCCACCGCGGCCCAGACCCGCTCCGGCGTCGCGCCGCTGGAGGCCAGCGTCGCCCAGAACCGCAATGCCTTGGCCGTTCTCGCCGGGTTGCCGCCTCAGGCCGATCTGGGCCTGCCTCCAGGGGGGGAAGTCCCGGTCGCGGCGTCTGCGCTGGCCGTGGGCATACCCGCCGACACCCTGCGACAGCGGCCCGATATTCAGGTGGCGGAGGCCCGTGTGCTGGCCGCTCTGGCCCGGGCGGCCCAGGCCGAGGCGGCACGCTACCCCAGCTTCAGCATCGGGGGCTCGCTCGACTGGCGTGCGCCGCGACTGATGGACCTGTTCGACGCGGGCGCGCTGACCCGGGCGTTGGTCGCCAGCGTCAGCGCCTCTCTTTTTGACGGCGGGGCCAACCGGGCCCAGGTGCGGGTGCAGCAAGCCGGTGTTGAGCAGGCCCGCCTGGCGCTGGAGGCGGCCATGGTCCAAGCCTTCCAGGAGGTTGAGGGAACTCTGCTGGCCTTGCAGGCCAGCCGGCAGCGCCTGGCGCATCTGGGCGAAGCGGCCGAGGCGGCGGTCCAGGCCGAAACCCTGGCCCGGCACCGGTACGCCAGCGGACTCGTGGATTACCGTGTCCTGCTCGACACGCAACGCACCCGTCTGGCGGCCGAGAGCGAACTGGCTACCGCCCGGGCCACCTGGAGCGCCGATCACGTGCGTCTGTACAAGGCGCTCGGTGGCGGCTGGAGCCGAGACACCCTGAACACCGATCTTGAAACCACTGCCCATGACCACCGCTGACACCTCCCCTTCTGCCGCCTTGGACCAGTTGCTCGGCAGCGAGCGGCGCCCGCCCTGGTATCGTCGGCCCTGGCCGTGGCTGGCCGCCCTCGTCTTGCTGGGGCTGGTCTGGGGCTGGGTCGCCTGGCAGGGGTCGCAAGCCCGGCAGGCCGCGCCCGTGTTCGTGACCGAACCGCTGGCTCGTGGCAACCTCACGCTCACGGTTTCGGCCAGCGGCACCCTGCAGCCAGTACGGGCGGTCAGCATCGGCAGCGAGCTTTCTGGCACCGTCAAGGAGGTGTTGGTCGATGTGAATGACCGGGTCCGGCGCGGACAGGTGCTGGTGGTGCTGGACACCGCCAAGCTGGAAGACCAGGTGAACAACGCCCGTGCGGCGTTGGCCGCAGCCCGTGCCCAGGTGAGCCAGGCCCAGGCCAGCCTGCGTGAGACCGAGGCGGCGGCCCGGGAGTCGGCGGCCCAGTTGGCCCGACTGGAAGAGGTGCACCGCCTGTCCGGCGGCCAGGTGCCCTCCGGCGCGGAGCTGGATGCCGCCCGGGCCGGCGCGGAGCGGGCGGATGCCAATGTGCAGCGCATCCGTGCCAGCGTGGTCAGCGCCGAGGCCTCAGTGGAGCAGGCGCGCGCCAACCTGGCGACGCACGAAACCAATCTGTCGAAAGCCTCCATCCGCTCGCCCATCGACGGGGTGGTGCTCTCGCGCTCGGTGGACCCGGGCAATGCCGTGGCCGCTTCCCTGCAGGCCGTGACGCTGTTCACGCTGGCGCAGGATTTGCGCGAGCTCAAGCTTGACGTCAACGTGGATGAGGCCGACATCGGTGTGGTCAAGGAAGGCCAGAAGGCGACGTTCACCGTGAGCAGCTACCCGGCGCGCCGCTATCCGGGCCAGGTACGGCGGGTGGCCTTCGGCTCCACCAAGACCGACAACGTCGTCACCTACACCACCACGCTGGACGTGGACAACAGCGACCTCAGCCTGCGTCCCGGCATGACGGCCACCGCCAACATCGTCGCGGTGGAGCGGACCGGGGTGCTTCTGGTGCCGAACACGGCGCTGCGTTTCATGCCCCAGATCGACGAGCCCCAGGCCCAACCGACCAGCGTGCTGGCGCGCATGATGCCGCGCCCGCCGGTGTCCGCGCCGAAAACCGTGCGTTTCGAGCGCCGCGCCGGTCCGCGCCAGATCTGGGTGCTGCAGGACGGCCAGCCCATGGCCATGACCGTGGTCACCGGCATCAACGATGGACGCCAGACCGAGGTGTCGGGCGAAGGCTTGGTCGAGGGCCTGGAGGTGATCACCGAGCAACGCCGGGGAGGCAGTGCCCGATGAGCGACCGCCCCGCTGATGCGCTGATCTCGCTGCGCGGCATCACCAAGGTGTACGGGCAGGGCGCCACGGCCTTTCTGGCGCTCAAGGGCGTGGACTTGGAGATTCGCGCGGGCGAGTTCGTGGCCATCATGGGCCCGAGCGGCTCGGGCAAGTCCACCGCCATGAACATGCTGGGGTGTCTCGATCGGCCCACGGGAGGCGAATACCGCTTCCATGGCGTGCCCGTACAGGGCCAGGACCGCGACGGGCTCGCCCGCCTGCGCCGCAAGTTCTTTGGCTTTGTGTTCCAGGGGTTTCATCTGCTGCCCCGCACCACGGCGCTCGAAAACGTCGAGCTGCCGCTCATCTACCGGGGCGAGAAGCTGGGGCCACGGCGCGAGGCGGCCCGCCGTGCGCTGGCGGCCGTGGGGTTGTCGGGGTGGGAGCACCACACGCCGGCCGAGTTGTCGGGCGGGCAGCAGCAGCGGGTGGCCATTGCCAGAGCCATTGTCACCGGGCCGCAGGTGTTGCTGGCCGATGAGCCCACGGGCAACCTCGACACCCAGCGCGGCCATGAAATCATGGGGCTGATCCAGCGCCTGAACCGCGAGCAGGGCATCACCGTGCTCATGGTCACGCACGAGGCCGACATCGCCGCCTACGCCGCGCGCATCGTGCGCTTTGTGGATGGGGTGGTGGCCGGGGACGAACCCAATCCGCACCCGGTGCAGGCCGCTGCCCTGCAGGAGACCGCCTGATGTGGCTCAACACCCTGTTGCTGGCCCTGCGCTCCATCCGGCGCAACCTGCTGCGTTCCTTCCTCACCATCCTGGGCATCGTCATCGGTGTGGCGGCGGTGATCACCATGGTCACTGTGGGCAACGGTGCCACCTTGGCGATCCAGAACCAGATCGCCGGGCTGGGCACCAACCTGCTGCAGGTGCGCCCGGGGCAGCGCATCGGCCCGGGCGGTGGCGGGGCTTTTGCGCCGGCTTTCATCGCGGCCGATGCCACGGCCATCGCCCAGCAGGTGCCCGGCGTGCTGGCGGCGGCCCCCGAGTCTCGCACCGGCTCGGTCGTGGTGGCCAGTGGACGCAACTGGTCAAGCAGCATCATCGGCAGCACGAATGACTGGATGACCACCGGCAACTGGACCCTGTCGGACGGTCGGCCCTTCAGCGAAGACGAGCAGCGTGCCGGTTCGGCGGTGTGCATCATCGGCGAGACGGTGCGGCGCGAACTGTTCGGACCCAGCCCCGCCATCGGTGCCATGGTGCGGGTGCGGCAGGTGCCGTGCGAGGTGGTGGGCGTGCTGGGCGCGAAAGGGCAGGGCGCCTTCGGCAACGACCAGGACGATCTCGTCTACATGCCGCTCAACACCTTCCAGCGCCGGGTGGTGGGCCACACCCGTGTGGCCACCTTGCATGTGTCCATGATGGATGGCGTGGAGCCGGAACTCGTGAAGGAAGGCATCGTCGAACTCATGCGTGAGCGCCGCAAGCTGGCCGACACCGACGAAGACAACTTCAACGTGCTCGACACCCGGCAGCTGGGCGAAACGCTGTCCGGCACCACCCGCGTGATGACCATGCTGCTCGGGGCCGTGGCAGCGGTGAGCCTGATCGTCGGGGGCATCGGCATCATGAACATCATGCTGGTGAGCGTGACCGAGCGCACCCGCGAGATCGGTCTGCGGCTGGCCATCGGCGCGCTGGAGCGGGAGGTGCTGCTGCAGTTCCTGATCGAGGCAGTGGTGTTGGCCGCGCTGGGCGGCGTGATCGGCATGCTGCTGGCGGTGGGCGCCAGCGTGGGGCTGTCGGCGCTCATGAACGTGCCTTTTGTGTTCAACCCCGGTGTGAACGCGATGGCCTTTGCGTTTTCGGCCGGCATCGGCGTGGTGTTCGGATTCTTTCCGGCCCGCCGCGCTGCCCGTCTGGACCCGATCGAGGCCTTGCGTCACGAATGAAGGAGCCGACATGACGATCCGTCACCGCCGACAGCTGTTGCTCACGGGTGCTTCTGCCGCCCTGGTGCTGGCCACCCCCTTTCTGGTTCGGCCCACACGGGCCGCGCAGCCCCTCACACCCACGCCGAGCCAGACGGAAGGGCCGTTCTACCCCGTGCGCCTGCCCACCGACCATGACGCCGACCTGTTGCGCAACGGCTCGCTGCTCTATCGCCGGGGTCAGCCCGCCTGGGTGGAAGGCACAGTGGTGGATGTGGACGGCCAGGCCGTTTCAGGCGCTGTCGTCGAGATCTGGCAGTGTGACGAAGACGGCCGCTACCACCACCCGGGCGATGGCGGGCGGGCCGATCCGGCCTTTCAGGGCTTTGGCCGCATGCAGGTGGGGCGCGACGGTGCCTACCGTTTTCGCACCATCCGCCCGGCCCGCTACAGCGGGCGCACCCCGCACATCCACTTCAAGGTCCGGCTGGGCTCGCACGAATTGCTGACCACCCAGCTCTACGTCGAGGGTGATCCCGGCAACGAGCGCGATGTGCTCTGGCGCCGACTGTCACCGGAGAGCCGGCGAGCGCTCACGGTGCCATTCGAGGTGGACGGCGCCGACGTGCGTGCGCGTTTTCCCATCGTCGTGATGGCCTGAGGCCGACCGGCACGCTCCGCCTTGCGCAGCTTCAGCGCGGGGTGAACAGTTCGCCGCGCAGCCGGTCGCCCGCTTTGATGCCGCGCTTGGCAAACCAGCCCTGGTGCATTTCCAGCACGAAGCGCACAGGCTTGTCCGAGCAGTGGGAATCGGTGGTCTGGGGCTTCATGTCGGCCAGGTTGACGATGGTGCCATCGTCCTCGATGAAGGCGGCCGTCAGCGGCAGGTAGGTGTTCTGCATCCAGAAACACTGGCGTTGCGGCTGCTCGAAAACGAAGACCATGCCCTCGTTGGGCGCCATGTCCTGGCGCCACATCAGGCCGATCGCGCGTTGCTGGTGCGTGTTGGCGACCTGGGCGTTGATCAGGTGCATGCCTGCCTGAAGCTGTACGCGTGGCAGGTTGAGCTGGGGTTGTTGAGCCGCGGCTGGCCACGCCAGAAGTCCCGCCAGAGCCATGCACATGGCCAAGGTCCGGCGCCAGCAGCGCAGGATGTCGAAACGGTGGTGTAGTTGCAGATCGAGTGTGGTCCGTGAGCTCATGGCAGTCATGCAGTCGTCGCGTGGTGACGGGCGGGCACCCGATTTCTGGCTAGAATTTTCAAGACCGGGTCGCCTTCATGCTGAGGATGCTATCGCACCCCGGGAAGTTTCCGTGCCCATTCCATCAACAGGAGACCGATTCCCCATGTATCAGCACATCCAGGTGCCTGCACAAGGCGAGAAAATCACCGTCAACACCGACATGTCGCTCAACGTGCCGGACGAGCCCATCATCCCCTACATCGAGGGTGACGGCACCGGCCTCGACATCACGCCGGTGATGCTCAAGGTGGTCGATGCGGCGGTCGCGAAGGCCTACGGCGGCAGGCGCAGGATCCACTGGATGGAGGTCTACGCCGGGGAGAAGTCCACCCAGGTCTATGGTCCCGATGTCTGGCTGCCCGAGGAGACGCTGCAGGTGCTGCGGGAATACGTGGTGTCCATCAAGGGGCCGCTGACCACGCCCGTTGGAGGCGGCATCCGCTCCCTGAACGTGGCGCTTCGCCAGGAACTCGACCTCTACGTCTGCCTGCGTCCGGTACAGTATTTCAAAGGTGTCCCGAGTCCGCTGAAGCAGCCTGAAAAGACCAACATGGTCATCTTCCGCGAGAACTCGGAGGACATCTACGCCGGTATCGAATACGCTGCCCAGAGCGACAAGGCGAAAAAGCTGATCAAGTTCCTGCAGGACGAGATGGGCGTGACCAAGATCCGCTTCCCCGACACCTCGGGCATCGGCATCAAGCCGGTGTCCATCGAGGGAACGGAACGCCTGGTGCGCAAGGCCATCCAGTACGCCATCGACAACGACAAGCCCTCGGTCACGCTGGTGCACAAGGGCAACATCATGAAGTACACCGAGGGCGGCTTCCGCGACTGGGGCTACGCCCTGGCCAGGAAGGAATTCGGCGCGGTCGACATCGACGGCGGACCCTGGTGCAAGTTCAAGAACCCCAAGACAGGGCGCGACATCACCATCAAGGACTCCATCGCGGACGCCTTTTTGCAGCAGATCCTGCTGCGTCCGGCCGAATACTCGGTCATCGCCACGCTCAACCTCAACGGTGACTACATTTCCGACGCGCTGGCTGCGCAGGTCGGCGGCATCGGCATTGCGCCGGGAGCGAACCTGTCGGACTCGGTCGCCTGCTTCGAGGCCACCCATGGCACCGCGCCCAAGTACGCCGGCAAGGATTACGTCAACCCGGGCTCCGAAATCCTGAGCGCCGAGATGATGCTGCGCCACATGGGCTGGAAGGAAGCGGCCGACCTGATCATCAGCTCGATGGAGAAGGCCATCCTGAGCAAAAAGGTGACCTACGACTTCGCCCGCCTCATGGAGGGAGCGGAGCAGGTGTCGTGCTCTGGCTTTGGCCAGGTCATGATCGACCACATGTGAGGCACAGCCGATGACCCGACCTCAAGCCGAGCGCCCCCAGCCCTCGGCTTTTTTCTGGTCCGCTGGTCGGGTATCAGCTCATATGTCTTATATATGACTCATAATAACGCCCGAGCACACTGCAAAAGTATTTTTTGTATTGTGAAATAGCCATCAACCCCTGTCACAAGGAATGTCCATGTCTGCCGACCATGCGAACATCATTTACACGCTGACCGACGAGGCTCCCCGTCTGGCCACGGCGTCCTTTCTCCCTATCGTCCGCGCCTTCACCCAGTCGGCCGGCATTGCCGTGAGCGAGGCCGACATCTCGGTGGCGAGCCGCATCCTGGGCGAATTCCCTGAATACCTGCGTGAAGACCAGCGCGTGCCCAACACCCTGGCCGAACTGGGCAAGAAAACGCTGCAGCCCGACGCCAACATCATCAAGCTGCCCAACATCAGCGCCTCCGTGGCCCAGCTGGTGGCCGCCATCAAGGAGCTGCAGTCCAAGGGCTATGCCGTTCCCGACTACCCTGAAAACCCCAAGACGGACGATGAAAAAGACATCAAGAAGCGCTACGGTCGCTGTCTGGGATCGGCCGTGAACCCGGTGCTGCGCGAAGGCAATTCCGACCGCCGCGCGCCCAAGGCCGTCAAGGAATACGCCCGAAAGAACCCGCACAGCATGGGCGAGTGGAGCCAGGCGTCGCGCTCGCACGTGTCGCACATGCACCATGGCGACTTCTACCACGGTGAAAAATCCATGACGCTGGACCGTGCCCGTCGCGTCAAGATGGAATTGATCACCCAGTCTGGCAAGACCATCGTGCTCAAGCCCGAAGTGCAGCTGCAGGACCGCGAGGTCATCGACAGCATGTTCATGAGCAAGAAGGCCCTGCTGGCTTTCTACGAAAAAGAGATCGAAGACGCCTACAAGACCGGCGTGATGTTCTCGCTGCACGTCAAGGCCACCATGATGAAGGTGTCCCACCCCATCGTGTTCGGCCACTGCGTCAAGATCTTCTACAAGGATGCCTTCGAGAAGCACGGCAAGCTGTTCGACGAGCTGGGCATCAACGTCAACAACGGCATGGTCGACCTGTACAACAAGATCGCCACCCTGCCGCAGAGCCTGCAGGAAGAGATCAAGCGCGACCTGCACGCCTGCCACGAGCACCGCCCCGAGCTGGCCATGGTGGATTCTGCCAAGGGCATCACCAACTTCCACTCGCCCAACGACATCATCGTGGATGCCTCCATGCCCGCCATGATCCGCAACGGCGGCAAGATGTGGGGCGCCGACGGCCGCTTGAAGGACGTCAAGGCCGTGATGCCCGAGTCCACCTTCGCCCGCATCTACCAGGAGATGATCAACTTCTGCAAGTGGCACGGCGCGTTCGATCCGCGCACCATGGGCACGGTCCCCAACGTCGGCCTGATGGCGCAGCAGGCCGAGGAATACGGCTCGCACGACAAGACCTTTGAAATCCCCGAAGACGGCGTGGCCAACATCACCGACCTGGACACGGGCGAAGTGCTGATGAGCCAGCACGTGGAGCAGGGCGACATCTGGCGCATGTGTCAGGTCAAGGATGCCGCCATCCGCGACTGGGTGAAGCTGGCCGTCAACCGCGCCCGCAATTCCGGCATGCCCGTGGTGTTCTGGCTCGACGCCTACCGCCCGCACGAAGCGCAGCTGATCACCAAGGTCAAGATGTACCTGCACGAGCACGACACCAACGGACTCGACATCCAGATCATGAGCCAGGTGCGCGCCATGCGCTACACCCTCGAGCGGGTGATTCGCGGCATGGACACCATCAGCGCCACCGGCAACATCCTGCGCGACTATCTGACCGACCTGTTTCCCATCATGGAACTGGGCACCTCGGCGAAGATGCTGTCCATCGTACCCCTGATGGCCGGTGGCGGCATGTACGAGACTGGTGCGGGGGGCTCCGCGCCCAAGCACGTGCAGCAGCTGGTGGAGGAAAATCACCTGCGCTGGGACAGCCTGGGTGAATTCCTGGCCCTGGCGGTGTCGCTGGAAGACCTCGGCATCAAGAACAAGAATTCGCGGGCCAAGCTGCTGGCCAAAACGCTGGACGCCGCCACCGGCAAGTTGCTGGACAACAACAAGAACCCGTCTCCTCGCACCGGTCAGCTCGACAACCGGGGCAGCCAGTTCTACCTGGCCCTGTACTGGGCACAGGAACTGGCTTCCCAGATCGAGGACGCCGAACTGGCGGCCAAATTCGCCCCGCTGGCCGAGCAACTGGCTGCCAACGAGACCCGCATTGTCGAGGAGCTGAACGCCGTGCAGGGCAAGCCGGTGGACATTGGTGGCTACTACCTGCCCGATCCCGCCAAACTCGCCGAGGTGATGCGCCCGAGCGCCACCTTCAACACGGCATTGGAAACCCTCGCTGCCTGACGTCGGCGACCGGCACGGTGGGCCACGGTCCTTTCAGGGTCGTGGCCCTTTTTGTCGTGGGTACTGGGGTGAGAGTGCCTGCGCAGACGGGCCGCAATCGCTAGAATCGAAAGACCATGGCAACGACTCCGCGACAACCCGATTTGACCCCCAAAGTTCCCGCCGGGGACGATGCGGTCGTGCTCGAACGCAAAAGCCAGCGCGTCGAGCCGCCCAGGATGTACCAGGTCGTCCTGTTGAACGACGACTTCACCCCCATGGAATTCGTGGTGTTGGTGCTGCAGGAGTACTTCAACAAGGACCGCGAAACCGCCACCCAGATCATGCTGAAGATTCACCTGGAAGGACGGGGGGTTTGCGGAGTGTTCACCCGTGATCTGGCCACCACCAAGGTGGAGCAGGTGCTGCAGGCAGCACGCCACCATGGCCACCCGCTGCAGTGCCTCAGTGAACCCGTTGAATAAGCCCGGAATTGCCCCATTTGCAACAGACCGGCGGTTGGAATCGCGGTAAATTAGAGACTCGTTTTAAGGAAGTGCCCCATGATTGCCCAGGAACTTGAAGTCAGCTTGCACATGGCCTTTGTGGAGGCCCGGCAACAACGGCACGAATTCATCACCGTCGAGCATCTGCTGCTCGCCTTGCTGGACAACCCCAGTGCCGCCGAGGTGCTGCGTGCCTGCTCCGCCAATATCGACGATTTGCGCAAATCGTTGACCAATTTCATCAAGGACAACACGCCGCAGGTGGCCGGGACCGAAGAGGTGGACACCCAGCCCACGCTCGGTTTCCAGCGCGTCATCCAGCGCGCCATCATGCACGTGCAGTCCACCGGCAACGGCAAGAAGGAAGTCACTGGCGCCAATGTGCTGGTGGCCATCTTCGGTGAAAAGGACTCGCATGCCGTGTACTACCTGCACCAGCAGGGTGTGACGCGGCTGGACGTGGTCAACTTCATTGCTCACGGCATCCGCAAGAGCGATCCGCCCGAGCCGGCGAAGCCCAGCGAAGGCGGGGCCGCCGAGAACGAGGAGGCGGCCGAGACCCGTGGGGGCAATGAAAAGGCCTCTCCGCTGGAGCAGTTCACCCAAAACCTGAACCAGGCTGCCAAGGACGGCAAGATCGATCCGCTGATCGGCCGCGAGTTCGAGGTGGAGCGCGTGATCCAGATCCTGTGCCGCCGCCGCAAGAACAATCCGCTGCTGGTGGGCGAGGCCGGCGTGGGCAAAACCGCGATTGCCGAGGGTCTGGCCTGGCGCATCGTCCAGAAAGACGTGCCCGAAATCCTCGCCGAGGCCAGCGTGTACTCGCTGGACATGGGCGCCTTGCTGGCAGGAACCAAGTACCGGGGTGACTTCGAGCAGCGTCTCAAGGGCGTACTCAAGACGCTCAAGGACAAGCCCAATGCCATCCTGTTCATCGACGAGATCCACACCCTGATCGGCGCCGGCGCCGCCTCGGGTGGCACGCTGGACGCGTCCAACCTGCTCAAGCCGGCCTTGTCCAGTGGCCAGCTCAAGTGCATCGGGGCCACCACCTTCACCGAATACCGTGGCATTTTCGAGAAAGACGCCGCACTGAGCCGCCGCTTCCAGAAGGTGGATGTGGTCGAGCCGACGGTGGAGCAGACGGTGGACATCCTCAAGGGCCTCAAGAGCCGCTTCGAGGAGCACCACAGTGTCAAATACGCGGCCGCCGCCCTGCAGGCAGCGGCCGAACTCAGCGCCAAGTACATCAATGACCGCCATCTGCCCGACAAGGCCATCGACGTGATCGACGAGGCCGGCGCTGCCCAGCGCATCCAGGTGCCGTCCAAGCGCAAGAAGACCATCGGCAAGTCCGAGATCGAGGAAATCGTGGCCAAGATCGCCCGCATTCCCCCGACCAGCGTGTCCAGCGACGACCGCAGCAGGTTGCAGACGCTGGAACGCGACCTCAAGGCCGTGGTGTTCGGGCAGGACAAGGCGCTCGAAGTGCTGGCATCTGCCGTCAAAATGTCTCGTTCCGGTCTGGGCAAGCCTGACAAGCCGATCGGTGCGTTCCTGTTCAGCGGCCCAACTGGCGTGGGCAAGACCGAAGCGGCCAAGCAGCTGGCCTACATCCTGGGCATCGAGCTGATCCGCTTCGACATGTCCGAGTACATGGAGCGCCACGCCGTGAGTCGCCTGATCGGGGCACCTCCGGGCTATGTCGGCTTCGACCAAGGCGGGCTGCTCACCGAGGCCGTGACCAAGAAGCCGCATTGCGTGCTGCTGCTCGACGAGATCGAAAAGGCCCACCCGGACATCTTCAACGTGCTGTTGCAGGTCATGGACCACGGCACCCTGACCGACAACAACGGGCGCAAGGCCGACTTCCGCAACGTCATCATCATCATGACGACGAACGCGGGCGCCGAAACCATGAACAAGGCTGTCATCGGTTTCACCACCGAGCGTCAGGCGGGCGACGAGATGGCCGACATCAAGCGGCTGTTCACCCCCGAGTTCCGCAACCGGCTGGATGCCATCGTCAGCTTCAAGGCGCTGGACGAGCAGATCATCCTGCGCGTGGTCGACAAGTTTCTGCTCCAACTGGAGCAGCAACTGGCAGAGAAGAAGGTGGAGGTCACCTTCACCGACGACCTGCGCAAGTACCTGGCCAAGAAGGGCTTCGATCCGCTGATGGGTGCCCGTCCCATGCAGCGCCTGATCCAGGACACCATCCGCCGTGCCCTCGCCGACGAACTGCTCTTCGGTCGCCTGACCGATGGGGGGCGCTTGACGGTAGACATCGACACCACTGTCGAGGACAAGCCCGACGTCAAGCTCGACATCCAGCCCCTGGCGAAGAAAGAGCGTGCGTCCAAGGCCGAACCGGCAGAGCCGGAGGAAGCCACGGCCGACTGAGTCGCGGCGGCCAGGTCATTGCCTGGCTGCCGAGCGCCGTTTAGTCGCGCACCCGGCAGGTGATCGGCACCATGCGCCCGATCGCGAGCATCAGTTCGTCGCCCTTGCCCTGCACGCGGATCGGGCCGTTGGTGTACAGGAAACCAGAGGCGGCGGGTTGTTGCTGCAGTTCGTGGTTCCTGCCGTGGCGGATGAGCACTCCCACGCCTTGCAGCGGGAAAAATCGCATCTCGATGTCCGTGCCGTCGCTGCAGGCGTAGTGCGCCCGGTTCATGGGCACGTCCGGCATGCCTTGCGGGGTCGGGGGTGGCGTGCTGCAGGCACTGAGCGCCAAGGCAAGCGGGGGCAGCAGCAATAAGGCGATTTTCATGGGGGCAGCATACCTGAACTCCCCCATCCGGAGGATGGCTGGGCCGTAGCGGTTTGGGTTGTAATGGAGCCCCATGAGCGCCCATACCTTCCTCTGGCACGATTACGAAACCTTTGGGACCAATCCCAGGTCCGACCGGCCCGCGCAGTTCGCCGGCATCCGGACCGATGCCGAACTCAACGAGATCGGCCAGCCGGTGATGATCTACTGCCGTCCGTCGCCGGATTATCTGCCTGATCCCGAGAGTTGCCTCATCACCGGCATCACCCCGCAGCTGTGCCTGGAAAAAGGGTTGCCCGAATATGCCTTTGCCGCCCGCATTGAGGCCGAACTCGGGGCGCCCGGTACCGTGGGCGTGGGCTACAACACCATCCGCTTCGACGACGAGTTCACCCGCTTCCTCTTCTGGCGCAACCTGATCGACCCCTATGGCCGGGAGTGGCAGAACGGTTGCGGCCGTTGGGACCTGCTGGACGTGGTGCGCATGACGTATGCGCTGCGGCCCGAAGGGATCGAATGGCCGCGCAAACCCGATGGCAAGCCGAGCTTCAAACTGGAGGATCTGACACGGGCCAACGGGCTTGCCCACGAAGCGGCGCACGACGCGCTTTCCGACGTCCGGGCCACCATCGCGCTCGCCCGGTTCATCCGCCAGCGCCAGCCCAAGCTGTTTGACTTTGCCTTCGCGCTGCACAAGAAGGACCGCGTGGCCGCCGAACTGGGTTTGCCGGTGGTCGCGGCTCAGGCCAAGCCCTTTCTGCACGTATCGGGCATGTTCCCGCCGGAGCGGGGTTGCCTGGGGGTGATGTGGCCGCTTGCCAGCCATCCTTCAAACCGCAACGAGCTGCTCGCCTGGGACCTGGCCTGCGATCCACGCGAGCTGGCCGACCTTGACAGTGTCGCCATTCGAGAGCGCCTGTTCACTCGACAGGACGACTTGCCCCCCGGCATCACCCGCTTGCCCATCAAAAGCATTCACCTCAACAAGTCCCCCATGGTGGTGGGGCATTTGGGGACCCTTCGGCCCTCGCTGGCCGAGCGCTGGGGTATCGACCTCGACCGTTGTCTGGCGCATGCCACCCATGCCATGGCCCTGCCCGACATGAGCGCCATCTGGGCCGAGGTGTTCGAGCGCCCGGCGTCGGTCGCTGGGGTGGACCCGGAACTGGACCTCTATGGGGGGTTCGTCGGTGACAGCGACCGCAGACGTCTGGCCGCTCTGCGGCCCCTGCCTCCGGGCGATCCTGCCTGGGACAAGGCCGTTTTCGACGATGAGCGTCTTTCCATTCTCCTGTGGCGCTACCGTGCCCGCAACTTTCCCGAGACCCTCAATGACGAGCTTCGGGCGCGCTGGCAAGCCCATTGCCGGGACCGGCTGATGCATGGCGCAGCCGGAGGACGGACGGTGGAGCAACTCTTCGAACGGGTGGACGAACTTGCCGAGGCCGCCAGTGCCCGTGGCGACGACCGTGCCGAAACGATTCTGGGGGCTCTGTACGACTACGCGGAAGGCCTGGCCGAGGGCTGGTGATCGCCTCGCGCCACCCGATCGACGTACGCCGGAACGTCGCCAGCCGGCATGGGGCGACTGAGCAGGAAGCCTTGTACGGCATCGCATCCGAGGCGTTCCAGACAGGCCAGTTGTTCGACCGTTTCGACGCCTTCGGCCACCGTCTTGCGCCCAAGCTGGTGTGCCAGGCCGATGGCGGCCGTCACGATGGCGAGGTCGTCCGGTCGAGGCCCCAGGGCATGCACAAAGGATTTGTCGATTTTGAGGTAATCGATCGCGAAATGCCGTAGATAACTCAACGAGGAGTAGCCGGTTCCGAAGTCGTCGACCGCACATTGGGCTCCCCGGGCACGCAGCGTCTGCAACTGCTGCTCCGCGCGCTGGGGGTCCCGCATCATCGCGCCTTCGGTGACCTCGAACGTCACGCAGTCCAGCCCCAGATCCTGTTTGGCAAAACAGTCCCCGAGGCGCTCCACCAGATCGGCCCGGTCGAATTGGCGAGGCGACAGGTTGATGGAGATACGCCAGCCACCCCGGGGAGGCATGATGCCTTGCTCCCGCCACTCTCGTGCCTGCCGCGCGGCCGTTCTGCAGACCCATTGGCCGATCAGCTCGATCAGCTCGGACTCTTCGGCAATCGGAATGAACTGGTCCGGAGGGATGTAGCGACCCTCACCCACGGGCCAGCGCAGCAGGGCCTCGAAGCCGATGAGGGGCAGGCCCGGCATCAGCCGGTGGATGGGTTGATAGTGCAGCTCCATGCGGTCGGCCTCCAAGGCCTGGCGCAAGCGTTGTTCGAAGTCGAGTCGTTGGACAACGGCCTCATTCATCGCCGGGGCGTAGAAACGGAAGCCGGCGCCGCCTTCGCTCTTGGCGTGGTACATGGCCAGATCGGCCAATCGCAGCAGTTCGTTTTCTTCGCGGCCGTCCTGTGGGTAGAGCGCGATGCCGATCGAAGGCGACAGGCGGACGTCACCCCGCGGCGTGGGGTAGGGGGCGCTCAGCGCCTGAACCAGCTGGCTGGCGACCTGTCCGGCGTCCAGTCCGGCCTCGATTCCGGTGAGGGCCACGACGAATTCGTCCCCACCGATGCGGGCCACGATATCGCTGTGACGCAGCCGCTCGCGCAGGCGCCGCGCCGTCTCGATCAGCACGGCGTCACCGGTTTCGTGACCGAGTGAGTCGTTGATGGCCTTGAAACGGTCCATGTCGATGAAGAGCACGGCAAGTTGGCCTTCCAGCCGTTCCGCCTGGGCCAGGGCCTGGCGCAACCCGATGGTGAAAGCACCGCGGTGATCCAGGCCCGTGAGCGGGTCGGTGCGGGCGAGCCGCTTGATCTCGGCCTCGTGAGTCTTCTGTTCTGTGATGTCGGAATACACCGTCACGAATCCGCCCGTGGCCAGCGGTTGCCCTTGAATGTAGAGCACGCGCCCATTGGGGCGGGTGCGCTCGAAGGCGTGTGGCTGAAAGTAGCGCGCGCGCTCCAGCAGGGTCTGTACCAGCCCCTCCGGGTTGTCACAGGGGCCATACTCGCCGCGCTCCACATTGAAACGGAACATCGACTCCAGCGTCACCCGTGGCGCCTGGAACAGCTCGGCCGGGAGGTCGAGCAGTTCCCGTACACGGTCGTTCCAGGCCACCATTTGCAAATGGCGGTCCACCATCGTGACACCGGCGGGGATGTGCTCGATCAGCGTGCGCAGCATGTCGGACGTCTGCTCCAGGCGTTCCCGCTCGTGCTTCTGCTCCGTGATGTCGGTGTAGGTGGTGACGAAGCCTGTGACCTGTCCCTCGTGGACGATGGGTTCCCCGATCACCAGGTGGGTGCGGCCGTTGGGGCGTGTGCGCTCGAAGCGGTGCGCCTGGAAACGCAAGGCGAGTTCGCGGCGCTGGCGCACCATCTGCTCAATGTCCCCTTCGCCGTACTCGCCACGCCGGGCAGGCACTCGGATCAGCTCTCCGAAGTCCACGCCTTCGTGGATCAGGTTCTGGGGCAGATCGAGGACCTTGGCAAACTCAGCGTTCCAGACTTTGAGGCGCAAGTCGCCGTCGAACACACTCAGGCCCATGGGCAGATGACCGACAATGGCTTCCAGATAGGCGGTGCGTTCCTGCAAGGCGCGTTGCAGGTGGACGTGTTCGGTGATGTCGAGGTTGAAACCGTAGGCGAGCCGGTGCCCGGTTTTCGGGTCTGCCGCCACGGCGATGCGCACCACGTGGTGGCGCAGGTTGCCATCGGGGGCAAGCGAACGGTACGCCATTCTGCCTTCCCCGTGCCGGTAGGCCTCGTCGAGTTGGGCGGAAAAGCTTTCGCGATCCTCGGGATGGAGGATTTCCAGCATGTGTTCACGGAGTGCCGGGAGGGCATCAGCCATGCCGTGCTGATGACGGAAGCTGGTGGACCACCACATTTCCTGGGTTTCCAGGTCCCGGATCCAGTGACCGATCCCGAGCCGTTCCAGCAACTCGGAGAACCGTTGCCGCTCGGGGATGACCTCGGCTTCGGCCCGGCACCGCGCCCGGTGCTCGCGCCACCATCCGGCGGCCGCGAGCACGGCCAGCAGCCACCCAGCGGCGCTCAGCGGGTCGAGCATCCGTGTCTCCTGTTCGGTGATGTCCTCATCGTATGCGTCCAGTATACGGAGGTGCCGGGCCTGCCGGCAGGGGCTGGGGAAACTCCCTAGAGGCGAAAAGTACAATGCAAGGTTTGCAGTACCAAAGCATCAGGACATTCGAGGGCAGACATGGCAGGGCATTCCAAGTGGGCCAACATCCAGCACCGCAAGGGCCGGCAGGACGAGAAGCGCCAGCGCATCTGGACGCGGGTGGTGCGCGAGATCATGGTGGCGGCGCGTCAAGGGGGGGGCGATCCCACGGCCAATCCCCGGCTGCGGCTGGCGATCGAGAAGGCGAAGGCGGCCAACATGCCGGCCGACACCATCAAGCGCAACATCGACAAGGCCACCGGCAACCTTGAGGGTGTGAACTACGAGGAAATCCGTTACGAGGGCTACGGCATCGGTGGTGCGGCCATCATCGTGGACACGATGACCGACAACCGCGTGCGTACCGTGGCCGAGGTCCGGCACGCGTTCAGCAAGCACGGTGGCAACCTGGGCACCGAGGGGTCGGTGGCTTTCCAGTTCAAGCACTGCGGGCAGATGGTCTTTGCACCTGGAACGTCCGAAGACCGGGTCATGGAGGTGGCCCTGGAAGCCGGAGCCGAAGACGTGATCACCGACGACGAAGGCGCCATTGAGGTGATCACCGCGTCCGGTGATTTCGAGGCCGTGAAGAACGCCCTGGAGGCCGCCGGCCTGACACCCGAGCTGGCCGAGGTGACCATGCGTGCCGACAACACCATTGCCCTGGCAGGCGAAGACGCAGCCAGGATGCAAAAACTGCTGGATGTGCTGGAAGACCTGGACGACGTGCAGAACGTGTTCCACAACGCGGAAATCAACGAATGACCGAACCCATGAAGGTGCTGGTGGTGGGCGGTGGCGGGCGTGAGCATGCGCTGGCCTGGAAGCTCAAGCAGTCTCGTCGCGTCGCGCAGGTGTATGTGGCGCCGGGCAATGGCGGCACTGCGCTAGACAGCGATCTTGTCAACGTGCCCATCACCGACGTTCGCGCGTTGCGCGAATGGGCGCAGGCGCATGGCATCGCGCTCACCGTGGTGGGCCCCGAGGCGCCGCTGGCGGCTGGTGTGGTGGACGAGTTTCGCGTGCATGGCTTGCGCATCTTCGGCCCTACCCAGGCGGCGGCTCAACTGGAAAGCTCGAAAGCGTTTTCCAAGGCCTTCATGCAACGCCATGGAATTCCCACAGCGGCGTACGAAACCTTTTCCGACCCGGCGCAGGCGCACGCCTATGTGGATCGGGTGGGCGCGCCGATCGTCGTGAAGGCCGATGGCCTGGCGGCAGGCAAGGGCGTGGTCGTGGCCATGACGCAGGCTGAAGCCCACGAGGCCATCGACTTCATGCTGGTGGACACCACCCTGGGTGTGGCGCACAACGAGGGCGGTGCGCGCGTGGTGATCGAGTCCTTCCTGCAGGGTGAGGAAGCCAGCTTCATCGTGCTGTGCGACGGCAAGACCGTGACGGCACTGGCCACCAGCCAGGACCACAAACGCCTGCTGGACGCCGACCAGGGTCCCAATACGGGCGGCATGGGTGCCTATTCGCCGGCGCCGGTGGTCACGCCCGAGGTGCACCGCCGCGCCATGGAAGAAATCATCCTGCCCACGGTACGCGGCATGGCGGCCGACGGCATTCCCTACACCGGCTTCCTCTACGCCGGTTTGATGATCGAACCCAGCGGCGCCGTGAAGACGCTGGAATTCAACTGCCGCATGGGCGATCCGGAAACCCAGCCCATTCTGATGCGCCTGCAAAGCGATCTGGCCGAGGTGCTGCTGGCCGCGACCGAGCAACGGCTGGATCAGATGACCTTGCTGTGGGATGATCGCGTGGCGCTGGGCGTGGTCGTGGCCGCTCACGGCTATCCGCTGTCGCCGCGCAAGGGTGATCCCATCACCCGTCTGCCGGCCGACAGCGCCGAGGCGGTGGTTTTCCACGCTGGCACGGTCATGAAGGATGGGCAGGTGGTCACCGCTGGCGGGCGCGTCCTGTGTGCCACCGCGTTGGGGGCGGACCTGGCCGACGCCCAGCGTAAGGCTTATGCATGCGTGGCGGGGGTGGCCTTCGATGGCATGCAGTACCGCAGGGATATCGGTTACCGGGCGTTGAAGTCATGAGTCAGTCACATGTCGAGGCGATGCGCGAGTACCTGCTCGGTCTGCAGTTGCGCATCACGACCGCCATCTCCGAGATAGACGGCCAGCCCTTCCTGTCCGACGCCTGGGAGAAGCCGGCGGGCGAGCCCCTGCAGGGCAATGGGATCACCCAGATCCTGGAACATGGCGTGGTGTTCGAGCGTGCCGGCTGTGGCTTCTCGCACGTCACCGGCTCCAAGCTGCCGCCTTCGGCCACGCAGCACCGGCCCGAGCTGGCGGGCGCGCCGTTCGAGGCCTTGGGCGTTTCGCTGGTCTTCCATCCGCGCAACCCCTATGTGCCCACGGTGCACATGAATGTGCGCATGATCACCGCCCAGCCACTCAACGGTGGCGAGGCCGTGAGCTGGTTTGGGGGCGGCATGGACCTCACCCCGTACTACGCCTTCGAGGAAGACGCGGTCCATTTCCACCGCACCTGCGCCCAGGCCCTGGAGCCTTTTGGCAGCGACAAGTACCCCCGCTTCAAGACCTGGTGCGACGAGTACTTCTACCTCAAGCACCGCGACGAACAGCGTGGCGTCGGCGGGGTCTTCTACGACGACTTCTCGGAACTCGGTTTCGAAGGCGGTTTTGCCATGACCCAGGCGGTCGGCGATGCCTTCCTGCATGCCTACCTGCCCATTGTCCGGCGCCGCATGGACACCGCGTATGCCGAGCGCGAGCGCCAGTTCCAGCTGTACCGGCGTGGCCGCTATGTGGAGTTCAATCTTGTGTGGGACCGGGGCACCCATTTCGGTCTGCAGTCCGGTGGCCGCAGCGAATCCATCCTCCTGTCGATGCCGCCCCTGGTCCGCTGGTCCTACAACGAGCGCCCCCAGCCCGGCAGCCCGGAGCACCGCCTGACCCACGAATTCCTGGTTCGCCGGGACTGGCTGTGAGCGACGCCCCGATGGTGCGAGTGGGCATGTTCGGCGGCGCATTCGATCCGCCGCACTGGGCCCACCGCGCTCTCGCCGAAACCGCTCTTTCTCAGCTCGGGTTGCAGGTGCTGCACGTCATGCCCACGGGGCATGCCTGGCACAAGTCGCGAGTCCTTTCGCCCGCAGCGCACCGGGTGGCCATGTGCGAGGCCGCATTTGGCGACCTGCCACGCGTCCAAATCGACCGGCGGGAGATCCATCGGGAGGGGCCGTCCTACACGGCGGACACCCTGCGCGAACTGGCCACCGAATACCCCGGCGCGCGCCTGTACCTGATACTCGGGGCCGACCAGTTGCTGGCCTTCAAGAGCTGGAGCCGCTGGGAAGAGGTGTTGCGACACGCCACGCTTGCGGTGGCCAACCGGCCCATCCACATGGCTGCCGATGCCGAGCCTGCAGCTGTGGCGGAGGCCGATCTGAGCGGCGTGGACATCCCGTTCGAGCGCCTGCGGATGCCGCTGCATCCCACCAGTTCCACCGCCATCCGTGCCCATGTGCATGGGCAAAGCCGACGCTACCCCGACCTGGATGTGCTGGTGCCAGCGGGCGTTGCGCGTTATATTTCCGAACACCACCTCTACGAAACGCCTACATGAGCGAAGCCGCCGCGAAAAAAAACATCCAGAAACTCCAGCGTGCCATCGTCGATGGCCTGGAAGACGTCAAGGCCCAGGACATCCAGGTGTTCAACACCGAATCGTTGTCCCCCCTGTTCGAGCGCGTCATCGTTGCCAGCGGCACGTCGAACCGCCAGACCAAGGCGTTGGCCGCCAGTGTCCGTGACGCCGTGCGTGAAGCGGGCTTCGACAAGCCACGCACCGAGGGTGAGGACAACGGCGAATGGATCATCGTGGATTGCGGTGCCGCCGTGGTTCATGTGATGCAACCCACTATTCGCCAGTACTACCGGCTGGAAGAAATCTGGGGTGAAAAGCCGGTGCGCATCAAGCATGCGGCCAAGGCCAAGGTGGCTCAGCCGACCGAAAGCCTGGCCAAGCCGGCCCGCAAGCCCCGCGCTCCCAAGGCTGAAGTGGCGGCAGTTCCCGCCAAGAAGGTGCGCAAGACGGCCGCTGCGGCGTTGGCCGCCCAGGCACCTGCAAAGCCCCCCAAGCCTGCCAACAGCGCCAAGTCCGCCAAGCCGGCGGGCAAAACGGCACCTGCTCGCAAGACCGCGAGCCGACCGACGAGCAAAACCATGGGGGCAGCCCGCAGCACGCCGGTGAAGGTAGTCAAGGTTGGGGCGGAGGCCAAGAAGCCGGCCGCGAAAAAAGCCGCGGCCAAGAAGGCCCCTGCCCGTAAGCCCAAGGCATGAAGCTCGTGATCGTCGCGGTCGGGCAGCGCATGCCCGACTGGGCCCAGACCGCCTACGACGATTACGCCAAGCGCTTCCCGCCCGACTGCCGGGTGGAGATCAAGACCGTCAAGACCGAACCACGAGGCTCCAAGACGCTGGACACCCTCCTGACGGCGGAGCGCGCCCGCATCGAGGCGGCCATCCCCAAAGGGGCGCGTGTGGTGGCCCTGGACGAGCGCGGCACGGCACTCACCACCGTGGCCCTGGCCAGGCACCTGCGGGAATGGCAGATGAGCGGTGACGACGTGGCCCTGGTCATCGGTGGGCCCGACGGTCTGGATCCGGCCTTCAAGGCCGCTGCCTACCTGCGCATCCGCTTGTCCGACATGACCCTGCCGCATGCACTGGCGCGCGTGCTGCTGATCGAACAACTCTACCGGGCTTGGTCGGTCAATGCCAACCACCCTTATCACCGGGAATGATTCCGCATGGCCGAACCGCACGCCACCCCCTGGGTCTACCTGGCCTCCCAAAGCCCCCGTCGGCGCGATCTGCTGGCGCAATGGGGCGTTCGAAGCGAATTGCTCCTTCCCGATGCCGATGAGGATGCCGAAGCGCTGGAAGCGGTGCGCCCGAACGAGGACCCCGCGCGCTATGTCCAGCGCGTGACGCGCCACAAGCTCGACGCCGCTGTCACCCGTCTGCAGCGCCGGGGGCTGCCAGACGGCCCGGTGCTGTGCGCGGACACCACGGTCGCGCTCGGGCGCGAGATCCTCGGCAAGCCGGCGTCCAAGGCCGATGCGCGGCGCATGTTGCAGGCCCTGGTCGGGCGTCGGCATCAGGTGCTGACCGCGGTGGCCGTCGCTCAACGGGGACAGGTCTGGCAGGCGCTCAGCCGTTCCCAGGTCGAGTTTGGAGAGTGGTCGGCGACCGACATCCGCCGCTACGTGGACAGCGGGGAGCCCATGGGTAAGGCGGGCGCCTACGGCATTCAGGGTCTGGCCGGGCTCTTCGTCAAGCGGATCAGCGGCAGCTACACCGGCATCATGGGGCTGCCCGCCTACGAGACGGCGCAGGTGCTGCGCGCCGCCGGTCTGCGTCTGCTGTAATCGCACCATGGCACAAGACATCCTCATCAACTGGTCCCCGCAGGAAACCCGTGTCGCGGTGGTGGAGCAGGGCGCCGTGCAGGAAGTGCACATCGAACGCACGCTGGAGCGTGGGCTGGTGGGCAACATCTACCTGGGCAAGGTCTCGCGCGTGTTGCCCGGCATGCAGTCTGCGTTCATCGACGTGGGGCTGGACCGGGCCGCCTTCTTGCACGTGGCCGATCTCCTGCCCAACATCACCGCCCGCCATGCGGGCAAGGACAAGGCGCCACTGGTGGCGAGTGGCCAGCCGGCGGCAGACGGTGCGCCCACGGTGAGCGCTCCCGCCACCGCCTCGGCGCCGGTACTGCCCATCGAGCGGCAGATCTTCGAGGGTCAGGCGCTGATGGTACAGGTGCTCAAGGACCCGATCGGCAGCAAGGGCGCGCGGCTCACGGCGCAGATCAGCATCGCTGGGCGCTTGCTGGTGTTCCTGCCCCAGGACAAGCACATCGGCGTGTCGCAGAAAATCCCTTACGCTCAGCGCGAGGCCTTGCGCCAGCGGCTGGTGGCGCTCACGGCCGAAGGGGGCGGCGGGTTCATCCTGCGGACCAACGCCGAAGA